>JAVVFG010000198.1:0-7702 GCA_032260445.1 Anaerolineae bacterium | reverse complement strand
GCCGCCTTATCGCTCAGATGTGTGATGTCGAGGATGAAGCCGAGGTCGGCCATCCCCTCCATGAGGGCAAACCCTTCACGCGTGAAGCCGCTGCCTTCGCGCCAGGCGCCGCCCGCATAGCGCGTATCATCCCACGCCGGCCCGATCAGGCGCACGCCGCGCTCGTACCACTCTTCCAGTTCGGCCGGCTCGCGCACCGGGTCGGCCCCTTCCATCAGCGCGACGATGCCCAGTAAGCCATCCTCGCCCTCCACGTGGCTCGCCACAACTTCCTCCAGCTCCGGCAGGTTGCGCACGAGCCGGATCTGCTCAACCTCGTCCGCCAGCCTCTGGTAAAAGTCGAGCTGGGCAAGCGCGACCGCATGCGCCTGGTCAGGATTCTCATAGACCAACTTCTTGTTGTCGGGCATGAATACATTCCGCTGGATCGGCATCGAGAAGAGGGTGCCGAAGATGAGGCCGATGCGCCCTTCCAGTAGCGTAGGGATGGAAACGGTCGGCACGCCTTCCGCCGGTGTCTTGCGCTCCCGCTCCCGCAGGTCGGTCAGCGGCAGCCTCACCTCCCGGTTGTAGCGGATCGCATTGTAGGCCAGGTCGTGATGGGCATCGATAATAAACATGGTAATTCGTCCTTAGTTCCTTTCTCGTGCAATGTGGTTGCGCTCAGCTGGCGAGCGCGGCGCGCAGGACTTCGGCCGGATGCACGGCCTGCCGCCCGGTGCCATGCGCGATCTGGTGCCGGCAGCTCGTCCCCGGCGCGACGATCACCGTATCGCCACCGCTGGCCCGCACCGCCGGGAAGAGCGCGCGTTCGCCGATCTGTTGTGAAATCTCGTAATGTTCGGCCTCGTAGCCGAAACTGCCCGCCATCCCGCAGCAGCCCGAATCGACTTCCTCGACCTGGTAGTTGCGCGGCAAGGTGAGCGCCTGGTGCGTCGGGCCGGTCCCAACCAGCGCCTTCTGGTGGCAATGCCCGTGGAGCAGCAGTTGGCGCGGCTCGTCGCTGAACACGACGTCCAGCTCACCATTGCTCGCCAGGTCGGCGACGAACTCCTCGAACGTATAGGCCAGCGCGGCGATCTCCGCCACCCGCCCATCGCCAGGCAACAGCGAAAAATACTCGTCGCGCAGCGTCAGCAGGCAGCTCGGCTCCAGACCCACGATGGGGATGCCCGCCGCCGCGAACGGCGCCAGGCGCTCCACCGTATCCCGCGCGGCCTCCCTCGCTTCACCAACCAGCCCTTTCGAAAGCTGCGGGCGTCCGCAGCAGCGATGGCCCGGCAGCACGACGTCAAAGCCCGCCACCTGCAGAAACTCGGTCGCGGCGATGGCGATGTGCGGATCGTTATACGTGTTGAATGTGTCGTTAAACAACACGACCCGGCGCAGCGCGTGCTGGCTGCTGCGCTCGGCGTGGTGGCGCTGGTACCAGGTGGTAAACGGCTCTGCCGCGAACGGCGGCAGGCTGCGCTTTCCGCTGATCCCCAGCAGCGACTGCAGGGCGGCGCGCACGGCAGCGTAGCCCATGACGCCGTTGGCGACGGGCGCGAGCCGCCCGCTCGCCAGGCGGCTGAGGCGCGCAATGTCGCCAAAGAGACGCGCGCGCAGCGGCTTGCCGTGCTCGTCATAGTAGTGGGCAAGGAACTCCGTCTTGATCTTCGCCATGTCCACCGAAGAGGGGCACTCCGACTTGCACCCCTTACAGGAGATACACAGGTCCAGCGCGTCGTACACCTCCTGGCTCGTCAGCGTCAAATTGGGGGGCTGGCCCGAAATCGCGGCGCGCAGAATGTTCGCCCGCCCGCGCGTGCTGTGTTCTTCTTCGCGCGTGACCATAAAGCTGGGACACATCGTCCCCGTGGTGCGCTTGCGGCAGATGCCGGCCCCGTTGCACATCTCGATCGCCCGATGGAAGCCCATATCCTCGTGGAAGTCGAGATGTTCCTTGAGCGGTAGCACCGAGTAGGACGTGCCGTAGCGCAGGTTTTCGGTCATCGGCCCGCCCTCAACCACCGTGCCCGGGTTGAGCAGCCGCTGCGGGTCAAAAATATCCTTGACCTGGCAGTAAAGGTCGTAAAGCGGCTTGCCGAAGAACTGCTTGTTCATCCACGTACGCGCCCGGCCGTCGCCGTGCTCGCTCGACAGACTGCCCCCATATTGTCCCAGCAGCTCCGCCGAAAACTGCGTGATCTGCGGCAGCTTCGCCACTTCCTCGGCCTTCTTTGTGTTGATTAGCGGCCGGATATGGATGCAGCCGGCGCTGGCGTGCGCGTAGTAGGCGACGTTCGTGCCCAGGTCGTTGCAGAAACGTTCGATGCGTGTCACATACGCTGCCAGGTGCTCCACGGGCACGGCGGCGTCTTCGATGAACGGGATCGGCTTGTGATCTCCCTTGATGCTCATCATCAGCCCCAGCCCCACCTTGCGCACTGTCCATACGTTTGCCTGCAGGCGCGCGTCGAGGGCCGGCACCACTGTCGTCGCCGACACCTGCTGCCGGCGCAGATGTTTCTCCAGACGCTCCACCTTATCCCGCAGCTCGGCCTCGCTCTCGCCGTAAAACTCGGTGATCAGCACACAGTTTGGCTGCCCGACGACAAACGTCTGCAGCAGGCGCGCATACTCCGGCACGTCGCGGCACATCGTCAGGCCCAGATTGTCGAGCAGCTCCACCGCCGATGGTTCGACCTCGAGAATCGTCGGAACGGACGACAGCGCCTCGTACAGCGAATCGTAGTGGATGATCGCCAGCGCCGTGCGCTCTGGCAACGGCACCAGGTTTAGCTTGAGCGCCGTGATCACCGCCAGGCCCCCTTCCGCCCCGCTGACGAGGTGCGCCAGATTGAAGCGCGGATCGCGCGGCCACTGGAACGTGACGCCACCTTCGACAAAGCGGTCGAGGTTGTAACCGCCGCAGCGGCGCCAGTGCCGCGGCGTGCCGCGCCGGATCGTCTCCTGGTTCGCCCGATCGCTGACCAGGGCCTGAATCTGGCGGTAGATCGCGCCCTCCAGCCCGTTGAGTTCCATGCGCTGCGCTAGCTGGCTGGGTTCGAGCGGCCCGAAGTGCGTGTAGCTGCCGTCGCTGAGCAAGACGCGCATTTCCAGCACGTGATCGGCCGTCATCCCATAGAGGATCGAATGGCTGCCCGTCGAGTTGTTGGAGACGATCCCGCCCATCGCCGCGCGGTTGCTGCTCGCCGGATCCGGGCCAAACTGCAGGCCATACTGGCGCAGATAGGCGTTCATCTCGTCGAGCACGATACCCGGCTGTACCCAGATCCAGCCTTCTTCGGCGTTCACCTCCAGGATCTGGTTGAGGTGGCGCGTGAAGTCGATGACCACTGCCTTGTTTACCGCCTGCCCCGCGAGGCTGCTCCCGGCAGCGCGTGGCAACAGCGGGACCTGATGCGCCGCAGCCAGCTCCACCGCCGCGTGTACGTCTTCCTCTTCACGCGGGATGAGGACGCCATGCGGCATCACCTGGTAGATGCTCGCATCGGTGCTGTAGAGCTGGCGGCTGATACGATCGTGGCGCAGATCACCGCGTACGCGCGGCGAAAGCGCCTGCAGGAATGCGGTGACAGCAGCGTCTTGCTCGGTGGGAGTCGGAGGGAACATGGGAAGACCTCCTGCCAGATTGTCTGCAATAACTCGGATCAGGTCATAACGGGCGCCGTCGCCTGCCAGGCGCGGATCAGCTCGGCCACGCCCCACGCCTGCGCTGGGCAGCCGCGCGGCGTAAACGGCGGGTCGCCGTCAAATATCTCGCTCACACTACCAACGCCATGCGTGTTCAGATGCTGCAGCAAGGGCAACAGAAAGGAGCGGGCGCGCGCTGCATCCTGGTAGACCCGCAGATGCGCATCGACAAAGGAGCCAATCAACCAGCTCCACACCGTGCCCTGATGATACGCGCCGTCGCGCGCCTTCTGGTCGCCGCCGTAGTGACTATTGTAGTCGGGGTGATCCGGCGCCAGACTGCGCAGCCCGAAGCTGGTCAGCAGCTCGCGCGCGCAGACGTCCACGACAGCTTGCTGTTGTTCGGCGCTGAGCGGGCTGTGTGGCAGCGAGACGGCAAAGAGCTGGTTCGGTCGCAGCGCGGCGTCGTGGCCCGCAGGCCCGTCGAGAACGTCGTAGCAGTAGCCCCGCTCCGCATTCCAGAAGCGCGCAAAGCCCGCGCCCGCGGCGGTGGCGAGCGTCTCGTACCGTCCGGCATCCGCGCCCAGCCGCCGCGCAAAATCAGCGATCACCATCAGGGCGTTATACCACAGGGCGTTGACCTCCACCGGCTTGCCAGTACGCGGCGTAACCACCCAATCCGCGACTTTGGCATCCATCCAGGTGAGCTGCACGCCCGGCTCGCCGGCGTACAGCAGCCCGTCGCTGCTATCGCGGTGTATCTGGTAGCGCGTGCCCCGTTCGTGCCATCCCACGATCTCCTCCAACACGGGAAAGAGGTCGCGCAGGAGCGCATCATCGCCCGTCGCCGCATGATAAGCGCGCAATGCTTCAAAAAACCACAACGTGGCGTCCACCGTGTTGTACTCCGGTTCTTCACCTTCGTCAGGAAACCGGTTGGGGATCATGCCCTGGTCGACAAACTGGGCATAAGTGCGCAGGATACGCGCCGCGATCTCCGCCCTGCCCGTCGCCAATGTCAGGCCCGGCAGGCTGATCATCGTGTCGCGTCCCCAGTCGCTGAACCACGGGTAGCCGGCGATCACCGTGCAGCCATCGGGATCCTGCGGCGTGCTGCGGCGCACGAGAAACTGGTCCGCGGCGAGAACGAGCTGCGCCGGGGGCACGGGGGTAACCGCTGCCGCCCGCGCGATCAAATCTCGCTCGTGGCGCCGCCGCTTGTGGTAAGCCGCCTTGCCCTCCAGCAGTGGCGCCGCCTCGGTGCTGGCGACGATCGTGAACGATTCGCCCGGCTGTAACGTCGCGCCCAGCACGCCCACATGAATGTGATCTTCGACGACGTCATTCTGCCCCCGGTACTCCTCCACGCTGAGAAAGACATCTTCATACCACGTGTTCTCCGGCCACGCCTGCCCGCGGCTGCTTAGCAGGTAGAGCGGCTGCGCGCCGCCGTGCACCTTGACGCGCAGCCCATTGGCAATCGCCCGGACCTCCGGTTGCCACTCATTGACAATCGTCGTGTGGTGGTAGTCACGGTAGTTAGCGAGCGCCTTGGCGTAGACTTCGAAGGGGCCGCTGCCGCGCTGCAGCGTGTAGTGAATGTAGGTCGTGTTCGCGCCTGGCTCCATCCAGATCCGCTTTTCCAGCAGCGCGTCGCCATACGCATAGCTCCACACGGGTGTTGTGCCTTCAAGATGGAACCGCTCCAGATAGCGCAGGCCCTCCTCCTCGACGGTTGCATCCGCCCAGCGGTTGGCGAAGAGCGAGAACCTGGCACCGTTGTACTTGCAGTCTTCGTCCAGTTTCGCCAGGAGCAGCGTACGCCCGAGCGGCGGCTGCAGCGCCGCGAAGAGCAGCCCGTGATAGCGCCGTGTCAGCAGGCCGGCGACCGTCCCCATCGCAAAGCCACCGATCCCGTTGCTCACCAACCATTCACGGCTTTCGGCAACCCGCAGATTGCTGCATACTTCGCGTCCAAACTCGATCATGCTCGTGCTCCTTCTGCTCGCGCCGCTATTGTGGAGGCGATTGCCGGCGACGGCAAGTTGGCGAGCCACCGGCGCCACGTCTGTTTGATTGGCAGCGATCGGCACCCGGGCTATAATGGCCTGGTAGTTCCCGGTCTATTGCTCGGAACGATAGACCGATTTTATCCGCGCCCGCCGTTTCCTCGTGCAACGGGCCCGCGCTATCCCTTAAGGCAATGGGATCACCACAATCGGATGTCGGCCAGGCCCCCTTGTCGCCTTTTTGTCACCCAGATGACACCTTCTTGCCAGCCAATTCGCTTTGTACTACAATGCGAAGTGCCAGGACTGGTGCGACTTGAGACAGCGGCACAAAGGGCAGCCGATCGTCCCTCGAGAAACGGCGTAATGCTTGTCGCAGTTAACATAACAGGTGAAAGGTAGTCTATGGCGCCCTTACTAGAAGTTAAAAATCTTGAAACCCGGTTCTACACAGAAGAGGGTGTGGTCAACGCCGTCAACGGCATCTCCTACACGCTAGATGAAGGTGAATCGATCGGCATCGTCGGGGAGAGTGGTTCTGGAAAGACCGTAGGCGTAATGTCCCTCGTCGG
Source organism: Anaerolineae bacterium (assembly GCA_032260445.1). GTDB lineage: Bacteria > Chloroflexota > Anaerolineae > Promineifilales > Promineifilaceae > JAAYYY01. The sequence goes on along the minus strand of JAVVFG010000198.1, from coordinate 1,482 downwards.
CCTCATCCCCAGCCCGCCGGGCCGTGTCGAAAATGGCGAAGTTCTGTTTGGCGAGCGTGATCTGATAAAGCTGCGCCCGGCCGAGCTGCGCCGCGTGCGCGGGCGCGAGATCGCCATGATCTTCCAGGATCCCATGACCTCCCTCAACCCGGTCCTGACGATTGGGCGGCAGATGACCGAAGGGCTGATGCTCCATCTGGGGATGGACGAAGCGATGGCCCGCAAGCGGGCCGCCGAAATGCTCGAGCTCGTCGGCATGCCCCATTCCGAAGACCGCCTCAACGATTACCCGCACCAATTCTCCGGCGGGCAGCGCCAGCGCATCATGATCGCGATGGCGCTCTCCACCAACCCGGCGCTGTTGATCGCCGACGAGCCGACCACGGCGCTCGACGTCACCATTCAGGCCCAGATCGTCGAGCTGGTCAAGCAGCTTCAGGAGAAGCTCGGCATGGCCATCATCTGGATCACCCACGATCTGGGAATTGTCGCCGGCCTCGTGCAGAAGCTGGCGGTGATGTACGCCGGCTACATCGTCGAGTACGGCTCGGTCTGGGACATTTATGAGCGACCGGCCCACCCCTACACGCTGGGCCTGTTGCAATCTCTGCCTAAGGTAGACGCGCGCGACCGGCAGCGCCTGGCTTCGATCGAAGGGTTACCACCGGATCTGCGCCAGGAGTTCAACCATTGCCCCTTTGCCCCGCGTTGTCCCTACGTCATTGACAAGTGCTGGGAGGCCAACCCCCCGCTGATGCACACCGGCCGCGACCAGCAGTCAGCTTGCTGGCGCTGGGAAATCGTGCTTGAAGAACCATCGCGCTTTGGAGTAGAAGCAGCATGACCCAGGAGAACGGCAGCAAACAACGAGAACCCCTGGTCAAGGTCCGTAACCTGAAGAAATATTTCCCCATCTACCGCGGCGTCTTCCGTCGCCAGGTAGGCGCGGTACGCGCCGTCGACGGCGTCACCTTTGATATCTACCAGGGCGAGACCTTAGGACTGGTCGGCGAGAGCGGTTGCGGCAAGTCGACGACCGGCCGCACCATTCTCCAGCTGTTGGGACCGACCGAAGGCGAGGTAATTTTTGAGGACAAAGTTCTCACCGGCCTGAGCCGCGGTGATCTGCGCCGCGCGCGGCGCGACATGCAGATGATCTTCCAGGATCCCTATGCGTCCCTCAATCCCCGCATGACGGTTGGCGGCATTGTCTCCGAGCCGCTCGAAATTCACGGCATCGGCAACGCCCGCGAACGGCACGAGCGTGTTGAAGAGCTCTTGCGCATCGTCGGGCTCAATCCCTATTTCGTTAAGCGTTACCCGCATGAATTTTCCGGCGGGCAGCGGCAGCGCATCGGCGTCGCCCGCGCCCTGGCGACCAATCCTAGCTTCATCGTTGCCGACGAGCCGATCTCCGCGCTCGACGTGTCGATCCAGGCCCAGGTTGTTAACCTGCTCGACGATCTGAAAGTGGAGCTGGGC
>JAVVFG010000197.1:3393-7726 GCA_032260445.1 Anaerolineae bacterium | reverse complement strand
ATGGCAATCGCCACAACCTGGCTGCGTAAGTCAGAAAGAATGCGGTCGCGCTCTTCCTGCGCTTCTTCGCGTGCCTCAGAGACGATTTCGCGCGCCTGCTCCTCGGCCTGGCGGATCACGCCCTTGCGTGTCTCTTCCCCTTGTTCTGCGGCCGCCTGGCGCACTTTCGCTGCCTCGGCGCGGGCCGCATCGAGGATCTTCTTCGCTTCCGCGTCGGCGTTGTCCCGCGCGATTGCAGCCTGGCGTGCGTCTTCTAGGCCCTTGGCAATGCGGGCCTGGCGTGCCTCCAACGTCCGGAGAATGGGCTCATACGCAAATGCCTTCATAAAGGCCAGCAAAATGATGACGCCCAGAATCTGGATGATGAGGTAGCCGCTATTAATTCCTAAGCCTTCCATTGGCTATCTCCTCGTCGCGCTGCGCTTAAAAAACGAACAGAATAATAAGGGCAACCACGAGCGCATAAATGGCCGTGGCCTCGGCAAAGGCAATACCGAGAATCAGGTTCGTCTGGATAGCGCCCGCCGCGTCGGGATTACGGGCAATGCCCTGAGTCGCGCCACCGGCAAGGATGCCGATGCCGGCGCCAGCGCCAATCACGCCCATCATCGCCAGGCCCGCGCCCAGGGCCTTCAATCCCTCAGCAAGTGCAGCAGCAGCTTCTAGATCCATCAGTGATTTCCTCCAATTAAATGTCTCTTATCCTTGTCGACGATTGTGGTCCTATCAGGGGTTAGTGGTGCTCCTCATCATCATGATGCGATTGCGTAGCACCAGCCATAAAGACCAGGGTCAGCATGGCGAACACGATGGCCTGGATAAGACCCACGAACAACTCGAGGGCAAAGAAGGCCACGTTCGCAACCGGCAGCAGGAACGCCATCACAAACAGCAGCACCTGGCCGGCAAAGATATTACCAAGTAGACGGAAGCTAAACGAGAGAATCTTGGAGATCTCGGAGACAAACTCCAGGATACCCACCGCCGGGTCCAAGATCCGGATCGGGTTTTTGGCGATCGCATTGATCGGCAGGGTAAAGAACTTGCTCAGGTAGCTCGCCCCAAGGTACTTGAAGCCATAATACTGGACCATAAACATGGACACGAGGGCCAGGGCGAGCGTGAAATTAAGGTCCGTTGCCGGCGCCCGTAAGAAGGGGACGATCGTCCAGTCGGCTTTCTCCGGATCTGCCTCGAGACCCAGGAAGCCGCTATTGCCTCGTACGTTGCCGTCGGCGCGAATTAGCAAGCCTACCGGTGACTCTTCAGGGATGCGCAGATCGCCGATATTGGCCTCGTCATACTCCTCATAAATGCGGTGCAGCTCTTCCTCGCTCAGGTGCTCGCCGGCGGCAAGCGCCTCTTCCTCAGCCTCGAGCTCCCGCAGGTGCGGCAGATTCTCCCAAACGCCGATGCTGTCCACGCCGGGCACCAGCTCTAGCCAGTTCGCCAGCAGGATAAGCAGCAGGAAGGTCATAAAGTAGGGGAAGAAATCGCGCACCTTCTCGCCGGCAATACCTTTGGCGAAGTTGTAGGCGCCTTCCACAACCATTTCAAAGAAGTTGTAAAAGCCGTTGGGGATTTCGTCGGCTGTACGAGAGCGCGCGTTGGCCGCAAGGACCATGGCGATGACGATAATATAAGTCACTACCGTCGCCACGAACGTGTTGGTGAGGCCGCCCACAACGGGAAGGGTCAGCCCGGGATACTTCTCGCCGGGCAGCTGGATGACCGGTAGCACCGGCTTGGTGACAGCCACCATCGAACCGAGAAGGATCATCAGGAGGATCGAACCGAGAATGACGTATCGTTTCTTCATGTATCCGTTTCTGCCTCTTGATCGTCGTCTTCTTGTCTCTCAAGCAGATCTTGGGCACGCGCCACGTTGGATAGCGCAATCCGCACAATTACATAGAGGGTAATGGGAAAGCTTCCGACGAGAGCCAGGACAGTGAAGATGCCCTTTGTGCCGAAGTAGTTGTCAATGAACTGTCCTGCGAAAAAAGCGACCGCAATGATGATGACGCTGGCAATGCTTGTGATACATCCAATCTGGCTGATCAGACCCGCGTATGCCGCGGCATATTCATTTTGCCGTTTGCTTTTGAACACAATTCTCTCTTTAAATGGGTGAACTTGCGCATTATATCACAAGGATTACTGTCGACAACAGGCGATTTCGCGCCTATTTCCAGGCAAGGCCAGCTGGCGCGCCACCGCACCTAGAAGGGGAAGAAGGCGCGGCCGGCCTCAAGCGTCCATTCGAATGCCGGTCCCGCAAAGATCCCCAGGTAGAGAATACCGAAAACTGCAAAACCGAGAGCCACCTGGGCCGCGCGGCTGACCGGGATTCGCACCGCGTCCTCGTCAGAACGGTACAGATAAATGTATTTGACCACCGTGAGGTAGTAGTAAAGACCAATGAAGGCGTTAAGCACGCCGATCAACGCCAGCCACCACAGACCGGAGTCCACGGCTGCTTTGAAGACAAAGAACTTGCCGAAGAAACCTGCTGTTGGCGGGATGCCGCCGAGCGAAAGCAGCGCAAAGAGCATCGCCAGTGCCAGATATGGCGAGCGGCGGCTCAGCCCGTAGAAGTCGCGCATTTCGTCCGCCTTCGTTTCCCGCCCAACCAGAACAATCACTCCGAAGGCGGCGATGTTGGTAACCACATACATCAGCAGGTAAAAAACCGTCGCCCCGCCTCCGTCTGGGGTCAGGGCCACGAGGCCGATCAGCGCATACCCGGCCTGGGCAATACTAGAGTAGGCCAGCATGCGCTTGATGTTGCTTTGGAAAATGGCAAGCACATTGCCGACGGTCATCGTCACGACGGTAATTGCGACGAGCGTTGACCACCACGCATTGCCGATCTCCGGCGTGCCCACCATGCCGGCGGCAAAGACACGCAGCAAGACCGCGAAGCCTGCTGCCTTCGACGCCGTTGAAATAAATGCTGTGACCGGCGCCGGCGCACCTTCATAGACATCCGGCGTCCAGAAGTGGAACGGAACGGCCGACACCTTGAAGCCGAAGCCGACGAGGATCAGCATCGCGGCGAGCAGCAGCACCGCGTTCGCCTCGATGGGGATTACGCTGTTGCGCAACGCAAAGGCGATTTCGTAGACGTTCGACGTCCCGGTCAACCCGTACATCAGGCTGAAGCCGTAGAGCATCACCGCAGACGCGAAAGCACCGTACACGAAATACTTCATCCCTGCTTCCGTCGAGCGCCGTTTGTCGATGAGGAAGCCGGCGAGCACGTAAAGGCTAATACTGGCAGTCTCCAGCGCCAGGAAGAGCATGATCATGTCCGCCGAAGCCGCCATCAGGCTGAAGCCAATGGTTGCCGTGAGCAGCAGGGCAAAATACTCGCCACGCTGCAGCTGGGGGACGTCAAGCGAAATCAACGTCGTCGCCGTCACCGCAATTAGGGCGATGACTCGGAAGACGAACGTCACCATGTCGTGGCGGATCATCCCGCCCCATAACAGCGACTCTTGTAAGGTTGCGGTCCGGTCGGGTTGCTCAAAGAAGAGCCAGATGCCGACGGTAACGATCAGGATGGCACCGGTGCCCCAGGCAGTGAGTAGACCAACACGGCGGCGCTGTGCCGGTGGCACGAGCCGGTCGTAGCTCAGGACAGCCACAAGCAAAATGGCGATGGCGATTTCTGGCACAACCGCCAGGAGATGAGCGATCCAATCGATTTGGGTACCCACTAGGCACCTCCTAGCCAGGAAATAAGGGTTTGTGCAGTCACGTGCAGGCTGCTCCACACGTTACCTGCATCTTGTACGGCGTCCAGGCGCTGCACCACCGGGGTGACGCCCGCTTCCACTATCGGGGCGATCACCAGCGGCCGGAGGCCGATGACGATCAGGATCACGACGAAACCGAACAGGGCAACTTTGTCTATCGCCAGCAGCGGACGCATGTCGTGCCATTTGTGATCATCGTACTCGCCAAAGAACACCGTCCCAATAGCGCGCATGATGTATGCCGCCGTAATGATGATGCCGAATACGGAGATGATAGCCAGTAGCGGGTAGTATCCGTTCGGGCTCAGCCCGAGGAACGTGTCGCGCAGCGTCATCGCGCCGCCGCGCCAGACGCCGAGGAAGATCGGGAACTCGGCGACGAAGCCGGATAGACCGGGCATGCCCATCGACACGAGGCCGCCGATGGTAAACGCGACCACCGTCCAGGGCAGGACACGGGCCATGCCACTGAGCTGCGCCATATCGCGCGTATGGGCGCGGTCATAAATCATGCCCACCACGGAGAAGAAGAGGGCCGTCATAATGCCGTGGCTCACCATCTGGATACCGGC
>JAVVFG010000197.1:0-3293 GCA_032260445.1 Anaerolineae bacterium | reverse complement strand
TTCATCAGGACGCCCGCGTGAATCATCGACACGGCCGTCGGTGCTGCCACGTGACCGTCCGGCGACCAGTTGTGGAACGGCCAGAGACCGGCAAGGACGCCAAAGCCAAGGAAGATCGGCAAAAAGGTCCATAGCTGCAGATCGCGCGGAAACTCCGTCTCAGACCACACGCGCATATCAAAGGTCAGCGGCTGGCCGGCCGCCTCGAGATTGAAATAGAGGACCAGGAAGGGGATCAGGGCGATAAAGCTGCCGATCAGGAGGTACAGGGTCAGCTTCATCGCCGCGTATTCGCGCGTCTTTTCCCAGCCCCAGATAACAATCATCACGTACATCGGGAGGACGGCTAGCTCATAGAAGAAGAAGAGGAGAAAGCCGTCAACGGCGACGAACACACCCTGCACACCGGCGACGAGGAGCATAAAGAAGGCGAAGAACTCGCGCGGCCGGTCTTCGATACCCCAGGAAATCAGAACCCCACCGAGGCCGACAACCGACGTCAACAACACCAGTGTTGCGCTGAGCCCGTCGACGCCGACGATGTAATTAATGCCAATACTCTCAACCCACGGCACCTCTTCGACAAAGAGCAGCGTTGCGCGCCAGCTAGAGAGGTCGAGCTGGCCTAGCTGATTGTAGTAAGCAGCATACACGTAACTGGCGAGCAGGAGCCCGATGATCATCGCCGCCAGCGCCAGCATGCGCGCATTTTCCTTCCGTTCCTCCGGCAGCAGCAGGATCGTGGCAGCCGCCAGGAATGGTGATAATGCAATGATTGAGAGAAACGGGAATTGTTCCATAACTTAATCCACTTCAAGAACCGCGAGCCGTCAGGGTACTCGCCGCTCCGCTTCGTTATCTGAAGAGAACTGTGACCGTGTCGTTGATCACCGCGACCAACCACTGCGGCCACACGCCAAGGCTTAGCATAAGAATCATCAGCGGCCAGATGACAAGGTGTTCGCGCAGCGTCATGTCCTTGAGGTTAGCCCACTCTGGCAACAGCGGCCCGTGTAGCGTCTGGCCAATACCCTTCAGAATATAGGCGCCAGTCATAATCAGACCGATCATCGAGAGCGCCACCTGCCAGGTGAAGGGGTTCCAGGCACCACGGATAATCATAAACTCGCTGACAAAGCCGTTGAGGCCGGGCAGCCCGAGCGAGGCCATGCTCGTGAAGATGAGGATGGCCCCGAAAGCCGGCAGCACCGACCAGATGCCACCATACCGCTTCAGATCGCGCGTATGCGTGCGGTGATAAATGACGCCGACAAGGAAGAACATCCCTGCCGCCGACAGGCCGTGGTTGAACATCTGGAAGACGGCGCCGTTCGTCGCCATAATCGCGTCTTGGACCAGGGGCGCCGAGGCCTGCCCTTCCACAGCCCAGCCATAGTAGCGAGCCATGACGGCAATACCAAGGATGACGAAGCCCATGTGGTTGATCGAGGAGTAAGCCACGAGACGCTTGAAATCCCACTGTCCGTAAGCCGCGAAGCCGCCAAAGATGATGCTCAGCATACCGAGCACGGCCAGAATCCAGGCCGTCGTTTGGGCGATTTCCGGGAAGAAGGGGATGACGAGCCGCACAAAGCCGTAGGCACCCAGCTTCAGCAACACGCCTGCCAAGATCATCGAGCCGGCCGTTGGCGCTTGCGTGTGTGCGTCAGGCAGCCAGGTGTGGAACGGCCAGATCGGCACCTTAATGGCAAAGGCCAGCACGAAGAGAACGTAGGTCACGTTCTTCACCAGATCAACCGGCAGCCCCGAGCCGGGTAACACGTTACCGCTCAGGTTGACCCACACGTCCATGAGCTGCACGATGTCAAACGTGCCGGTCGCCAGGCCAATCAACTGGATGGACAGCAACAGACCAAGGCTGCCGGCCATCGTGTAGATAAAGAACTTGAAGCTGGCATACTCGCGATCCGCCCCACCCCACAGCCGGATGAGGAAGTACATTGGGACCAGGCCGATTTCCCAGAAAATGAAGAAGATCAGCAGGTCCAGCGAAGCGAAGAGGCCCAACATGCCCGTTTCCAGGGTGAGGAAGAGCACCATGTACATCTTCACCCGCTCTTCGATTTCGAAGCTGGCAAGAATGGAGACCGGCGTCAGGATGGTCGTCAGCAGGATCAGCGCCAGACTGATGGCATCTACGCCGACGTGATAGCTGGCACCGATGCTCGGGAACCATTCGGCGACCTGCTCAAACTGGAACGTGGGATACGAGCGGTCGAACTGGAACCAGATATAGAGCGTCAGCGCCAGCGGCACGAGGCTAAAGAAGAGTGCTAGCCGGCGGATGACGTTCTCTTCGTCGCTTGGAAGCAGCAAAATAAAAAGCGCGGCGACGGCTGGCGAAAAGACGATAATTGTCAGGATGTTGTCAAAGAAGAGATCCATAACGACTCCAATTCCTAACCGCTCAGCCACTGGCTGATGGTGTCCCACCAGTTAATGACGAGGATAAGAATGGCGAGAATAGAGGCGATGCCCGTAGAGACCAGGACATACTCCTGCAGTTTTCCGGTCTGGATGGTGCGAAATTCGCGGGCAGCGCCCAGGAAGCCATCTTTGACGGCGTCGACGCCGTCGCTGATGACCCGCTCCTCGAAGCGCTTCATATAACGGCCGATGGCAAAGACCGTGCGCGCTACCAGGTGCAACGTGCCGTCGATAAAGCCTTCGTCCACCCACTCGGAGACAAAGGTTTCTGAGAACCACTCCACCGGCTGCACCAGCACAAGTTGGTAAAGCTCATCCCAGTACCACTTGTTGGCCAGGAACGACCAAGCGGCGCCGAGGGGACGCTCCATCCGGTCCGGGTCCTCGACCCGCGCGCGCGGCGCACGCCCGTAGATCCACCAGCCGAGAGTCAGGCCGCCGAGGGCCACAAACAGTGACGTCAGCAACGGCACCCAACTGAAGGGGAGCGTCGCGATCTCGTGCACGTGCACGCCAAGCTCGTTGAGGCCGTGCAGCGTTTCTTCGATCGTCGCGCCGACAAAGTGGTGATAGACGTTCGTGAAGATGCCGTCGGTTCCCAGGAAGTTATCGGGAATGCCAAGCCAGCCAAAGGTAACCGCGAAAAACGCCAGGCCGAGAAGCGGGATAGTCATGAACGCCGGGCTTTCATGCGCGTGCTCGGCCAACGGCGTGCGCGCCTTCCCGAGGAAGGTGAGCGCTATCTGGCGCATGGTGTAAAACGCCGTTAAGAACGCGGCAACGGCGAGCACGACGAAAACGACCATGCCAAAGGCGTTGCCTTCAGTGCCCTGGAACCACGCATC
>JAVVFG010000196.1:0-7737 GCA_032260445.1 Anaerolineae bacterium | reverse complement strand
AACGCAAAAAGGACGGCGGTCTGGCCGTGTTCTGTTCGACTTGAACGCTTATTCTCTTTCATATTGGCACTCTCATTGTCGATCTTTTGCCCCACTGGCCCTGACTCCGACTCCAGGCTAAGTCTAGCCGCATTGTCCAGTACATTCAAGTGACGATAGTCACGCGCTTCACGAGGCATGGCGGTAAACCCTCACGTCCACTTCCTGCCGGATGGGAATGGGCTGGGGCGGCGGCGCTGTGAGCGTGGCGATCAATAGGCCAAAAGGGTCATAGACAGCGCGCTGCCAAGCCGCTATTCTGTCGATAACTCTACGGAAATGTGTACCGAGACGAGGAGGTAATCCGGCCATGATGATGCTCCAGATGTTATACAAAAGCGTTTTGGGTTTATTGCTTGGCATTAACGTCGGCGCCATCCTCGGCGGCGTCCTCGGTGCGGCTGTGGCCGGCCCACAATGGGTCGTCGGTGGCATGATTCTCGGCGCGATGCTTGGCTCGGCCCTCGGCGCCGGGGCTGGTTTCCTCCGTAGCATTAATCTCGAGCAACTGGCTGCGCAGCGGCGCGCCACCACAGCAGCCCAGCCGAGCTGGGTCCACATGCCCGCCAGCGGCGATTAGCACCACCGGCTCTGCCGTTCTGTTATTAAACCCAGGACCTCTCGCCTGCGCGAGGGGTCTTTTTCATTGTATTTGGCTGGCAAGAAACGCGCGGGCGGTGCCGTATTCTCAGTTTTTGGGCGCCCGTGTCCCCACACGATTAACCTTCCATCCCACTTCACCATAAGTATCGCACATAAATCTTTCGCCACGTCTTACAGCTCGGGGGAATACAGCCGATCTCAGACGTACACGCGCGGCACCCGGCCGTTGATGTTCGTCAGGATTTCGTAGCCAATGGTGCCCGCCCAGGCTGCCAGCTCTTCGGCGCTGATCCTGGCGCCTCTCGACTCGCCCAGCAGAATCACCTCGTCGCCAGGATAGACGGTATCCTGCTCGACATTGACCATGATCTGGTCCATGCACACCCGGCCGGCGACCGGGTAGCGCCGCCCGTGAATGATCACCTCGCTGCGGTTGGAGAGCGCGCGCAAGTAGCCGTCGCCGTAGCCAGCCGGGACCGTGATAATGCGCACAGGATGATCCGCCTGCCACGTAGAGCCATAACTGACCGGCTGCCCCGGCCGTAGCGTCTTGACATAAACGGCGTGCGACTTCCAGCTCAGGACCGGACCCACAGAGACTGTGCGCGGCACCTCCGGCGACGGGTAGACGCCGTAGAGCATGATGCCGGCGCGCACCATGTCAAAGTGGCTCTCCGGCAGCTGCAGGATCGCCGCGGAGTTCGCCATGTGGCGCAGGGGAGGGGCAATGCCACGCTCCTCGTAGAAGCGCAGCACCTCCGTGAATCGCGCCAGCTGCTCGCGCGCCGAACTGAGATCCGCCGCATCGGCGTTGGCAAAGTGCGAGAAGATACCCTCAACCCGGCAATGCTCGCTGCGCAGCGCCGCCTCGAGAAAGCCGGCGGCACTGTAATACTGCACGCCCAGCCGCCCCATGCCGGTATCGATCTTCAGGTGGATGCGGGCCCTCTTGCCCAGGCGGCGTGCTCCCTCTTCGATGTGCGCCAGCTTCTCCAGCGAAGCGGCGGCAATCGTCAGCTCGTGTTCAAGGAACAGGGGCACCTGTTCCCGCATGCTGCCGCCGAGGACGAGAATGGGGGTGGTGATGCCGTTCTCGCGCAGCTGTACGCCCTCTTCGACCAGCGCCACGCCGAGATAGGGCACGCCCAGGCTCTCTAGGTGGCGCGCCACGGGCACGAGCCCGTGCCCGTAGGCATTGGCCTTGATCACGGGCATGACCTGCGCCGGCGCCACCCGCGCCTGGATAGCGCGGTAGTTCGCCGTCAGTTGGGCCAGATTTACTTCGGCAAAGGTTGGGCGCATGCTTGCTCTGCGCTTAGCCGCCCAGATAGGCTGCCTGTACTTTGGGATCTTCCGCCAGCTCCGCCGCAGGTCCGGAGAGGACGATGCGTCCCGTTTCCAGCACGTAGGCGCGGCTGGCGAGCTTGAGCGCCTGGCGCGCGTTCTGCTCCACGAGCAGGATGGTGATGCCGCGCTCGTTGATATCGTGCAGGATCTGGAAAATCTCCTGCACCAGGATCGGCGCCAACCCCATCGAGGGCTCGTCGAGCAAGACCAGCTCGCCCCCGGTGACGAGGGCGCGCCCCACCGCCAGCATCTGCTGCTCGCCGCCCGACAGCGTATCGCCCAACTGCCTGCGCCGCTCGTACAGCCGCGGGAAGATGTCATAGACGCGCTTGATGTCCTTGGTTACCTGCTCCTTGTCCTTGCGCGCGAAGGCTGCCAGCCGCAAATTCTCACCCACGGTCAGGTTGCCGAAAATGCGCCGTCCCTCGGGCACAAGGGTCATCCCCTGCTGCACGACCTGGTGCGGCGGCATGCTGAGCAGATCTTGCCCCTTATAGACGATGCTGCCGCTGTCGGCCGGGAGCAGCCGCGCGAGGGTATTGAGAACGGTCGTCTTGCCGGCGCCGTTCGCACCGATGAGGGTGACAATCTCCCCTTCGTCGACCTCAAAGGAGACGCCGTGCACGGCTTTGATGCTGCCGTAAGAAACTTCCAGGTCGTTAACGCTCAGTAGCACGCGCTTCTCTCCTGCCGTTATTCGCCGAGGTAGGCCGCCAGCACCTGCGGGTCGGTGCGGATCTCGGCCGGCGCCCCGCTGGCGATCGTCTTGCCAAAGTCAATCACCGTCAGCCGTTCGCAGATGCCCATCACCAGCTGCATCTGGTGTTCGATTAGCCACAAGGTCAGCTCAAACTTCTCGCGCAGCCAGGCGATGAACTCCATCAGGCTTTCCACCTCGCCCGGGTTCATGCCGGCGGCCGGCTCATCCAGGATGAGGAGCTTGGGCCGCGTCGCCATCGCCCGCGCGATCTCCAGGCGGCGCCGGTCACCGTAGGGTAGGCTGCGCGCCGGCAACGAGGCGTAGCGCTCAAAGCCGAAGAGGTGCAGCAGCTCCATGGCGTGCTCGATGATCCGCCGCTCCTCCGCCTGGTAGCGGCCGGTATGCAGCATCGCGTCAATCAGCCCGTACTCTATCTGGCCGTGGTGCGCCACGCGCATGTTGTCCAGCACGGTCATCTCGTCCCACAGCCGGATCGTCTGGAAGGTGCGGCTGATACCCAGGCCGGTAATCGTGTGCGGCGCCTTGCCGGCGATGGGCTCGCCGTCAAAGATGATCTCCCCTTCGCTCGGCGTATACACGCCGGTCACCAGGTTAAAGATCGTCGTCTTGCCGGCGCCGTTGGGCCCGATAAGCCCAACTAGCTCGCCCGGATAGAGCGTCAGGTCAAAGTCGTCAACGGCACGCAGACCGCCGAAATAGTGGGTCAGGTCGTTAATCTCGAGTAACGGTTCCATAGCCATCATGCGCAGCCGTGCTGCCTACTCCTCCTCGCGCCCGCCGATATTGAAGTGCAGCTCGCGATTGCCGAAAAGGCCCTGCGGGCGGTAGATCATGAGGAGAATCAGCAGCAGGGGGATGAGCACCCATTTGAGCACGCCCAGGGGCCGCAGCGCTTCCGTAATAAACGTAAAGATGAAGGCGGCGATGATCGAGCCGCTGATGCTGCCCATCCCGCCGAGGTAGACCATGACCAACGCCTCGGTCGACTTGAAGATGCCAAACACACCTGGATTGACGTAGGCCAGCACGTGGGCAAACAAACCGCCTGCCACCCCCGCAAGGAAAGAAGAGGTCAGAAAGGCGACGAGCTTCACCCCGCGCGTGTTGACGCTCATCAGTCCCGAGGCAATCTCGTCTTCGCGGATGGCGACAATTCCTTTACCGAACGTGGAGTTGACGAGGTTGCGTATCGCGAAGATCGAGAGGAGCGTGACCACAAAGACCCAAGTGAAGTTGCTCCACAGCGGCACGCCACGCAGCCCGCGCGGCCCGCCGACAATCTCCATATTGTTGAGTGCTGCCTGCACAATGAAGTTAACCGCCAGGGTGACGATTGCCAGGTAGTCGCCACGTGTGCGGAAGCTGGGGAAGGCGACGAGCAGGCCCGTCAGCGCCGCCGCCACCCCGCCGGCAATCAGCGCGATCGGGAAGCCAATCAGCACGTGCAGCCCAAACGGTAAGTCGGTAAGGCCGGGCAAAAGCGCCGGACCGAAGGCGGGGCTGTCCGTGAACAGCCGCATCGTGAGCACGCTGGCGGCGTAGGCGCCAACGCCCATGAACCCGGCATGCCCGACAGAGAACTCACCCATATAGCCGTTAATCAAGTTCAGGCTGACGGTGAGGATGATGTTGATGCCCAGATACATGAGCACCAGCTCGCGGTAGGCCGTCTCGCCGCCCCAGGCCCAGAAGATGCCATAGGTGAGCGCGACAAGCAGGCCGAGGTTAAAGGCCCGCGGCAGCCGGCGCACCACCCCACGCAGCGCCGGATTGAGCACCAACGCCGCAAGAAATACCGGTACCCCGTAGATGATCAGATTGTAGGCCGTTACCTGTAGCGTGGTCAGCAGCGCTAAGGGAATGTCGCTGCCGATGGTAACTAGCACATCCACCAGCGCGGCGCCAGCCTGCTGCCACGGGTTCGGGATGTTGGTGGTCGGGAAGAGCGGCTCTAGAATGCCCGATAGGTCGAGGTCGCCAAAGGCCTCGAAGACGTTCAGCAGACCAAACAGAACCGGGAGATCACGCAACCCTAGCAGGCGCGCGATGACGATGCCGACGGTGCGCTCGAGGAGCACGCCGGCGAATATGCCAAGCAGGTAGGCATGCAGGATCTTATCCTGGAACCAGGCATTGAGGGCGGTGACCAGCCGGTTACGCGCCGGCACCATACTTTTGCTTTCCTGAGTAATCTCGGTGACGTCTGCCATGCGCGTTCCCTACACCTTTTGCCGCCGCGCGACGCCAAAGAGACCGGTGGGCCGCACGACGAGGATGGCCAGCAAAAGGACGAAGACGATCAGGTCGCGATAGGTGGAGGCCAGGTAGGCGGCGACATACACCTCGAGAAAGCCCAGGATCATCGCCCCCGCCATCGCGCCGCGAATGTCGCCAATACCGCCGACGACCGCGGCGATAAACGCCTTCCAGCCGATGCGCAGCCCCATGTAGGGGTTCAGGACGGGGTAGGCAACGCCCCAGAGGATGCCGCCGGCAGCCGCCAGGGCAGCCCCGATGAGAAAGGTCAACGAGATGACCCTGTCCTGGGAAACGCCCATCAGCGGCAGGGCAAACTTATCGTAGGAGATAGCGCGCATGGCCATTCCCCACTTCGTGCGCTGGACGAGAAGGTAAAGACCCGCCATGAGGACAAACGCGAGCACGACGATCAGAATCTTCACGTTGCTAACGCTTAGCCCGGCGACTTCGAAAACGCGCGTCTCCACAAAGTCCTGCGGGTAGCTGCGCGGGCTGGCTCCGGTGAGGGCCAGCATGCCGTTTTCCAGGAAGAGACCAACGCCGAGCGCAGTGATGACGACCGAAAGGCGCGAGGCGTGGCGCAACGGTTTGTAAGCGATTCGCTCGATGAGAACGCCCATGACCCCGACCACGGCCATCGAGAGCAGAAGCGATGGCAGGAAGGGCAGATCAAACGTAAAGGCGAAGAAGATGCCAAAAAACGCACCCATCATGAAGATGTCGCCGTGCGCAAAGTTGATCAGCAGCAACACGCCGTACACCATGGTGTAACCAAGTGCGATCAGCGCGTACAGGCTGCCGAGCTGTAAGCCATTAAGAAACTGCTGCAGAAATTGGTCCATGACGCCCCTGTCAGCCAGAGAGCCGGGCCAGCCTGCGCCCGGCTCTCCTGGCTCAATCAGCTATTAGGGGAAACCGGCCGGGCAGGCCTGGTCGTAGTAGGTGAAGGCACCACTCTGGATCTGGATGATTACCGCACACTTGGTGGGATCGCCCTGATCATCGAAGCTCATGATGCCGGTGACGCCCTCGAAGCGGTCGACCTCTGCGAGCTGATCGCGGATCGCTTCTTTCTCGATGCTGCCTGCCTCGCGCATTGCCGCAAACAGGAGCTGGAAGGCATCGTAGGTCAGCGCGGCCACGTCGTCCGGCTTCTCGCCGAAGCGCTCTTCGTAGGCGCTGATGAACTCCTGGGCAACCTCGGTGGCGATGTCCGGCGCGTAGTGCGTGCTGAAGAAGAGGCCGTTGCAGGCATCGCCGCACAGGTCGAGCAGATCCGGCGTACCCCAGCTATCGCTACCGACGACGGGCACCGCAATCCCCAGCTCGCGCGCCTGCTGTACGATCAGCGGCACCTCGTTGTAGTACTGCGGCGTAAAGATGACGTCCGGGTTGGCCTGGCCGATCTTCGTCAACTGCGCGCTGAAGTCGGTGTCGCCCGTGCTGAACGTTTCGAAGGCGACAATCTCGCCACCCTGGGCCTGGAACGCATCGCGGAAGTTTTCGGCGAGCCCCTTGGGGTAATCGCTGGCCACGTCGTAGAGCACGGCAGCCGTCTGTGCGCCAAATTCCTCCTGCGCGAAACTGGCCACGACCGGTCCCTGGAACGGGTCGAGGAAAGCCGCGCGGAAGACCCACGGCCGGTTCGTCGTCGTGTCCGGATTGGTCGACCATGGGCTGATCATCGGCGTTTCGCGGTCGTTGGCAACCTGTCCCGTGGGCACAGCCTGCTTCGAGGACTGCGGGCCGATTATCGCGACGACGTTGTCCTGGGTGATCAGCTTGGTCGCCGCGGCGACCGACGATTCAGCTTTCGCCTCATTGTCTTCTACTTGGATCACCACCGTGTAAGTGGTGTCGCCAATCTCCAGGCCGCCGGCGTTGTTAACTTCGTCGATCGCCATTTGTGCCGCGTTCTGGGTGCTCTCGCCCACCTTGGGAATGTCGCCGGTGAGCGGCGCGACCACACCGATTCTCACCTCCTCCGGGCCCGTGAGCGCGCTTGGCCCGCTACAGGCAGCCAGGAATAACAGGAGTACAAAGAGTGACATAACAACAGCACGTCTTAACATCCCGGGTTCCTCCTTCTTCTGTCCCGATCTCAACAAGAGGGCGCTGGAGAAGCTGCGCAGCAGTGAGTTGTATGATGTGTTCCCCTATTCGCCCAAGAACACAAGCACGAAAACCGACATGGTGGGTATTCTAGAACGTAATTGTGTTTGTGCAACCTTCTCGACGGCGCCGGTGGCAGCGGCCGGACGGGCAATCGT
This sequence comes from Anaerolineae bacterium, assembly GCA_032260445.1. Lineage (GTDB taxonomy): Bacteria > Chloroflexota > Anaerolineae > Promineifilales > Promineifilaceae > JAAYYY01. The sequence continues at coordinate 498 of JAVVFG010000196.1, read as the reverse complement.
GGTCTGCCTTGCAGCCTGAGGCAGACCACGACACAGCCGCCAATTGTGGTATACTATCAGCGTTTCCAGGGGACGGAAACGCTGCAAATTGCCTCGAACTGGCGCCGCCAATGCTATAAGATAGGTCAAATCGGGAAGTCAGTACCTCGGAAAGCACGCTGCGTTCACACGATGTTCACGCGAAAATGAGCTGTTTGTGCCACATTTCCTCTTTCTTTCCTGCGCACTTGCTGCATAATAATAGGCATGTGCCCTCCGGTCCCCGGTCGCGCCTGGGTGCCGGTAGTTCTCGTCGTGTCGCCAGAGTCGGAAGAGGGGCAGCTAGATGACCAACCTGCCAGTGGCGCGGACAAAGATCGTTGTCCCCAGTCGCCACGCTGATGTGCTCAACCGCCAGCGGCTCGTTGAGCTGTTCTACGAACTTCTCGACAATCGCTTGATCATCGTCGCTGCCCCGGCCGGGTATGGTAAAACCACGCTCCTGGTTGACTTTGCGCA
>JAVVFG010000195.1:0-7768 GCA_032260445.1 Anaerolineae bacterium | reverse complement strand
ACAGTGACGCCGCACGACCTGAACCTGTCCTGGGCGGTCAGCAAGAAGAAGACCAGCGTGCCGGGAAAGAAGGTCCCCGCCACCAGACTGATGATCACGGTGGTAAGCACCGCCACATTGGCCATCTGGACGGCGGCTACTTTGCGCTCCGGGCGGTGCAGCTGCAGCAGCACTCCGGCGAAGACGACCCAGGCGATCGCGCCGTTGCTCATCTCGTGCAGCTGGTGAATGCCAAAGAGATCGGGGATGAACCAGCCGATGATGACCAGGGGTAAAACGGGCACCATGACCCCTGAGAAAACAATCAGTAACAGAGAAAACAGGGCGACAAGGACATAGAACGCCACACGGCGCTTGGGACTGGTCATGGGGAAGACAGTGTCGGTCACGATCAACTCTCCTTAACAGGTCTGGTCTGTTGGGCTTCGACGAGAGACTGGCAAGTGCCCGTACACCGTACAACGGCAGCTGGCGCCCCGTCATGAGGCATCTGTCCCTAGCGGTAGGGACATTTCGTCCCTAGTTTGAACTGCCTTCTTTTCTGGCCTGGCGTGTGCCCCCGCCCGGATAATGCTTGCTCCCCGACCGGGTTTTCCCTCCGTGCGCCCTTACCGCACGCCCAACGTCCCCGACCACGTCTCAAAGCGCCGCCCGCTGCGTTCGTCCTCGGCGAAGAAGGCGATGTAGGTCATCACGTGGAAATGGGTGAACTGCGGCGTCATTAGGCTGTCGCTCTTCAGCGTGCGCTCGTGGATGACGTGCCAGGTGCCTGAGTTGAAGCAGATCTGGCTGACCTCGTGCTGCCCGTCGTAGCGCCGGTGCAGCGGCACCACCTCGTAATGATGCGTGTGCCCGTAGACGATGTGGTCCGCCGTCCCGTTCTTGAATGCCGGCTCCTTCAGCGCGTGCCGTGCATAGGAAAAGCCGCCCTTCCAGAACCGCTTTTGCACGAAGGTCGCGATGCGCGCGATGTCACGGAACGAGAAGCGCGCCGATAGCTTCAGGGTCGCTTCCAGGCCGTCCACCTCGTCTAGCAGCAGCGGCTTGTCGTGCGCGCGCACAAACGGCAGCTCCGTAAACCGGTCCGCCAACTCATTCCAGATGCGCTTGACCGCGTGGTTCTGTGCCCTGGTCAGGTCGCTGCTCGACAACAAGGAATCGACCCACACAGGGACCAATAGCGAGGGGCGCACGTTCGCCAGCTCGTCCAGGCCGTCGACAAACTCCGGCGGCAGATCAGTCATGCGCTGCCGCAGCAGGTGGGGGAATCGATTGATCAGATCGACGACCAGAGCGTCGCCGAGCGTCGCCGCGTCCCGCCCCTTCGCCTCGATGTAGTTAAAGGGGTCAAAGATGTCGCCGTGGCGCGCATAGATGCGGTGCCGCCGGTAGACCTCCATCAGCCGCTCCGACTCCTCTGGAGCATGGGGATAAGGGCCGGGGCCATTGGCGAGCCCAATCGCCTCGTTGACCGTCGCCCGGATGGCATCGAACGCCGCGCCCGGCAAATGGTAATACCAGTCATGGTTGCCCACCACGTAGTGGATGCGCACCGGCACGGGGACCTGTTCTGCCGCGCCCGGCGCCACCGGGACGGTGATCGCCTTGCCTTGGCTACAGGCGCGTAGCGCCGCCAGCGCTCCCTGGTTCCGCCCCAGGATCGCCGCCGTGACCTCGGCAATCTTGTCCGCGAAATGGCCCGGTTTCTCGCGATGCTCCCACGGGCGTACTGCCGCGCCTTCGTCGTTCCACAGCGTCGTGCGGATCAGGTCAAAGACGTCACCAAGGAGGACCAGGTCAAACGACTCGATCGGCCGGTAGACGCCATTGGCGCGGTGTGAGGCATCCATCGCCAGCTCGCGCAGCCGCACGCGGAAATCCTCGAAGGCGGAGGCGCCAATCGTCGTCCCCGTCGTCCCGTCTGTCAGGTGCAGATCGCTGATGATCACTAGCATGAGCAAACCCCTCGTGAGGCCAGGGCGCACGGCACATGGCTGGTTAGTCTGGCAACAAACGCATCTATTGCTGGAAAGCTAGCGACAGTATAGCCCAACGCAGGGGATAGCGTAAAGGGAAACAAATAGTGTAAATTATACTTTACATTTTGTATAGTTTGGTTTACACTTGGGGTGTGTCGTCTTGAATCTTGTCAGGCAATGAGGCGATCTTGGCCGAGCTGAAGAACAAGCTAAGGACTTTCCGGTATATGCACGGCGAGATGACCCAGCAAGAGCTGGCCGACAGGCTGTCAGTAACGCGCCAGACGATTTATGCCATTGAAAAAGGCAAGTTCAATCCTTCCGTGAGGCTAGCCTTACTCATTGCCAAGACCTTCCAAGTCAGCGTGGAAGAGATCTTCTACTTTGAGGGAGATTGTGATGAGGATGAAGCGGCAAGCTAGAGAAGAGACCGCGCGGTCTTTCATGTGGTTGCTGGTATTCGCCGGCGTGTTCGGGCTCGCCACACAGTTTTTTCCAGGGCTGGAGAGCATGGCCCTACTCGCCGGCATCCCGCTGCTGGGCAGCCTCGTGGCTACCAGCCAAATCTTTGACGAGCGCGAGGAGCGGCTCTTGAACCAGGCTTTCAGCACCGCATTTCAATGGGTGAGCTTTGCGCTCTTTGTCTTCTTTGCTCTATACGAGAGCCTGAGCTGGTTGAACGCCGGCGACAATCTGATCCAATTCGTACAGCTGCACTGGATCGGCCTAGTCTTCTCCGTGATGATCCTGTTCCTAGGCGTCGCCGGATTGCCCCTGTTTGGTGCAGCAGATGTTGATTGAGGGCACGTACGGCGCGGCCAGCCGTCGCGTTAGCGTCCGCGCAGCTCGGCGAGCAGACGTTCCGCTTCCTGCAGCTCTTCCGGCGTATTGACGTTGAAGAAGCTCCGCCCCTTGGGATCGAACTGCTGGATCTCCTCGGCGGTCACCGTGCGCACGCGCAGCTGGGGATAGAAGCTGATCATCCGCCGCTCCCCTTCGGCCAGTGCCTGCTCCACCGCCCGCAGCGTCCGCTTGCGGTTATAGACCGCGTGCAGCGTCTGGTAAGTCTCGTTCCAGCGCGGCACGACCACATCCGCCTCGTTGCTCTGCTCCAGCATATACTCCAGCAGCAGCCGGTTGACGAACGGGAGATCGCAGGCGAGCACCAGCACCGTATCGCCGCGCGCTGCTTCCAGCGCCGTGCGTAACCCCGGCAGTGCCCCTGCCCCCGGCTCTGGATCCGAGGCCATACGCAGGCCCAGATATTCGTAGTCGTCCGGCTCATTCGTGGTGATCAGCGTCTCGTCGCTGAGCCCCGCCACCCGTGTCAGCACGTGCTCGATCATCGGCCGGCCTGCCAGCGCCACCAGCCCCTTATCCTCCCCCATGCGGCTCGACCGCCCACCAGCCTGAATCACCACGGATAACATAGCGCTTAGTATACCACGCTACCGTCTTCAAACGTTAACGAGGCCGATTCGCTGTACCGGGTAAGCGTAAGCTTGCAGCCCCAACCCTGTATCTGCAATCTGTATCTCTAGCTGACGAACCAGTAGGCGGGCACAGGGGCAGAGGCGGCGGCGCAGTCGGGGCAGTGGTAGCGCTCCTGCTCGCAGGCCAGCAGGCCCCCGCATGTATCGCAGGTAAACGGGGCGACGAAGGCGTGCGCGGCAGCCACGAAGGGGACCAGCTCGTCTGGAGACAACGAGCGCCAGGCGCCGTCATCGCGGAAAGCAGCCAGGTCACGAGCACGGCGGCGGATTTCCGCAGCGTCACAGCCAGGCGGCGGATGGGTCGCGGCGAAGCGCACAAACGGCCGGAAAAGCTCCGTGGCACGGTAGTCCCCATCCGGGCGTGCGGGCACGGCGAGGCGTAGTTGCCGCCGCATATCCTGGAGGAAGCCGCGAATGATCGCCGGGATCATGTTGGAAAGAGTCGCGCAGGCGTCTGGTTTATCCCCACTCAGCAGCCGCTGGGCACGGCCGTGCCAGCCGCGATCGTAGCGGCTGGGGGGCGTCTGCTGCGGCGCGCCCGGGGCGCAGGCCGGGCATACCAATGCCTCTCCTTGGCGCTCGACAAGCGTCTGGCAGGCCGGACAGCTAAATAACGCCACCAGCTCGGCAACTGTATCAATCAGGGCATGCGCTTCAGCGGCGGTAGCCGTAGCCCCCCAGGGGTTGTAGTGGGCGCCCGACCAGTTGCGCAGCCGCCATAGCTCTTCGAGCTTCTGGCGCACGGCGTCCAGCTCGGCGGCAAAAGCGGGACGATCGGGGCGCTGCACCGCGTGGCGATCGCACCAGGCAAAGAAGGGGGGCAGCATCTCGCCAAGGGTGTAGTCAGCCTGTGGTTTGAAGGGCAGGCGCAGGCTCAAGTTGGCGCTCATGACGTAGAGGAACTGCTCCAGATTCCGCCCTGTGCCGGCAATGGCGTCGAGCGGACGGGCAGCCGCCTGTTCACGGTAATAATCCCAATCGCTGAGCGGGTGGTCCCACGTGGCGACACCTCGCTCCAGATCCCAGGGTCGTAGGGTGACGAGGCTGGCGTTGGGCAGCGCCGCCTGCAGCTGGCGCGCCCAGAGCTGATCGTGCGTGGTCATCACCAGCTGGTAACCGGCGAACTCCTCGGCAAGTAGGCGGGCGACGCGCAGGCGGTGACCTGCATCCACGGTGGTGAGCACGTCGTCGAGGACGATGAGGTGGAAGTCACGGTTGAAGCGCTTAATGAAGGCGAGGAAGATGCAGAGGCCGAGCGAGTCGAGGTGGCCTTCACTCCAGAGCGTGAGCGGGTGGGCCGGGTCGTGGCCGTGGAAGCTGGCAGTGAGCCCGACGCTGCTGCGCTGGTTCGGCTGCGGGCTCAGGTGGATGGCGCCATAGCCTTCCCCCGGATGGAGAAAGGAATAGAAGCGCTCGATGTCCTGCTCTAGCTCCCTGCGCATGCGATCGAGGCCGTGCCGGCGGGCACGGGCCAGTTCATTGCAGACCAGCGCTAGCTGATCGGCAACGTAGCCGGCCTGCTGCCGCTGACCCTCAAGCCGCTCCAGCTGCCGCCAGATAGTGTCGGCGCGCGTAAGACGGTTGAAGATCTCAAAGAGCGGCTGCTCACCGGCGGCGGGGCTGAGCTCGGCATGACGGCGCGTTGCAGCGGCGCGCAAGCTGGGCCAGGCATCGGCAAGCGCCTGCAGTGGCGCCGCCTCGCGCCACGGTGCAGCCACTTCAGGGCTGACTTCGTCGCGCAGCAGCGCTGCCTCCAGACTGTGCAGATACGTCGCCGCGGCGGCAACCGGCGCGCTGTCTCCATCTAGTTCCGCGAGAGCCAGGGCCGAGGCAAGCTCGTCGATCTGCTCGACAGTGCGCGGTAGGCTGGCGTGGAGGTGGCTCGTCGCCTGGCTAACGTCGCGTCGCAGCGCCGTCAGCGCCTGTAGGGCGTCCACGCGCTCGGTAAGATGCGCCTGCAGGCTGGCTAAATCGGCAACCGGCTGCTGGCAGAGCGGGCAGTGGAGCCAATCGTCGCCGGCTTGCAGCAAAGCCAGCCCGCGAACCAATAGCTCTTCCCAGCGAGCGTCGGCAAGAGCAGCACTCTGCTGCCAAAAGGCGGCCCGCTGGGCCAGCAGCGCCTCCTGCTCGGCGAAGAGCGAATCTAACATTGCCGGCAGTTCTTCTAGTTGCGTCGCGATATCCGCAAGCTGGCGCGTGACGGCGTGCTCCGCCCCGCTGATGAGCTGCGCCTTAAGGCTCTTTAGCCGCTCGCCTAACTCCTGGCGGTCACGGACCGGGGGTAGGTCGGCGTCGCGTAGCGCCATGTCCACGGCACGGCGTAGCGTTACCGGGCTCTCTACCGTCTCGTAGAGAGCGGTACCAACCTCTGTGTAGAGCCGGGCGATCTGCTTTTCCAAATCGCTCTTGTGACTAGTGATCTGGCGCAGTTGGCGGCGCCAGGTGGCATCCACCTTATCCAGCGGCTGCAAGCCGACAATGGTCGAAATCTGCTCATAACGTGGGGACGGCCGGGCATTTATGAAATCGAGGATCTGGTCGCGCCGGAGGACAAACGGGCGAGCACGCGCCGCGCTGAAGAGAGGGCGCAACGGAGCCGGCGGCTTGCTGCCGGCGGTCGGATAGGGCGCGGTGAACCCCTGGTCGCTACCGTGGAAGGTGACGGCAACCGCCGTGGGACCGCCATTGAGGTAAGGTACGCCCAGCCGCTCGTCCACGTCGCGCCGCCCGGCAAGCTTACGGACACGCCCGGTGAACAGGAACTCAACGGCGTCGACGATAGCACTCTTCCCCGCGCCGTTTTCACCAGTGATGATCAGGTGGCGTCCGGCCGGCTCCAGCTGCAGCCGGCGCACGCCGCGGAAGTTCTCAATTGTCAGGCTTTTAATCTTGCCATTCATCCTGTGCTGCCCGCCGTGCTTGCTGCAACTGCTCCACGACCTGCTGGACGCGTGTCGGGCTACTTAAGCCTTCGTCTGCACGCAGTTCGTGCAAGGCGTCAAGCAGCTGGCGGTCAACGCCGCCGCGCTGCCCAAGGGCTTGCAGGAAATCGTCAAGAATCCGCCCAGTCTCCTGGCTATAACTACGCGACATCGATTCACCCTCCCTGATAGATATGGTAACAGCCGGACATAGAGGTGACAAGGGCAACAAAAGTCATGAGCGCATATTGACGACAGCGGCGAAACCCATAATATCGCCTGTGTTGATTGCCTTAGCGGAACTGCATGACTGGGAGCTACCGCGCCCCAGAGACTCGTAACGCGCAACGCTTCACGCCTGGAGGCCTTATGCCTGAAACCATCACCCATCGTATCGCCGTCCTCGAGGACGGCGCCGAGCGCCAGGAGCGTGCTACCCTGCCGCGCGAACAGCCGTTCACCATCCAGGTCCGCGCCGGCCGCCAGCGGCGCAACGCCGCCGAGACGACGCGCACCCCCGGGCACGACTACGAGCTCGCCGCCGGCCTACTCTACGCCGCCGGCTACATCCACGACCGCGACGACTTCTCCCACATGACCTACTGCGTCGGAGACGGCATGCGCCAGGAATACAACCTGCTCACCGTCGCCCTGCGTGCCGCCCGCCTGCCCACCCTCCCCCGGCCGGAAGAAGTCATCGTCGACGGCACCAGCTGCGGCGTCAGCAGCGACACCCTCCTCGCCGCCCTCGCCGCCCGTGAGCGCCCTACCCCGCCCCCCTTTTCCCTCACGCCCGCCGCTCTGCTGGCGCAAGCCGCAGACCCACCGGCCGGCGCTGCCTTCCTCGACGCCAACGGCGAGCTGCAGGTAGCCCGCACAGATGTGCGCCCCCTGCAGGCGCTCGACAAGCTGCTCGGCTGGGCCGTGCTGGGGGCTCGCCTTCCGCTCCCGGCCGGCATGCTCTGGTTGCCAGCCGCCGCTGACTATGCCATGCTGGAGCGCGCCGTCCTCGCCGGCGCTGCTGTCGTCGTCAGCCGTGGCCAGCCGTCCAGCCTGGCCATCTCCACCGCCCACCGTCATGACATCACCTTGCTCGCCGTCCGGCCGGACGCCGTCCTCACCTATACCGGCCGCGAGCGCCTGCAGACCGCACCTGAACCCTAGCCTGCACTGCAGTTCCCCCTTGCCTCTTATCAGGATTTGCCCATACTCACGCCATGGCCCTTATCCACTGTCACTTCTTTTCCCACGTGCTCGGTCTGGCTTCCTCCATGACGGTCCTCCTACCCGACCCGCCGGCGGCAGACGGCACGCTGCCGGCTCCCAGAACGAAACCGTTTCCCACCCTGTACCTGCTCCACGGGTTGTCCGACGA
>JAVVFG010000194.1:0-7772 GCA_032260445.1 Anaerolineae bacterium | reverse complement strand
GGCGGCCTTCGAGGATGTCGCGTTGCATGGAGGCCATGGCCCCAGGCGGCAGCCCGTCCATGAAAGCCATCGCCGCCTCCATCGCCGCCGGGGTGAGGCGCACGGCGCGGGCCAGGGCGACGTCGTAGATTTCACGCAGCGACTGCTCGAGCATCGCCCGCGTCTGCGGCAGGCTGCGCAAGACGCCGATCGGCGCGCGGGTGACCGCGCCGACGCCGCTGAAGGTGGTGATCATCAGAAACTTGCGCCACAGCGCGGCCTCGATGTCCTCGGGGATGTCCGCAGTCAGCCCTTTGGCCCGGTTGAACGCCTCGAGCAGCGCCTCCAGCCGGCTGTCAGCCGCGCCGCCGCGACGGCCGAAGGCGATGCGCGGGGCGGCGCCTTCGTGGCGGATGACGCCAGGCGCGGCGACGGAGGTGATCAGGCTGCACAGCCCGGCGGCAGCGTGTTCTTCGCCAAGCGCGGCGGACAGCTGGTCCGGCGCCTCCACGCCGTTCTGCAGAGGCACGACCACCGTATCCGGCCCGATAAGCGGGCGCAGGGCCGCGGCGGCGGCAGGGACCTGCCACGTCTTCACCGCCAGCAGCACGGCGTCGACCGGGCCGATCTCTGCCGGGTCGTCCGTCGCCTGCACCGGCGCGAGGTGGAAGTCCCCCTCAATGCTTTCGACGCGCAGCCCGTCGCGCTGCAGAGCGCGCAGGTGCTCGCCGCGGGCGATGAAGCCGACCTCTTCCCCCGCCTCTGCCAGCCGCCCGCCGAAGTAGCCGCCGATCCCGCCGGTGCCAAAGATTGCGATGCGCATAGGATGTCCTTTGTCGTCAGTCAGTCAGTTGCCAGTCAGTTAGTCGGCTCGTCGGGTTGTCGACTCGTGCCTATTCCTGACGTTTGTCCTAATGGAAGGCGAGATTATACACTATGGGTCTGGGGTTGGCCTCGTCTATGATGGGGGTGTGTGGTTAAATTGCGCCGCATCCCTTGATACGAGAAACGATGAAAGAGGCCAGCGATGGAACGCATTCTTGTAGCCGTTGACGAAGACGAACAGGCGCCGCGGGTGATTGAGCTTGCCGGCGAGGTCGCCCAGGCGTGCGGCGCCACGCTGACGATTTGCCACGTGATGCCCAGAGAGCGCTACCACCGCATCGAGGAGCAGCAGGAACGGGAGCAGGTGGCCGTGCCCTTCTCGATGACGCAGGGGGAGGAGCGCGCGGCAGAACTGGCCGCAGAGTATGCCCGGCCGCTGGTGGAGACGGGCGTCACGTTTACCACGGCCGGCCGTGTGGGTGAGCCGGCGCCGACGATTGTGGCGCTGGCGCGCGAGATTGACGCGGATCTGATCATCATGGGCTTCGAGGCGCTGCGCGGGCTGGAGCGCATCCGCGCCCTCGGCAGCGTCTCACGCGCGGTGATGGAGACAACCCGCCGGCCGGTCATGGTCGTGCCGGCAGTGAGGGAGTAGGGATTGGGGGATCGCCCTCCTGATCCCCGATCCCGCCTACTTCCGCAACGGCTCCATCTCCAGTGATGTCGTGATCGCCACACAGTCGCGGATGGTGCGGGCGACCGGGCAGTAGTCGGCGTGGATGCTGTGGGCCCGCTCGGCCGTCTCGTGGTGCTCGTCCGCGAGCTGCAGCGTATAGCGCACGTGGATGCGGCGGATGACCATGACCTTGCCCTCTTTTTCGATTTCGCCGGTTGCTTCGGCTACCAGTCGGCCGTTGCCGGCCGGGACCTTGCGCGCCTCCAGCGCGCCACCAAAGGTGCCCGTTAGTCAGCCGGCTGCCGCGGCGACGACGTAGTCGAGGGTTGTCGTCGCCGGCTCGTGCTGGCTCATGTCGGTGCCGTAATGTTCGGCAACCTCGCCATGAACGCCAAAGAAGACGGGCTCGTCGTTCGCCGGGAGATAGGCGCGGCGCAGCGGCCCCTTTTCCCGGATGACGCGAACGCGAGAGCGGTATACGACGCCGTCACTCATGTCTGTCATTGTTGTCCTCCTTGTCTGCCTGGGTAGCTGTTACGAGTCTGCCAATCGCGGGTTGTCGGCGTGAGCGTCAGAAGGACCCGGTCTGGACGTCGCCAGCACGGGTGTATGAGGCGATGATCACGCCGCTGGGGGTCGTGCCAACGCCGGAGAGGGTAAATGCGGCGGGAATCGTGCCCGCGGCGAAGAGCCGCTTGCCGTTGCCGAGCGTCACGGGGAAGATCTTCAGCCAGAATTCGTCGACGAGGTCGTGGGCGAGCAGGGTCTGGATGAGCGAGGCGCTGCCGTGGACCTGCAGGTCTGGCCCATCTTGCTGCTTGAGCGCGCGGATCTGCTCGGCGACGTTGCCCCCGAGAAAGACAGATTTTTGCCAGTCGTGCTCCGTCATTGTGTTGGAGGCGACGTATTTCGTGGCCTGGTTGATGGCCGCGCCTTCTTCTTCCTGGTGGGGCCAGTAGGCGGCGAAGATTTCGAAGGTCTTGCGCCCGAGCAGGAGGTCGAAGCGGCTGCCCATCTGCTCGCCCATGGTCGCGCCGAGGGCCTCGTCGAAGTAGGGAACGGTCCACCCGCCGTAGCTGAAGCCATCGCTCGTGTCTTCTTCGGGGCCGCCGGGTGCCTGCATCACGCCATCGAGAGAGAGGAAGGTGAGAACGATAATTTTGCGCATGGGGTGCCTCACTTGTTGTAGCCGGCGGGGATCGGGGATCAGCAAGCCGATCCCTGATCCCTTCTTATCCTTTCACCGCGCCCATGGTGAAGCCGGCGACGAGCCGGTCGAGGAACATGTTGTAGACGAGGCCGACGGGAATGGCGACAATGACGGCCGCGGCGAGCAGAGATTGCCAGAAGAAGACGTCGCCGCGGATGAGCTCGATGGGCACGCCGACGCTGATCGTGCGCATGGCCGAGGAGGTATTGAAGGTGAGCGCGTAGACAAATTCGTGCAGGGTGAGGGTAAAGGTGAAGACGATGACGGCGATGACCCCCGAGAGCGAGAGGGGCATGACGACGCGGAAAAAGGCCGCCATGCGACTATAGCCGTCGACCATCGCCGCCTCTTCCAGGTCGCGCGGGATGGACTTAAAGAAGCCCATGAGCAGCCAGGTGGAGAAGGGGATGGAGATGGTGGGGTAGACGATGATGAGGGACCAGAGGGTGTCGTTGATGCCCAGGGCGACGACGACGCGGAAGAGGGGGATGAAGAGGAGGGTCGGCGGAATGAGGTAGACGAGGAAGATGGCGATGCCGGCGCGCTCGCCCCAGCGCCCGGTGAGGCGGGCCAGGCTGTAGGCGGCGGGCACGGCGATGACGAGGGTGATGATCACGACGACCACGCCGACAATCAGCGAGTTCTTGATGAAGACGAGGTAGTTGGTGCGCTGGAAGAGCAGCTCGAGGTTCGCCAGGGTCGGCGGGAAGTTGTAGATAAAGGGGTTGTTCGCCGGCCGGTAGAGGTCACGGTCCTGCTTAAAGGTGGTAATTAGCATCACCAGGAAGGGCGCAGCGGCGAAGAAAATGAACACCAGCAGCAGGCCGTAGACGAGGATACGCTGCCGTAACGATTTGAGTGCTTTCATCGTCAGGTTACCTCCGAGCGGCGCGCGGCGCGCAGGATGAAGATGGCCACGGCCAGCAGGACAGGGAAGATGAAGAGGGCGATCGCCGCGCCCTCGCTCAGGACCCCGCCGTTGATACCCTTGAACCAGGCCCACAGCGGCAGCACCTGGGTGTAGTAGACCGGCCCGCCGCGTGTGAGCACGAAGGCGACGACCATGTCGCTGAACGTGAAGATGAGGCCGAAGAGCAGGGCAATAGCCATGATCGGCAGCACCAGCGGCAGCACCACCTGGAAATGGATGCGCATGAAGCTGGCGCCGTCCACTTCCGCCTGGTCGAGCAGGTCCTGGGGAATGGAGGTCATGCCCGCCATGAGGATGACGGTGGCCAGCGGCAGGATGCGCCAGACGTGGACCATAATCACCGAGGCGACGGCCAGCTCCTCCTTGCCCAGGTAGAGCATATTGCGCCCGGGGCCGAAGAGGGTATCGGGGCCGAGCAGGTTCATTTGCTGCAAGACCCAGTCGATCGGGCTGAACTTAGAATCGAGCAGCCACAGCCAGCCGACCGTGCCCAGGGAAATGGGCGTGGCCCAGGGCAGGATGATCAGGAAGCGCGCCAGCCACTTACCGCGGAAGTCGCGCGACATGACCACGGCGAGGATGTTGGCGAGGACGATGACGATGATCTGGGCGGCGATGGTGAAAAAGAAGCTGTTAGTCAGCGCGCGGCGGAACTGGGGCGTGCGCGTCACATTGCTATAGTTTCGCAGGCCGACAAAATCGAGGCTAGTATCGCCGACGGTGACGTCACTGACGCTGAAGGCGATGGCCAGGAAAAAGGGGATGCCCACGAGCAGAATGATGTAGAGCACGGCAGGGGCCAAAAAGAGCACGCCGAGCAAGCCTTCGCGATCGGCGAGAAATAGGCCGCCAGGGCTTTCGGGCGCCAGCTCCGCTTCGGCCACGGGGGTTACATCCCGCTCGGTTACGGTTTTCTCCATTTCTCTCCTCCCCCCTTATAGGTCCTGCGGCGGGACGCGCAGACCGGTGCCCTTGTCGAAAAAGCGCAGGTTGTCGTCGCGGACGACAAAATCGTACTCAGTATCGGCCTCGATAGGCACTTCGACGGTCGAGGGCAGCTTGGCGATGGTGCGCTCGTGCTCGCCGCCGCCGACGGTGCCATAGAGGAGGCGGTCGGAGCCGAGGTTCTCGACCCGGGCCACGTGGAACGGGAAGCGGGTGACGGGCGTGCCGTTGGCCTCGACCTCGGCGGGCAGGAACGTTTCGGGGCGGAAGCCAAGGAAGTACCGTTCGTGGTCGAGCAGGTTCATCGGCGGGGAGCCGAGGAACGTAGCCACGAACATATCGGCCGGGTCGTGGTAGATTTCCTCCGGTGTGCCGATCTGGCGCACCTTACCCGCATTCATGACGACGATGCGGTCGCCGAGACCCATCGCTTCAATCTGGTCGTGGGTGACAAAGATGGTCGTCATGCCGAGCTGGCGCTGGAAGCGCTGCAGCTCGTCGCGGGCCGAGGCGCGCAGCTTGGCGTCAAGGTTGGACAGCGGCTCGTCGAGGAGCATAACGGACGGCTCCTTGACGAGCGCGCGTGCCAGGGCGACGCGCTGGCGCTCGCCGCCGGAAAGCTGGCGCGGGCGCCGGTCGAGCAGGCGCTCGATGCCGAGAATGCCGGCCGCCCATTCAACCTTTTCTTTGATTTCGCCCTTCGGCTGCTTGCGGGCGCGCAGCGGGAAGGAGATGTTATCAAAGATGGTCATGTGCGGGTAAAGCGCATAGCTCTGGAAGACCATGGCGATTTGCCGCGCGCGCGGAGGCAGGCTGGTGACCCGCCGCCCGTTGATAACGATGTCGCCCTCGGTGGGCTGTTCCAGACCGGCAATCATGCGCATGAGTGTGGTCTTGCCGCAGCCGGAGGGGCCGAGGATGACGAGAAACTCACCTTCTTCGATGCTCAGGTCGACGCCATTGACCGCCTTGACGTCGCCGAAGATTTTCTTCAGTGCGTTGATTTCGACGAAAGCCATAATAGTTCCTAATCCAGTGAAGGGGCAGCCCGGGTGGACTGCCCCTCAGCTAGCTCCTAATCAAGCCGGTAGCAGGCTGCCCGCCTACTGGTCGGTGCAGCCAACGAGACCCCGGTCGCGCCAACTGGCGAAGATGTCGTTAATCTGCGCCTCGGCTTCGGCAATCGCCTCTTCCGGGGTGACGTCGCCGCGCGCGGCGCGGCCCATCATCGTGGGGATGATGTTGAGCGAGTAAACCTCGGCGACGGCCGGGTTGGATGGCCCGGGATAGCCGAGATAGGTGACCCACTGCTCGGCGTCCTTGAGGAAGGCGAGCTTGTCAGCTGGCTCGGACTCGAAGGGATCGTTCTCGATCCACTCGGGCAGGGTGGGTGCCGTCGGGGCAAAGGCCGGGAAGTTGTACAGCTCGCTGTTGTACGAGGCGTCGTCGTAGTTCTCCAGCAGATGCAGGATGAACTCCTCGGCGGCCCGGTACTCGGGGCTGTCCTTCTCCACGTAGGAGGGGATGACGTAGATGAACCAGAGGTGGGCGGCGGCGTGCTGGTCACCACGCGGGCCGGCTAGGGCCGGGGTGAAGCCGATGTTCGCCGCTGCCTCGGGGTCTATCCTCTGCAAGCTGCGGTAGGCGGAGATGGAGTTGAGGATGAACGACAGCTCGCCGGCGATGAGGCCCTGGTTGTTGGACGCGGCGGTCCAGGCAAAGACCTCTTCGGTCATCGTGTTGTTGTACAGCTCGACGAGGAACTCGACCGCTTCGAGCACCTCAGGCGAGTCAATGACGACACATTCGTTTTCGTCCTGGATGGAGCCGCCGAACGACCAGATGAGGGCGCGCATTGCCAGGTTGGAGTCAATCTCCGGGGAGAGGCCGATGCCCATGGGCACGCCCAGCTCGTCGCGGATGAAAGTGCCACCCTCGAGCAGCTCCTGCCAGGTGGACGGGCCGTTGGGGAAGCCGGCTTCGGTCCACAGGCTGATGTCGTAATCGCCGGGGTCGGGCACCCAGCCGTGGCAGAAGCCGTACCACATATCGTTCGCCGGCAGGTAGGAGTTGTTGCGGCAGGTGTCGTTCATCGGGCCGTACAGCTCCTCGGCGCGCGCGACCAGGTCGGCCAGGTCGTGCAAGCCGTCGACGTTTTTGGAGGCGCCGACGGACAGCTCGACGAGCGTGGGCCCCTCGCCGGCGTCCATGGCGGCGACAAGCGACGGGTCTACCGAGGCGATGTCCTGATGGTCGACCGTGACGTTGACGCCGTTCGCTCCGCCCCAGTCAGCGGCGAACTGGTCAAACCACTCGTCGTAGCGCGGCACGAAGTGGCTCCACTGCAGGATCTGCAGCTGGGTTCCCTCTGGGAACCCTTCTTCGGCCATCTCTTCTTCTTCTGGGGGCTCCTCCGCCACCGGCTCCTCCACCTCTGGTTCGGCTACTTCTTCTTCTGGTTCTGCTACTACCTCCTGTTCGGGTTCAGTTTCTACCTCCTCGACGCCCGTGTCTGTCTCGGCAGCGGGCTCTTCCCCGCCGCAAGCGACCAGCGCCATGGCAAGTACCAATAACAGCACCGCCAACCACCACGAGGTCCTACGAAGCATGATCTCTACCTCCTTCTCCTTAACATAGGACAGTAAAATATCCGTGGCCAGACCACACTCCGGATCTGTCGTTGCTGCAATGCTGGTGGTGATGAAGGCATGATTCGGGGGTGGACAAGCCACCGCACCAAACTGGACGCGACCAGTTTAGCAGCAGGTTAGAGAGGCTGCAAGCGAGAAGTGGCCAGGTTTCTCGAGACGTGGGGGAGGGTAGCGGGTGACACGTGTTAGTGGAGCGTCGAGCGGGGCAGCCACGCCAGAGCAAAGTTGCGACGACCCTTACAGCCTTCTAGTGGCATGCCTCCCGCCTACCCAAGCAACTCGACCACCCCGCGCGCCCCGTCAACGCGGACACGCGTGCCGGTGGGCAGGCGGCTGGTCGCGTCCCCCGTGCCCACGACGGCGGGGATACCTTGAAGATTTACAATTTAACCAGGTAATTGCTGCTGTCATCCTGAGCGCAGCGGCCTGCCCTGAGGCTTCCGAAGGGAAAGCTCCCTCGAGGTCTCGGTAAATGCACGATGAATGGGATCCGTTCCCTCGTCCCTCGGGACAGGCCGCTGCGCTCAGGATGACAAGTGCCGTGTTGAGCGTAAT
>JAVVFG010000193.1:0-7798 GCA_032260445.1 Anaerolineae bacterium | reverse complement strand
CGGGCTGCACGACGTGCGCGTTCCCATCTGGCAGCCTGCGAAGCTTGCGGCCCGGTTGCAGGCAGCGTCGACGGGCCATCCTGTGCTCCTTCGTATTGAGTGGGGGGCCGGCCACGGCCACGGCTCGAAGCGGTCACAGCTCCATGAGGAGGCGGCCGACCTGTTTGCCTTTGCGCTGTGGCGCAGCGGGGTGGCGGTGGGTGAATGATGGCTGCGCTTTTGCAGGCATCTTAGCTAATGCTTGGCCACGCCTGCCTGGAAATTCAATCCGGCGGCAAAAAGGACTACACTGTGCGCGACGCGGCATGCCGGTGAGGCGGCCGTGGCATAGTGGAGGAGGCGTGCAAGGTGCGGGCGATCGTGAGCCTGGAGCTAGGGAGGTGCCGTACGTGGGCGTGAGCCGCTGTTATGACTGCCGGCTGTGCGTGCTGGCGTGCCCGTTCCAGGCGATTGTGGTGAGTGGGAGCCGGTCTTCGGAGAGCATAAGAGGTATCGATTTCTCGCGACGGTTGGGCAAGATTGTGGATTGCCGGGCTGGGAGGTTTGGGTTATCAATCGGGTTTCTGGCGCAGGTTCGGCGCGCTTTTCTTTCAGGCAGGAGACGAGATGATGGAGCTTCCGGATTACTGGCTGCGGCGGCCGGCGATGGGGATCGACGGGGAGACGCGGGCGGAAGTGGACGCGTGGGTTGCCGGGCTGAGTGGGGCGGGGGGGAATGGGTGGATCGACTATGGTTTCCGGATCCCGAAGTGGCAGTTTCTGTGCTATCTGGCGGACGAGCACGGGGTTATCCTGCACGGCACGGGCGACCCGGAGATCGCGGTTTTTGAGCCGCGCGCGGCGAATGACCTGAATGAATTTGGGGCGCAGACGGCGGTGTATGCTGCCGGGGATGGGTTGTGGGCGATGTTCTTTGCGATCGTGGACCGGACGCGCTACGCACTGGCAACGAGCAACGCATGTATCCGGCTGGTGGACGAAGCGGGCGCTGCCAGCGAGCCGCGGTACGTGTTTGCGATCAGCCGTCTGGCGTTGGTGCAGCAGCCGTGGCGAACGGGGACGGTGTATTTGCTGCCGGGAGCGACGTTTGTCCAGCAACCTTCGCTGCAGTTCGGCGCTTATGAGGTGCGGGTGCCGCACCTCGCCAGTCTGGTGCCGGTGGAGCCGCTGGCGCAGCTGGAGGTTGCTCCTAAGGATTTTCCGTTTTTGGCGGATATCCGCGGCTTTGACGATGACCGGTTGGCGGCGTACGCGCAGGCGCTGCAAACGGGCGCACCGCTGCCGGAGTAGGCAGGGGCAGTGAGAAACGGGCGGGCAGCCGGACGGGGTTGGCGGGAGATGCCGGTTAGCCACGGCGTGTCTGTAGCTTTATTTACTGCTTCGACCATGGTGGCGTGATATCCTACGTGTGGTTCCAGTAACTGCACCCATCTCGCTTACATTCCAAGTCCACCACCGAGGCTAACGCCGCTGCTCTGTGCGACCATTACGAGAGGTTTTATGGCTGGAAAATTGTTGCGCAGCTTCGGCCGGATCCGCAGCGCCTTCGCCGACGTTTACTACCCGGACAGCGTCGACGCGCTGCGAATGCTCCTGCAGCAGGCAGGGGAGCAGAGACGTAAAGTTACCTTTCGCGGCGCCGGTCTGTCGTTTGACTCGCAGTCGCTCAACGACGATATGGTCATCTCGCTGGAGCGGCTGAACCATGTCATCGCCGTGGATCCGGAGAAGAAGCAGATTACCGTCCAATCGGGGGTGCGCTGGGGCACCATCGTGGAGATGGTGCTGCCCTACGGGCTGACGCCGTATGTCGTCGTGACGACGGCGCGGGCGACAGCCGGGGGAACGCTCTCGGGAAACTGCCTCTCGCGCAGCTCGCCGCTGTACGGCAAGGAGGGCAAGCATATCGAGCGCTTCGAGCTGTTGCGGCCTGACGGCGAGCTGGTCACGTGCAGCCGGGAGGAGAATCCGGAGCTGTTTCACGCGGCCATCGGCGGCTTTGGCTATCTGGGCGTGGTCACGGAGATTACCTACAACCTGCTGGAAATTGGCGACAGGCGGCAGGTAGCGACGGTGGTCGAGAAGTATGAGGGGTTCGGACCACTGCTTGATGCGCTCCGGACGGCTACGCACGATCCGGGCGAGTGGAACGCGGTGTATGGCGTCGCCTTCTTCTCGGGGCGGAAGAACAAGGGGATGGTGCTCAGGTCGCGGTACACGGCGGACACAGAGCTGAAACCGCTGGCTATCTACCGGCCGTTGACGGCGCTGCGCGTGCCGGTCGAGTGGCTGATCCGCATGTCGTGGGTCAACAATCTGGTGTGGAACCTGTTCTGGCGCTTCTCGCTGAAGCCCGCGACGACGTATGTCAACAAGCTGCCGGGTTATGCGTTCTTCGTGGACGGCAACCGGGTTTCGGCCGAGGTTGCGGAGAAAGTGGGCATCGCCCTGCCGACGATCCAGCAGACGTACGTGATTCCGGAAGAGAATGTGCTGGCGTTCCTCGAGGAGGCCGCGACGCGCTTGCGGCGGAGCAAGCTGTCGCCGAACCTGTTCGACATTCTTTACGTTACGGAGGACGATTTTCTCATGTCGTCGAATAACGGGCTGGCGGGTTTCGCCGTGAGTATAGCCTTCCAGCATTTGACGCTGCGTAAGATGGGCATTCTCGACGCGATCCTGCGCGACCTGAGCGATCTCTGCGGGGAGCTGGGCGGGCGGGTGTATCTGGTCAAGAGTGTGCACGCGTCACACTCGCAACTGGCGGCGATGTACGGCGAGAACATGGCGCAGTTCCGGGCGTTGAAGGAGCAGCTCGATCCGGACAGCCTGCTGCGCAATGAGTTCTTTGATCGTGTGTTTGGCGGCTAGGCGGGAGGCGCGGCTTATTGAACGAAGCGGCGAAAAGGATTAGACTGTTCGCGTGGCTGCATTTGGGGTGGGGCGACAGTGGCGTTTGGAGGAGGCGTGCTGCGGGATTTACGGCTGTCGATAGATGAGGAGCGGTGCCAGGCGTGCCGGCGGTGTGTGGCGGCGAAGGCGTGTAAGGTGCGGGCGATCGTGAGCCTGGACCCGGGTGAGCCGCCTTATATCGACGCGAGCCGCTGTTATGACTGCCGGCTCTGTCTGGCGGCGTGCCCGTACGGGGCGATTTTTGTGAATGGCAGCCGGGTAGCGGGGAGCCGGTTATCAGGGGAGGAGCGGTAGAGGGCTCCATATCGCGCGGGGACCAGGGGGCGGGCCGGTTGATTTGGCAGGGGTTACAGTTTGCGAATCCGGTCGGTGTGGGTGGGGATGCCATTCTGAACCGTGCGCCAGGCGCCATCGCGGAAGACTTCGTATTCGCGAAAGGAGCATGGAATTCCTTGCGCTCTGCGCGGGTCGAGGTGATCCATGAGGTGGAAGTGGAGGTGCGGCGCCGTGCTGTTACCGGAATGGCCGACGTTGGCGAGCAGCTGGCCGGGAATGACGTCGTCGCCGGAAGAGACTTTTATCGAGCCGGTCTGGGCATGGGCATACACGACGTAGCCATCGCTGCTCTCGACGATGACGTGATTGCCGCTCAGCGGCCGGAAATCGGTGGCTCGTTTTGTGTCGAAGGTCCAGGCATTCTTGAGCATGATGGGCAAGTCCCTGGCGGGGTGAACGGGATTGCGCTCAGGCCAGCCGTCCGCTGCCTGGACGACGGTGCCGGCCGTCGCAGAGAAGATGGGCTGTCCCCAACCATAGCAGTCCTGCAGCCGGACGCCGAGCAAGAGGTAGCGGAGGAGGCTGGAGCGGTAGAAACGCGTGCTTCTGGATCGGTGATCGATGCCGACGAAATCGTAAGCGTAGCGCACGCCGAGCGCGTCGGTGCCATGACTCGGGACTCTTTTGGCGGGCGTGTTGGGAGTTATCCATACTCCTCTAAGTGGAAAGTCGACGACGACTGGCGTGGGCATCGGTGCAAACATCCTCCACGTGCTGGCTGTCGCTCAGCTTGTTGTGCGCCGGCCATTTTACCGGGGAAGCCGTTCCGCGAAAACCAACTCAGGCGGTGGCGGCGGCGGTCTGCTCCTGCTCGACGACGTCGGCGTAGACGGCGATCTGGGCGCTGTGTTCGCGTTTGTGGCCGTAGTATTGGTAGACGAGGAAGTCGTCGAGGGCGTATTCGGCGCCGTACCAGGGGAGGGTGCCGGGCTGGTAGCAGCGGGCCATGGGGATCTGGGGGATGCGGCGCATGACAGCGGTATGGTGCTGGTTGTATTCGGCGAGTGCCTGTTCGGCGGAGAGCGCCTGGCGCGCGGCGACGGCGATGTCGTTGAAGGGCGGGCCGAGTTCGAGGTAGTGCTGGAGGTGAGGCGCTTCCTCGTCGCCGAGAAAGATGCCGAGGATGTCGGCGAGCAGCTCTTCGTAGGAAGCGAGGTGGGCGATGATGTCTTTGACGGACCAGACGCCGCAGACGCCGCCTGCGTGCCAGGCCTCGATGGGGACGCGGGCGAGGGCGCCCTGAAAGGTGAGATGACCGTATTTGAGGATATCGACAGCGTTCATGGGTTCCTTCCTGGTTTGAGAACTGGATAGACGCGGGGGGTTGGAATGCGGCGATGATGGTTGCATAATAATGAGTAAACGGCTGTGCCGTCAAGAGGTTCCAGCAAAATGAACCACGACGAACCCCCGCCGCACCGAATTGACGGCTCGATAGGAGAATAATAGTGTCCGATCTACTTGCCGACGTTTCACCGGTGTCTCTGGAAAGGGGCGTCAAAGCGAACCTCTATGCGTTTCTCAAGCTGTTGGGCCGGTCGCCGGCGGCAGCCTTTGTCGAGGAGGGGCCGCTGTTTAGCTGGCATACTCCGATCCCGAACGCGTGGTTCAACGGCGTGCTCGCCAGTGGGCGTGCGCCGGATGCGGCGGGCTGCCTCGTTGCCGACCGTCTTGCTTACTTCCAGGAACGCGGCGTGGAGGCGGTATCCTGGTGGCTGGAACCGCAGGTTGAGGCGACGGAATGGGAGCCATACTTGTTGCGAGCCGGATTCGGCGCCGACGACCGCACGCCGGGTATGGCTGTCGATTTGAGCAAGCTGCGCGCACCGGCCGAGGAGCCGGATGGGCTTGAGGTCCTGCTCGTGGACGATGACGTGGCGTTACGAGCGTGGATCCCTCTGTTTCTAGCGGGATTCGGTTTACCCGCTACGCTTTTCGGGAGTATGGTTGAGTTGTTTACGGGACTCGGGCTCGGGCTGCCAGTGCGCCACTATCTCGGTCATCTCGACCGCGAGCCGGTGGCGACGTCGACGCTCTTTCTAGGGGCGGGCGTGGCGGGCATTTACAACGTCACGACGGTGGCAGAGGCGCGCGGGCGAGGCATCGGCACGGCGCTGACGCTTGCGCCGTTGCGCGATGCGCAGGTCCTGGGATACAAGGTGGGGATCCTGCAGTCGTCGGAGATGGGATTCTCTGTTTACCAGCAGCTGGGGTTTGAGCAGGTGTGTGCGGTAAGCTATTATGCGTGGCGGCAAAACACAGCGCCGAGTTAGGGCCGGTAGGAGGCCGGCGGCAGCAGGTCAGGGGAGGAGGTCGGCGAGGGTGCGGAGGACGTAGGTGGGGGTAACGGTGGAGGTGGCGAGATCGGCGGGGGTGGTGGCGCCGGTGAGGACGAGGGCGGCGTGCATGCCGTGGTCGAGGCCGAGGAGGACGTCGGTTTCGAGGCGGTCGCCGGTCATGAGGCAGCGGTCTGGGGGGAGATCGACGAGGGCGAGGATGGCTTCGGCCATGTAGCGGGAGGGTTTGCCGACGACGGCTTCGACGGGGACGCCGGTGCTGGCCTCGATGGCGGCGATCATCGCGGCGGCGTCGGGCTGCCCGCCGCCGGGCACAGGGCAGTAGCGGTCGGCGTTGGTGGCGAAGAAGCGGGCGCCGGCGCGGATGGCGTCGAAGGCGATCTGCAGCTTGCGGTAGTCGAAGGTGCGGTCGAAGCTGGCGATGACGGCGACGACGTCCGGGGCGTGGTCTGTGAGGGTGAAGCCGCCGGCGACGAGCTCTTCCTGCAGGGAGGTTTCGCCGACGACGAAGAGGCGGGCGCCGGGCATGCGCCGCTGCAGGAAGTCGACCATGACGCTGCTGCTGTTGACGATGTCGGCAGCGGGGGTGGGCAGGCCCAGCGCAGTGAGGCGGGCGGCGTAGGGGTGGCGGGTGCGAGTGGGGTTGTTGCTGAGGAAGAGGGTGCGGCGGCCGCGGGCGCGCAGCTGCCGGATGGTTTCGCCGGCGCCGGGGAGGAGAGTGTCGCCGAGATAGACGGTGCCGTCGAGGTCGAAGATGTAGGCGTCGTAGAGGGCGGTGGGGGAGTTCATGGGGTTGCTACAGTAGCCGGGGGTGTGTGAAAAAACAAATTAGACGGTGTCGAACAGACGGGCGTCGTGCGTTAAAATGGGCGGCGATGCTTGAGCTGAAGGATTTCATCCACCTGCCGGCGCTGGACCCGCTGATCGGCAAGCTGCTGGCGGATAATAGGGGGCTGACGGTAATCGCCGGGCTGGATCCACGGCCGGAGATCAGTGAGGCGGCCGGGGTGCCGGGCTCGGGGCGCACGACGATTTTTCGCATCTTGGTGCGGCAGCTGTTGGAGAACCAGCCGGGGTTGCGGGCGCTGGTGGTGACGGCGGAGCGGGGGTCGCTGCGGCTATCGCGGCAGCTGCGGCGGCGGGTGGAGGAGCATGTGGTGCACTCGGCGGCGGAGATGGCGGAGACGGTGGGGGCGATCGCGGCTGTGAGCGACGGCGGTCAGGCGGCGCTGCTGGTGATTGACCATCTGGATGGCGCGAATGTGGCGCCGGCGCTGGCGGCGGCGCGGGCGGGGCGGCACATCCTGGCGCAACTGGAAACGGTGTCGCGCGGGGCGGCGGTGGCGCGGCTACTGCTAGAGCTGGGGGCGACGCCTGCCGATCTGGATGGCTTGCACTGGGTGCTGGCGGTGCAGCGGCTGCCGGCGCTGTGCACGCAGTGCCGGGCGGCGGTGGCGCCGGCGGGGGAGGAGCTGGCGCTCCTTGGGCGGCGCTGGATGGAACCGCTGCCGGGGCCGTTTTACCGGGCGGCGGGTTGCGATTCGTGCCAGGGGAGCGGGCGGCAGGATACGATTGCCGCGTTCGACCTCTACTGCCGGCAGGAGGCGGGGGATAGCCTGCCGCTGGAGGCGTATCTGGGACACCTGGCGCAAGAGGGGCACGTTTCGCTCGACGATCTGTTGTACGTGGAGGCGGATGAGACGCGGCGCAGCTACGCGCTGTTCGCCGCCAGCGAGCGGGAGCTGCTGGAGCTGCGGGCGTCGATGCAGGCGCGGCTGGCGGAGCTGGAGAGCGCGTACCGGGTGGCACAGCAGCGTACGGAGGCGCTGGTGTCGCTGCAGGAGGTGGGCGATGCGCTGGCGACGACGGGCGATCTGCGCGCGCTGGCGCACCAGATCTGTGTGCAGGCGTGCGATCTCAGCGGCGGCGACTATGCGTTGCTGTACATGCGGCATGAGGGAGATGAGGCGGAGGTGCTGGCGAGCCACGGCTGGGATCTGGGGCGCATTGAGTCGCCGATCCAACTGGGCCTGGATAGGTATCAGGAACGATCGCTGGACGAGCTGCCGCCGGGGATTGGGCCGCTGCGGCCGGGGGTGCGGGCGGCGAATATCCGGGGGGGCGTCTTTTTGCCGCTCCTGAAGCAAGGGGAGCCGATCGGGGCGCTCGTGGTACAGTCGGGCCGGAAGGCGCGTTTTGAGCCGGGCGAGGTGTCGCTGCTGCGCGGACTGGCGGCGCTGGCGGTGGTGACG
>JAVVFG010000192.1:0-7805 GCA_032260445.1 Anaerolineae bacterium | reverse complement strand
TCAGTAATGCCAATAAGTGAACACTTTCCCAATTACGTACTTTAAACGACCAGGCTCTGCTCTTCCCGCACGGTCAGTTCCGCGCAGGAGAGGGGCGTGGCCCCGGCCGGGGGCGGCGCGAGCAGGTCCGGCTCCTGCAGGTAGGGAGAAGGAATGCCGCTGGCGAGGCCCAGCTTATCAAAGCGTACTATCTTCGGCGTCGTGGCGTTCCCCATGAGGATCTGGCCCGAGTGATGCTCGTTGCCCAGGTCGAGAGCGTACCACGTCCCACCTTCGGCAGTGACGGCGGCCGCCACCTCCTGCCGGGCCAGATAATTATCCACGGCCGAGATGAGCAAATTGCAGCCGGCCGGCTCCCGCCACCTGGCCGTCCACCCGGCGAAGCGCTCGGCGGTGAAAGGTACGGGCGCGGCCGTAATCGCCAATCCCAATGCGGCGTTCAGTCGCAGAGCCAGACATTCGGCCTTTCTAACCCCAATCTCCGCCTCGCAAAATTATGTGGAATTAAAAGTCAAGAGGAAATTGCCTCTTGCTTTCAGATCCGCCGTACTGTAAGCTTTTTTACCCAAGAACGGAAGGCGGGAACGGGTTGTCCGGCAATGGCTGCCTGTTCTCGTCTTTCAGTGCCTGGGGGTGGTTGTTCCTCGCGTCATGCTCCTCGCGTTTGGCCATCTGTAGCCAGGTACGGTCTGAGATTAGAGCGGGTTATGGTCTTGCTCGTGACCACAAATGGAGCCAGGTTGAAGCGCGTGTCAAAGGTCGTAAGCTGCCGGCGCATCACAAATTGGTAGGCATACTGCGCCGCAACGGCGGCTGCGGCCTGGTTTGTCATCAGGCTCTGCTCCTCACGGAGCACTATTTCCGCACAGGAAAGATCGGTTTCGGCAGGATCAGGCTCTAACAGAGCGGGTTCCTGCACATGCGGTGCCGGTAGGCCGGAGGCCAAGCGCAAGGGGGATAGTTTCACAGGCGCGCCCTCCGGCAGGTTGCCAATCAAACACTGACCGCTGAATTCCTCGTTGCCACTGTCCAGCCACCAGCAGCGGCCCCGAGTACTTTCTACCGCGCGCGCCATTTCCCGGCGGGCACCCTCATTGTCCACCGCGCCAATGAGCAGTGCCCTTCCTGAAGCGCCGGCCGGCGCCATGTCCGTATGGAACGGTGCGGGAACTGCCTGGATAGCTAAACCAAACGCGGCGTTCAGGCGGAATGCCATCGTCTCGGCCTTGTTGTATGACAGTTCGGCAAAGCAATAGTTCTGTCGGCCAATGATGGCGTTGTCTACGATATCCGGATCGACCAGGGTCAGATTGACCGCGATACTCCGCTGGCGAGCATGGACGGCCAGACGAGCCAGCGAGGGGGCCAGATGGGAACCGGTGCCGCCGACGCCGACGAGCACCAGATGAATCGGGCCGGTATCTGGCAACACAACACGGTATGTTTCTTCAATAGCATCAGAGATCATCGGTTTCCATCCTCGTCGGCATGGATAGTAATGCTATCCACGCTTACAATCGCCGGGCGAACAGCAGCCTGGTAGGGGGTGTGCCCGTCTGGGGCAGGAGTGTCGGCCAGCCGGCCGTACAGGCGGGCAATTGCCGTCAAACCGTCTTCCACCGCTTCCTGTTCGCTATCGGTCAGCGGTATTTTCTCTAACATCTGGAGGAGGTTTCCGCGGGCCTCGTCCATCTGCGCTGCGATAGCAGCTTTGGGCTGGTAGAAGGCACACCTGGCGCAGACCATGCGGTGGGGGCACTGGTCAAAGAAGTCGTAGGTGCAGTAGCCGTGGCCGAGGTCATAGTACTTCCACGGCGCACCTGCCATGGTTGCTCCGGAGAGCACGGCCTCGCGGTCAATGAGGACTTCTACCACGCGGATATTGCGACCGAAATAGCCGGCATCACTATAGGCCTTGGTCAGCGTCAAGGAGCTATCGTTGACGTAGTGCAGGGTGCTCTGAACCGTTTTGTGGCCGAGCCAACGGGATAGCGCCAGCACGGACATCCCATTTTCGGCATTCGCCAGCGGAGAAGCAATCGTCGTGCGCGCCCGCGCGCAGGTTATCCGCCCTCGGCTATCCTCCAGAGGCACCCCAGCCTGGTGACACAAGAAGGGAATCAGGATTTCGTTGCAATACTTGGCACCGGGTACTCGGCCCTGGTAACAGAAAAGATAATGGATCGTCTCCTCTGTATAGTTGTCAATCAGGGGCGCAGTAGCAGGACGAACCTGCTCCCAGGCGGCGATTGCCTCGCCGACCAGCGCGTCCACAGGCTTGCTGTAGGCGGGCTGCCGTTTATTCGGCGGAACCTCCAGGTGGCAAATCTCCCCGGCAGCTGCCTCTCCCTTTTTCGGCTCCGCTCCGCGCACGCAGCCCAGGCGCAGTCGCTGCAGCTCATTGGGACGCAACCCACAAAATAGCCAGGTAAAGGCCATTGCCTTCACCATTTCATAAGGAAAGCTCAGGACTGAGCGATAGATGGCGACATCCTCTTCGTTTAGCTGGAGACCGGCCCAGATCAGGCGCGCCCAGACAGGCGCGTCAATCACCTTGTGTTCCGGCCGGGGCTGTACCTGCCCTTTGAGCGAGCGCGGCGGCCGCAGACAGAGCAGAGGGTCGAAACGGCGGGGCAACCACTCCCACTGCTGGCAATCCATGAAGAAAGCACGAGTCTCAGCTATCAAGGCTATTTTGGTGGAGGCGCTTAACGGTTTCCCCTGGCCTACCACCAGCGGCTGTAATGCCCAATCACCACCGCGCCACTGGCACACAGCTGCCACAAAGTCAAGCGCCAGGTCGCGCGTCCATTGTTCAGGTGAGATGACCTCTGGATGAGTCGCCTGTAGCCAGCGTCCAACCCGCAGGAGGTTCTTGTACCGCTTTCCGCGGGTTACAGCCGGTAGCGGAGATGCTTCTTGCCACCGTTGGCACCACTGTTGCCAGACTGCCGGTGCTGTTTCTGCTCGTTTCTCTCGCTTCATGCCGGGTTGGGACGGCTGCGGTGTGGGAAACCTGGGCCTGTCCGGTTGTGGAGGGTCCGGGCAAACGGCTGGCTGTTGTAAAACGCCCATGCTGAGCAGCGCGCCGGAGATTTGTCGCGCCAGGTAGTTGTAGGCTCGCACACCATGGTGATTGAGCACGTAGGCAGCCGCCTCCGGCGTCACCTGCTTTATAGAGGCGCTTCCGCTGTAAAGCAGCAAGCGGCTCACGAGGATTTTGAAGCCGTTTGCCAGGGGCGCCGGCCTGGACTGATGCAGCTCGCCCCACAGAAGGTCAACGGCCTCCTGTAAGCAATCGGCGCCGATGATGAGCGTGGCCATCCAGGTTGGCATCGGTTGAAAGGCTATCGTCGGGAAGGCACAGAAGCCGGTCAGCAAATAAGCGTAGGCAATCAGCGGCAAGCCAATCGCTCGCTGCTGATAGCGCACCGCTAATCGTGTCTCGTCATGCAAAAGGCCAAGCCAATCCGTTTCCGTCCAACCCCAAAAGAGTGCTTGCTTCTCATTCACTCGTTCAAGTAGCATAAAGAGCGCCCTTGCCTTCCGCTCCTCGGAGGCATGGATGGTCCTCAGAGCACTCTCCAGCGGCTCCTGGATACGCACCAGCCCTGGCGGCATCCCTTCTAGAATGGGTACGGCCGTCCATCTCTGCCGTAATTGCACGTACCATGCCAGGTCTCGGCGCTCCGCATCGCTCAGCGCGGCCTCCCGGTTGAAGGAGCGGAGATCCATGAGCCACAATCCAGTCTGCACTCGTTCTTCAAAGCGAGGAATCTGGTTCATGGCTGGTTCTCCCTGGTGTCACCGGGCTGCCCTGCGCCTGTTGCTATCTCGCGTGGCGTTTGCCCGGCCGGCGTCGGCACATCGACGAGGCGGGCCAGCAGTTTGTCTATCACGACCACGCCATCTTCTACCGCCTCCTGCTCTGCTTCCGTTAGCTGAAGCTCCTGCAGCATGCGCTGCAGGTTGCGCCGGGCTTCCAGAAACTGGTTCTGGCTTGACGCTTTGGGCAGATAAAAGCGGCACCTGACACAAGCCAACCGGTGTGGGCACTGGTCAAAGAAGTCATAGGTGCAGTGGCCATGGCCAACATCGTAGTAGCGCCACGGCTCGCCGGCTTGCGCCCGTCCCTGGCGTACGGCATCCTGGTCAATAAGAACTTCAACCAGCCGCTTGTTGTTCGCCAGGTAACCGGCGTCAGCGTATGCTTCGGCTTGTTTCGCCGCAGACACCGCCACGTAGTGCTGGGTGGATTCTGGCACCCGGTGGCCTAACCACGCCTGCAGCTCCGACAGGGACATCCCCTCTCTCGCATTGTACAGTTGCGAGGCAATGGTGGCGCGCGCCCGATGGCTCGTAATCCGCCCGCGCGTGTCTGTTACAGGAACGCCGGCCTTGTGGCAGAGTAGAGGAATGAGCACCTTGTTCAGAAATTGGCGACCGACGGGCACAGCCCGATAGGCGAACAGAAACTGTACCTCTTCCCCTGTCCTTCGGTCCCACATCGGCGGCGAAACAGGTCGCACTCGGTGCCAGGCGTCAATGGCGCGGCCTACCAGAGGGTCGACGGGCTTGACGTACTCACCGCTGGTCTTGTTTATTGGCACCGTCAACAGGCACACGTCTTGCCCGGTCTCCGCCTCTGCTTGCCAACGAATACAGCCCAATCGTAGGCGGCGTATTTCGTTGACCCGTAGCCCGCTAAACAGCCAGGTGATGGCCAGCGCCCGAACCATCTCAACCGGGTAAGCAGCTCCCTCAAAGGCCCGGTCTCGGCCAAAGAGCAAGTCATCCGGCTGCAGGTTGAGTCCCGCCCACATGATTTTTGCCCACATCTCGTCGGCAATGGTTCGCGGCGCCGGACCTATTTTGCTCAGAATGGCTCCGGGCACAGAGAAGCTGCGACCAGGATCTAGCTGCAGCCTGACCCAGCCCCATTCCTGGCAGTCACGGCAGAAGATACGCATGACGGCAATGAAGTCTGCTTTGGTGTTGGGGCGAAGGGGATTGCCGACCTTGTCGGAGCGGTAGCCGTACGTCCAGTCTCCTACGCGCATATCGTCGATCATGGCAATGTATTCGACGGCCAGATCTCGTGTCCAATCCGCCGGCGAGGCAACCTCCGGATGGGTGGCCGCCAGCCAGCGGCCTACCTGCAGCAGTTTGCGATAGTATGCCTTCCGCGTCTCCGGTCGATAGGTGGACGTTTCCATCCACCTTCGGCTAAGAGCCACCCAATCTGGGTGGATGCCATCTGTCATCCCCGATATGCTGCTGTAGGTATCGTCTTTGGGCGGTGAAATGGGCTCGGGAATGACTTCAAGCACAAACAAGGCGTAGGCCAGCCGGCGAACGGCCACACGATGGTTGGCATTCTCGATGGTTCCATACAGCCTTTGCAAGCGAGTGACAGATATATCTTCCAGATAAGGGCTGCGCTGCTCCAGGAGTACCCTCCCCAAAATGAGCGGGAGAAAGGAGCGGGTAGCAGAGAATTCCGAATAACCTTGCTCGCGCAAAGCCTGACTGACACGTGCCATGCTTTCCTGAAACAGCTTTTGCCCGAAGATCTGTTGAGCCAGCCTGGCAAATGGAGACTGTTTCATCCCGCTCCAATCGTCGAGCAAATCCAGCAGATAGAGAACGGACAGCAACGGATAGCGAGCGACTGAAGTCCGTCCATGATCTCGCCAAAAACAGGCTGCCCAATTCGCTCCGGATAACGCCCAGTACGAGACCTGCTCTTGGTGCATTTTCTGCAGGAAAGCGGCCACCACCGGGTTGCGCTGGTGGGGCTCGAATTCGAGAAAATCTGAGGCGTCACAGAGAGGCTGCATCAGGCGAGGGAGGGCCTCCCACATCTGAGTAAACCAGGGCGCGCGCCTGTTGCCGGTCTGGCGTTGGCGGTCAAACGCTGCCAATACTTCCTTCTCTTCCTCTGTCAATGCCGGGTTACGGTCGTATGCGGCTAGATTGAGCGGCCACAACCATCTCTTCCTGCTCGTTTGCCCGCTCATACCACCGCCTCCTCGATGGTTTGCATCCGCCAGCTGTGGATCTGGTTCATGCCGCTCTGTAACTTCTCGGCCAACTCGCGACCGCTCAAATGAATGTAAAGCAGCGTTGTTTGTATGCTGCTGTGGCCGGCAAAGAGGGCGATCTGGTGGATATCCCAGTTGGAACGAGCCAGATCTGTCAGGCACAGGTGGCGCAGGGTATGGGTTGAGAACTGGGATACGCCCGCCCGGCAGGCGATGCCTCTGACCACCTTGGACCAGGTCCACTTGCTAATCGGCTGGCCATAGTTGCGTGGCGACTGGGAGACGAACAGCAGGCCGCGCTCGCGCGTGATCTGGCGGCGTTGTTCCAGATAAGCCTGGAGGAGCACGCCGGTTGCCTCGGAAAACGGTACGGTGCGCGCCCGCCGGTTTTTGGTGTTTTCGGCCCGTACCGTGAGCAGCCGCCGTGAGGGATCTAGGTCGTAGGTGGCTACCAGGCACAGCTCCTCTCGGCGCAGACCTGCATCATAAGCCAGGGCGAACATAAACCGGTTGCGGATCCCTTCTTCTCTAGCAGCGGTCAGGATCTGCAGCCATTCTTCGTCGTTGGGAATCCAGGGTAGGGAGTGGAAGGAAGGTACCAGTCCGCGCTGCCCAGCGGCAGGCTGGCCCGCCACGTAGTGACCGCGACCGACTGGATTGGTGTCCCGATATCCATCATGAATGAGGTGATCATAGAAAAGGCGGATCGCTGTCAGACGTTGTTTAAGGGTGGCTGCGCTCAGTCCGACCCGCTTCCGCTTCGTCCGGGAAACTACGTTCGCAGGCAAAGGGCGGTGGCGTAGATCGTGGAGATAACGGGCAACGTGCTCTCGCGTCGCCGTTGTTACCACGATCTCTTCGCGCTCGCAGAAAGCCAGGTAGTCCTCGAGCGCGCGACCGTAGGCCTGGATTGTATTGTGCGCCAGACCGCGGTGTACGCCGAAGCTTAGCCAGGCTTTGGGTATCTCCTGCCTGGCCACCCGGGGAAACTTGTGCCAGTCGATATCTGTGCTCATTCGTTCCATCACCTCCATCTTGAATTTGGTCGCAATGATGGAGGTGTTTGTCTTTAATTCCAAATAACTTACATGCCTGGCGGCCCAAATTGTGTGATTTTACGACGTCGTGGTCCACAAAGAGCAGGTTGACGTCCACGCCCTTCTGCTTGAGGTGGTAGGCCAGCCGGCCCAGGGAGAGGGCCAGCGCCGAGCCGGTGCCACCCACGCCCACCAGGATGACGTTGAGTTGCTCCGCCGCCGGCAGGACGACGCGATAGGTGCGTTCAAGGGTGAGGGACTGCATCGACCGTCCTCCTTTTGTGCTTGCGAGCGTAGGCATCTACAAAACCACCAATATCGGCGAAAAGCTCACTCGCCGGCAGCGGAAACCAGACGCCATAGACGCCCAGCCGCAGCCGGATCTCCGGCCGCTCGTCCAGCCGGCCGATAACGCCGTAGGCGCGAAAGCCCTGCTCATCGCCGTCGTCGGTGCTTGACCAGAAGGCGCTCATATGGCCATGGCTGTGCAGGTCCAGGAGCAGGCCGGTCGAATCTGATTCGGCCGCCACCACGCTGGCGGGAGTCGCCCGCTGCGGCGGCTTGACCACCCGCACCCGGCCGCCGTCGTGGTAGAAGTGGTAGAGGCGTTCGTTGAGGACGTTATCCGGGCGGCGCGCCTGCCGGGCATCGGCCAGGACGGCTGCCAGTAACCGGCCGGGGATCCGGGGCACCTTCAGGGCAAAGCGCGGCTTGAGCGGGGCCA
>JAVVFG010000191.1:0-7865 GCA_032260445.1 Anaerolineae bacterium | reverse complement strand
TGACGGCGCAGATCGAAAACGTGGATGTCCTCATTGTCGGCTCCGGGCCGTCTGGCTCCTCCACCGCTCTGCACCTTGTCCAGCAAGACCCTGCCTGGGCCAGCCGCATCCTGGTTGTCGACAAAGCTATCCATCCGCGCGAGAAGCTGTGCGGCGGCGGCGTCACCCACCTGGGCACCGACGTCCTTGCGCGGCTGGGCCTACTATTTGAGCCGCGCCATTTCCTCGTGCGCGAGGTCCGGCTCCTCTACGAGGACAAAAGCTTCGCGTTCCTTGGCAACCCCGCCTTTCGTGTGACGCGGCGTGACGAATTCGATCACTGGTTGGTGCAGCAGGTCGAAGCGCGCGGCGTGACCGTGCGCCAGGGTGAAGCCGTCACTGACGTTACCGTTCACGACGACTACGTCGAGGTCGTCACCGCGAAAAGCACCATTCATGCTCAGGTTGTCGTCGCCGCGGATGGCTCGCGCAGCTTCGTTCGCCGCCGCCTCAAGTGGGATGACGACTCCCGTGTCGCCCGCCTCCTCGAAGTGCTCACCCCAGAAGACGCGCGCCGGCAGGTCGAGTTTCGCGAGGGGATCGCCATTTTCGACTTCACCCCTATGAAGGACGGGCTCCAGGGCTATTACTGGGACTTCCCCAGCTACGTACAGGGTGAAAGCTACATGAACCGCGGCGTCTTTGACAGCCGTGCCCGCCCTGAAAAGGAAAAGGCAGATTTACCCGCGGTGCTCGCCGCCGGTCTCGAGGAACGTGACCGTGTGCTCGACGACTACCAGCTGAAAGGCCATCCCATCCGCTGGTTCCATAAAGACGGCCGCTTTGCTCAGCCGCGCGTTCTGCTCGTGGGCGACGCTGCCGGCGCCGACCCGCTGATGGGGGAGGGGATTAGTTTCGCGCTTGGCTATGGCGAAGTCGCCGCCGCAACCGTCGTCGATGCCTTCGCTCGCCGCGATTTCAGTTTCGCCGGCTATCGCGACCGCCTCATGGCCACGCCGCTCTTCCACCATCTGTGGCGCCGTACCCAGGCCGCCCGCCTCGCTTATCTGCTGAACTATCCGTGGCTGGCTCGCCTCGGCTGGACCTTTATGCGCCGTCTCCTCCGTTACACGCGCTGGCGCGACCGCGACTACCAGCCAGGGATTGCCCCCCGGCTCTGGCTCGAAACCAATCCAGATTAGTGGCCGTTCCGCTCGTGCGGATGCCCGTACAGCCACCAGTACTCGGCTTGCGGGTAGGCCGGGCGCCAGTCAAAAGGCCACACAAACTCACCCGGCTCCCAGTAACGGCTCAGCTCCCGGTCCAACAGGGCCACTTGCGGCGGGATCTCGTCGTTGAGGCGGTACGGATCGACCCGCAGTTGGCTGATGAGCGCGCGGATCATTGCCCGCGTCTCCACGGCCGTCGGATAATAGGCCACGCCCGTCCCGCTCTTCACATCCCGCAGATATTCGCGCCACTGCCGCACGCGCGCCTCCAGCTCAGCATGCGCCTTATCTTCGAAGCGCACAACCTTCTCCTCCAGCGCATCCAGATACCGGCTGATCGCCGCGTGCAGCCGTTCCTGTTCGGTCATGTTCAGCAGGTCGCGTAACTCGAGAAGCCGGTGTTGGCGCATCAGGTAGCCACCCAGGGTTAGGCGCGGCAGGTCGCGGCCGCGCAGCGGCCAGAACAAGACGTCGCTCCGCAAGTATTCGTCCATCTCCCCGGCCATCGCCTCCAGCACGACTAGGTCGCGTTCCAGCTTCTCGCTTCCGTCCATGTCGTATAGCCTCCTTGTTTGCTCTCCCCCATTGTGCCCCACTGCGCCGACTTTTTCCAATCAGCGCTTCAGACTAGGGTTGGCTGTCATCTGCTATAATGGGGCCGCTGGCACGGCCGTAATACCGCAGCGCCGCCCCTTCGCCTGGGGCCAGCGTTGGTGGCAAGGACAGAGCAACATGTCACAGACACGACAAACTGTCATCCTGAAACTGGCGGCGGCAGCCTACGAAATGGACCTCGACGTCCTGCGCGGCCTGTTGCACCGTGATGATGAGGGCCAGTGGCATATAGGTGAACAGCCCTTAGCCTCCTGGCTCGCTGCCCATGATGGTGAGGAACTGGTGCTCGTGCTCGGCTCGCTCGAGGACGAGCGCGAGATTGAGGTCCGTACCTGCCGCACCTGCGGCCGTGATTACACCGATCTCGAATGTCCTTATTGCCGCGAACGGCGTATTCGCCTGCGTGGCCGTTAACCTGTTACAAGCAGAGGAGAATGCGTGGAACGTAAGCTTGTGCTCTTCAGTCTGTTGTTGCTGTTCCTGCTGGCCGTTGTCCCGCTTCAGGCACAGGAAGAGGCCGGTCGTCTCGAGCAACTGGTCGTCGATCTCTGGCCCGATTTCGACCGCCCCTCCGTGCTCGTCCTGCTCACCGGTCGTCTCCCGGCCGGTACCTCCTTCCCTTCCACCCTGACGGTGCCGGTTCCCCAGGAGGCAACGCTCAATGCAGTAGCCGTTATCTCCACGGAAAACCAGATGTTCGAGGTTCCCTACACTCTCGAGGAGGGCAACTTACAGTTCACCGTCGAGGAGCCGCGCTTTCGTGTCGAATACTACGTACCCTACGAGGCCGAAGGACTGTCACGTAGCTTCAGCTTCAACTGGCAGTCTGGCATGACCGTGGACGACCTCAACGTCAGCCTCCAGCGTCCGGCAGCCGCCACATCCCTGACCACCGATCCCGCCGCTGAAGTTGTCGGCCAGGCGAGCGATGGGCTCACCTACCATGACTTCGTAGCTTCCGTTGCCATCAACCAGCGGTTCCAGCTCGACGTGCAGTATACGATGGGCAGCGACACCCTCACATCTGCTGCCGCGCCAGCACCGGCGCCGACCGCCGCGCCCGCTGCCGGCGAAGCAGCCGCCGGACGCACGATGAACTGGCCCCTGTTCCTGGGCGGCGCCGGTCTCCTGCTCATTATTCTGGCCCTCGTCTGGCAGATTTGGGGCCACCGCGCCCCGGCCGGCCCGCCCCGCAAACCGCCCGTGCGCCGCGACAGCCCGGCCCGGCGTTTCTCGGCTCGCCCGTCCGGTCCCGCCCGCTTCTGCCACAACTGCGGCGCCCCAGCCGAGTCTGGCGACCGCTTCTGCCGCGAATGCGGCACCGAATTGCGGCCATAACCGGCTGGCAACGACACCCGTCGTTCCCTTCCACCGCCACCTATACGGCAAGACCACCAACCGCCAGAAACAAAAAGAGCCCGGCATGGTGCCGGGCTCTTCAGTCGCAACGACGTTTCTCGGATTATTCTTCCACCGGCGGCGCCACCGCCCCTTCCGGGTACTGCACCTCCACGTTGCTCTCGAACTCCGTTGTGCCCAGGATGTACGAGATAACGTCGGCCATATCCTGTTCCGTCATCCGCTCGCCAAAGTTGGCAAGCATCGTGCTCGGCTCGGCACACGGCCCGGGCTGTCCACCGGTGAGACACTCGGGGGCAATGTGGGCGTTCGGCAGGAGGATTGACTCGTAGATGTAGTCGGCAGCCGTGTAACCTTCAATGCGCTCGTCTGCTTCCTCGGCGAGCACACCCAGCCACGGACCAGGCCCGTTCGCCGTACTCTCGTCTTCGACGAGGCCGTGGCAGGCATTACAGCCGTACGGCACTTGGTAAACTGCCGCCCCATTCTCTGGATCGCCCGCCGGTAGCTCGCTCACCTGGCTTGGCCACACCGGCCCTTCCACCGCTTCACCGCCGCACAGCGTTTCGCTTTCCCAATTCAGCACGAACAGGGTCACGTCGCGCACCTCGTTGTTCTGTAGCGGGCCGCCAAACTGCTGGCCCCACGTCGGCATCCCGGCCCACGGCCGCCCGGCTGCCACCGTGCCTTCGATAAAGTCGTACTTTGCGCCGCCCCAGTCCATCGCTACGAGCCGCGGCGGTTTCGTGCCGCACAGCAGATCCACTGCATTGAGCGGCCGACCGACGCAGCCAATCTCGTTACCGGCCGCATCAAAGCACTGCTCCGCCCGGCCGTTAATGCCGTGGCACGTCGCGCAGTTGTTAGCGAAGATCTCCGCGCCGTTCTCGATCGAGCGCCCCTCGTAGGCGTTGGAGAACGCCTCCAGCCGCGCCGGCTCGTTCAGCGCTACGAAGCCGAGGACGATCATCGTCAGCATAAAGGCGATCGTTCCAATGATGATTTTAGTCTGCATAGTCCTACTTCCTTGGTAACGCCCTTACTGCAGGATGCGTCGTTCCTCTTCGTAGTTAGACAGCTCGTGGCGGTAGCCGGTGCGTGTGTAGGAGTAGAGCGAGCTTTCCGGGTTGCGCGGATCTGGCGCACTAAACACCAGCACCAGCCGGCGCATGTTCTCCTGATAATCGTCGATAATCAGTTGCGCCTGCGGGTTCGGCATCGCGTCATTCGTAAAGCTGTTGCCGTAACGCACGTCGTCCCCTTGCTCGATTACGCGACAGCGTTCAAAAGGCCCGTCGCCGTTCAAACTGCAGCTTCGTTGCTGCATCGCGTGCCCAAACTCCTCTAGCGCCGCCGCCAGGAACGGATTGGGAGCATCTTCGGCATCAAACGGCCCGTACGTGCCCGGTTCCAGATATGCATAGGGCACTTCCTTCAGCGCGCTGTGCCCTTCCTGCGGCAGCAGCTCCTGTGCCACCTCCTGGTCCGGCGAGCTCTGCACCCGGTACTCCGGCGAACCCATCCAGTTGCTGATCCACATCAGGGCAATGAACAGCATCGCCACGCTGAGACCAACACGGCGGTCGGCATAGCGCCGGCTCTTCCCCACCTCGAAGTACGGCATTAGGAAGAACGCCGTCGCCAGGCCAGGGATGAAGATAAAGGCGATGAACACCTTATCCGCCAGCTTCAACCAGCCCTGCGACCAGGCGAGGTACCACGGCGCCACCACGTGCAGCGGTGTCACCAGCGGGTTGGCCTGCCGCTCCAGCGGCGCGTTATAGAACCAGATTGAGCCGGCGACCAGGAAGAGGACCGTCAGCGCCGTCCACATCAACTCGCTCGTGGCAATGTCCGGCAGGAAGTAGGTGCGCTCGTCGCGCGGCACGCGCTTCGCCGTATCTTCCCCGATCGCCTCACGACCCGGCGGCAGCGAGTGGCCGTGGATGACGACCTTGTAGTAGTGAACGAAGAAGAAGATCGCCAGCAAAAGCGGTAAGGCGAGGACGTGCAGCAGATAGAAGCGCAAAAGACCGCCGGCACCAATGGTAGGCGCGCCGCGCAGCAGCAGGTTAATGTTCTCGCCTAGCGCGGGCGGCCCAGGGGTGGCTTCCGCAGCACTCACCGCCACCGTCACCGCCCAATACGCCAGCTGGTCCCACGGCAGCAGGTAGCCGCTAAAGCTGAGGATCAACGTCAGGACCAGCAGCACCATGCCGGTCACCCACGTAAACTGGCGCGGCTGCTTGTAGCTGCCTGTGACAAACGTCCGCAGCATGTGCAGGGCGACGACGACCACCATCACCTCTGCCCCGAAACGATGCAGGTTACGCATCAGCTGCCCCAGCGGTACGTTACCCAGGATATTCCAGATGTCCGAATAGGCCGCGTCCGGCGACGGGGTGTAGAAGATCATCAGGAAAATACCCGTGATCGTCTCCCACACAAACATAAAAGTTGAGAGCCAACCCAGCCGGAAGGTCGGATAAATGTGCGTCACTTCCGTGTGATAAAAGCTGGGACGGATGTGCAGCCAGAAGCCATCGGCGTGCGGGCGTAGACGTGGGTTCGGCCGTCGCGGCTCTTCACCACGCAGCATGTCACGGAGGTCGTTAACATTCATCCCCGCCGTGAGCCGCTCGACCGCCTCATCCGCCTTGGCGATGGTCGCCTGCTTCAGACCCAGCTCTCTAACTTGATCAACAAAGGTAGCCATCTTCTCTCCTAACGTGTTAGAGGGACTTCTTGCGTCTTACGGGCAGTTGCCGCGCAGGTCGCAGATTAGCGGCTCCGACGCCCCATCAAGCCGGCCACCAGTATCCACACGAAGCGTCGCCGTGTTCGGCGGTAAAATCATCGGCGCGAAGGTCGTCGTGTCGGCTACGATCGCTGTCTCCGCCGTCGCCAACACTTCGTCGTTGGCATCCAGCGCTTCAATGCGGAAGCGATCGAGGTTGCGCGGCGCCGGGTCCTCAATGCGTCGCCCGTCCAGCCGGTACTTCGAGCCGTGGCACGGGCACTCAAAGCGCTCGTTGGCGCCGTTCCAATCGTAGATGCAGCCCAGGTGGGTGCACACCTTGTAGATGGCCGCAACGCCGACGATTGGCTCCTGCTCGTCGCTCGCCAGATACATGCGTGCAGATCCCTCGCTGGTCGTCGTGTCCAGGTTGACCAGCCAGAACCGGCCGTCTGGAAAGTTCTCCGGGGGAGCATTGACCCCCGGAAGCAAATCGGCCGGGATGGGAAAAGCACCGCCGAACTGGCCTTCGCGGAATTTAGGGATCGCAAACCAGATGATCAGGCCGGCGGCCTCAGCGGTAAACAAGGCCATCGACGCGCCCCAGATGTAGTAGAGAAACTCGCGGCGCGTCATTCCCCCGTCGCCGACTGCTGCTGCTTCAGCCATACTCTCGTCTCCTGCTCAGATGACTCTTACTGGACGAAATAGGGTAAAACAACCCTGACATCTGTCACTTTTTCTGTGTGCTTTTTGTCACGAGTTCAACGGAGGATTATAGCAAACCCTCGAGGGGCCGCAAAAGAAACGTCTGGGGAAAAGTGGGCGCTGAGGGACTCGAACCCCCGACCTCTTCGGTGTAAACGAAGCGCTCTGACCAGCTGAGCTAAGCGCCCATCTTCGACCCCGATTATAACCCTCCAGACACGCTGGTGCCATTATTCTAACGCGCTTCTGTGTGCGCGCCACGGTTACCACGGCCCGCACTCTACACAAACGGGACAGGCACAATCATGAGAAAGAACAGCCCAATCGTTGAAAGCCCGAGGAGCCATCGCCCGCTGTCAAGTTGCGCGATGTCGTTGAGCGGCGGCGGGTGATGCAGTCCCCCGAACAGCGCGAAAACGGCCCATAGTAACCACGTTGAGCTGAGCAGCAGTCCGGCGGCAATCAACAGCAGCAACGTGCCGCGCGCTATATAGTGCGCCGAGCGGCCAAACAGCGCGTACGCCACGTGGCCCCCGTCGAGCTGGCCGATGGGCAGCAAGTTAATGCCGGTAATTAACAATCCCAGCCACGCTGCAAAGTAAACTGGGTGCAGTGACAACGTCTGCCCAGGCCGGGCGCTGCTGAAGAACCCGTCGATCACGCGCACCAGCACCGAGCTCCCCAACACCCGCTGCGTCAGCCCCGGCGTGAAACCCGCCACCGGCTCCGAGAGCAGAATGCCGGTTACCAGCAGCGGCACCGCCACCACAAAGCCTGCCAGCGGGCCGGCGAGACCGATGTCAAACAGCACCGTCCGGTTCTTCATCGGCGAGCGCACGCTGATGAACGCGCCCAGCGTACCGAGACCGCCGACCGGCATCGGGATGAAATAGGGGAGCGTCGCCGTCACCCGGTGCAGGCGCGCTGCTGCATAATGCCCGAACTCGTGCACCCCCAGGATAATCAGCAACGTAAACGAGAAGGGCGCACCCGCCAGCGCCAGCCGCGCTGCCGCCCCCAGGTCGCCGGACAGCAACGCCTGCAGCAAGCCACCTTGCCCCGCCAGCTCGCCCCCGGCTGCCAGCGTCGTCAGCACCGTCAGCACGAACAGCAATACGTTAACGAGCGGGTTACCGGTTCGCCCTTCCGGAATGACCCCCGGGATCGCGACGACCTGATCGTTGCCCTCTTCTCGCCGGAGCAGAGGTGTATAGCCGTACGGTTGGAAGCGCCGCCGC
>JAVVFG010000190.1:0-7939 GCA_032260445.1 Anaerolineae bacterium | reverse complement strand
CACTATTGACTTTTTGTTGTAGAATGTGAATAATATTCGTGTAAGTGTAAAATTTTTGATATCAGACTTATAGGATTACACCAATGGCGCGACTTCGTCCCTTTTTCGTTCTCTGGACCGGCCAAGCTTTTTCGCTCCTCGGTAGCCAGCTCGTCCAGTTTGCCCTCATCTGGTGGCTCACCAAAACCACCGGCTCGCCCACCATCCTCGCCCTCGCCTCGGTCGCCGGCATGCTCCCCCAGGTGGTCCTCGGCCCCTTCGCCGGCGTCCTCGTCGATCGCTGGTCCCGGCGTGCCGTCATGCTCGTCGCCGACGCCATTGTGGCCCTCGCTACCCTCTTCCTCGGTTACCTCTTCTGGATCGACGCAGCTGCCCTCCCCTATGTGTTCGCCATCCTCTTCATCCGCTCGGTCGCCGGCACCTTCCACTGGCCCGCCATGCAGGCCTCCACCACCTTGATGGTCCCCGAGCAGCACCTCACGCGCATCCAGGGCATGAACCAGGCGCTCAACGGCGGCCTGAACGTCTTTGCCGCACCGCTGGGCGCGTTGCTCCTCGAATGGATTGACGTTGCCGGCATCATTGCCATTGACGTCGTCACCGCGCTCGCCGCCATCATCCCCCTACTTTTCATCGCCATTCCCCAGCCACCACAGCGCGCATCCACCACCGGCCGGTCCGCCGCCTTCAAAGACGAGCTTGTGGAAGGGATCCGGTATGTGCGCGCCCGCCAGGCGATGCTCATCCTCCTCGGTCTCGCCGTGCTCGTCAATCTCGTCCTCAGCCCCACCTTCGCGCTATTGCCCATCCTTGTCACCGACCACTTCGGCGGTGCAGCGCTCCAGCTCGCCACCCTGCAAGCTGCCAGCAGTGCTGGCGTCATCGGCGGCGGTGTGTTCCTTGGTGTCTGGGGCGGCTTCCGCCGCCGCATCTACACCACCCTCTTTGGCCTGTTTGGGATCGGCGCTGGCGTCCTCCTCGTCGGCCTGACCCCAGCCACCCTGCTGCCCCTCGCCATCGCCGGCACCTTCATCACCGGCCTGATGATGGCCCTGACCAACGGCCCGCTCCTCGCTATTCTCCAGGCCACCGTCGCTCCCGAGATGCAGGGCCGCGTCTTCATGCTCGTCAACAGCACAGCCGGTCTCATGGCTCCCGTCGGCCTCCTGCTCGCTGGCCCCCTTGCCGAGGTCATCGGCGTTCGCTTCTGGTTCATCCTGGGTGGCGTCGTGACCATTCTTGCCGGCGCCGTCGGCAGCCTCAACCCGGTTCTTCTGACGCTAGAAGACAGGGCCCCGCAGCCACTACCCGCCGCTCTGACGGGAGATTAGTCTGGCTATTGGCCGTTCACGACTTACCCAACAAACAAAACTCGGGCGTGCTGCCATGGTCGTTGGCGCTGCTATCGGACCGAAAACGAGCCAACGGTGACGCGGTCGTCGAATGAGGTTGGCGAGCCGCTCAACGGCAGCCGCATCCCGCTGTCCAGCTCGTAGAGGCCAACCTGCAGCTCGTACTCGCCCGGCGCCACATCCAGATCCAGCTCACGCATGTCGGCGATGACTTCGCCCGGCTCCCAGAAGCCGGTTGGATAGCGGCCGTCCAGGGGCTGCCCATCGTAGGCAGCGATGAATTCGCCATCGGGCCGCAGCAGGTGTACGAAGACAGTGTAATCCTGATCCACTGCTGCCCGGGATTCCCAGAAGAGGGTCAGAGAAAGCGGCGCGCCGCGCGCCACGGATTCGGGCAGCTCCCCGTGCGTCAGGACAATGGCCTCGCCAAATAGTGCGTCCAGCGCCTCTGCGCCGGAAGGGATGGCGACAGGCTGCGGCGCGCGTTTGAGCGTGCCGGCGCCCACAGTCGTCGCGCCGGGCGAGCCGTCGCGTAGAGGCACCGGCTCTCCCGTGTCAGGATTGAGGACGGCGACCGACAGGGTGTAGGCCGCCGGTGCGGGCTGTTCGTCGAGCGGCAGGCGGTAGACGTCGCGGACCAACATGCCCGCTTCCCAGCTGCTCGTCGGATTGTCACCGGGATAGACATGGTCAATCTCCTGCACCGGCACACCCAGCGCATCGGCCATAGTCACCCGCACCGTATAGCGCTCGGCTACCTGCCGGGGCGCATACCAATAGAGCGCGAGCAAATCCGGCTCCACCATGTCATACCCGAGGAGCCGGAAAACACCGAAGTCGCCCTCGGCCGGGCGCGCAACACCGGGAATATGCTCCGTGTCAGGGTGTACGACCAGCAGCGTGCCGGTCGTGTCAAGAACAGCGACCTTGAGCACCAGCAAGCCCGCCAGCAGCGCCAGCTGCCACCAGGGATCAGCGGTAGCCGTCTGTTGCGCGGCGCTGGGGTTTGTAGCGGGCCGGCACCGCCCCGGCCGTACGCTCAACCACGCCATAGCCGCCAGCGCCAGCAGAGAGAGGCCGTCCGCCAGCCAGCGCACGGGGGTGCGCCTCCAGCTCACAGCAAGTTCGTGCAGGCCAGCCGGCACCGCAATCTGTATGCGCCCCTGCTCATCAGCCTCCACACGCACGTTGCTGCCGTCAATCTCTGCCTGCCAACCCGGAAAATCGTGCACCGCAAGCGTCACCGCTGTTGCCTGCGGCGCCAATAGCTCCCACTTGGCAGCAAGCAACCCACCGCTGGCCGCATGCAGCGCAACGCCCGGCGGCACATCCAGCTTCTCGAAAAGTGGTGCGCTCTGGTCGGCGCCAGCGAACGCCGCTTCGGACGGCCACTGTTTGACGGCTTCGCTGCTGTATTCGCCCCAGGCGGTCAGGCCTAGGATGCCGTATACCCGCTGCGCCTCGCTGGCATCGGCCAGCGTTGGCCGTTGCGGCAAGGAAGCTAGACGGGCGGGATACTGGTAGGGAACCGCGTTGGCAAACATGAGGACCAGGACGGCGCCCAACAGCCACGGTCGCCAGCGCGGGCGTATCGCGTTTGCCCACCAGGCGACGGTTAGCGCCAGTAAAAAGACGGGCGCGTCGAGTAGGCGCCATGGAAACTGCACCTGCCGCAGCTGCTCGCTGTGCTCCCACAGCCACGCCGATGCGGACGTCGCCAGGAAGAAAACACTCAAGCCAGCCACGCCGGCAAGCACCACCAGCCGCGCGGCAGAGCGACCGCGCTTGCTCCGCCACCGCCCTGCTGCCAGCGCCATACCCGCGCTGCCCAGCAACAGTTGCCCCACCCCAGCGCTGTGGGGCAGCGGCGTCTTCGCCAGCCCGGCAATCGTTTGCTCAGGCCAGGCGAGCACGGCGGCGAAATGATCCGCAAACTCTGCCCCCCCATTTTCCACCTCGGCCGCATAGCGTGTGACGCCAATCTCCGCCAGCCCGGGCAACCAGGAAAACGACGCCAGCGCCATCCCCAGCAGCAGCGCTGCCAACACGGGCGCCGGTCGCGTCTGATAGAGGTAGCACGCCGCACCCAGTCCGAGCAGCAGCAGCGCCGCGACGAGAAGTAGTCCGGCTGCCGTATGCGACAGCTGCACCAGGGCCACGCTCAGAGCGGCGAGGGCGATGCGCCGCCCGGTTGCTTGCTGGCTAACACGCAGCAGGGCCAGCCCTGCTAACGGCGCAAAGGCCAGCGCTAGCGCGTTGGAAAGGCTCCCGCGGCTGTAGGTTTGCAGCAGAACCTGCGGCGACCATACGTAGGCTGCCGCAGCGAGCAGCCCGCCGCTAGCACCGAACAAGTGCCGGCCTAGGAGAAACATAGAAATGGTGGCGATGAACAGGGCCACCGCGTAGGACAGGCTGTAGGCCAGTGGACCGTTCTGTCCCACCAGCCAGTAGAGAGCGGTCAGCAAATAGGCACTGAGGGGCGGATAGAAGTTGAATAGGGGCGATCCGTAGCCATAGACCAGATCCGGTACCCACCGTGAAAAGAGAATGCCATTCTGCCACAACGCGCTCACCACCGGAATCCGGTAGTAATGCAGAAAGACATCGTGACCTCTCGGCGGCAGGCCGAGCAGGGGCTGGGTAGCCAGGGCGGCAATCAAAAGCACCGCGCCCCAGATAGGTACCCGGGAAAGGTACCGTTTCACGATATCCGGTAGCTGCTCTATCTTCACAAGAGAGGTGGTAGCCTGACTCCTGCCGGCAAGATGCCGGGCCAGTGGTAGGCTGATCGGGTGAACCATCAGACAGTATAACTAGCCACGCCGCGAGCAACAGGCGCTGGCGCCAACCCTAAAGTTGCGCTCATACCGGCGCTGCCAGCGGCTGGTTCTTCTTGCCAGCGCGCTGCCAATGTCGTCGGCAGAACCGCCGGAACGAGTCCTGCTCGAATACCAGCCGGGTACAGGCGACCTGGTCCGTGTCGCCGTCTTGGCCGCTGGCGGCCAGGTCCACCATCAATTCGATCGTCTTAATGGCGGTCACCGTCCCGGCCACCGTGGCCAGCGAGCTTGCCCGGGATCGCAACGTCGTCTCCGTCGAGCCGGATGCCCTGCGTCACCCCGCCTCCGATCCCCTTCCCCTCTCCTATCCCAACGTCGAGCAGGTCCGGCCCTTCGGTATCGACCGCGTCCAGGCCCCGCAGGTCTGGGCCGAAGGTTACACTGGCGAAGGCGTCACCGTCTGCGTCATCGACACCGGCCTCTACTGGGAGCACGAAGATATCGCCGATTACCCCGGTGACTATATCGTCGGCGGCACTTCCCAGGATCCTGACAGCGAGACGATATCTATGCGCAAGGCGTCCTCTCTGTCGCCCCCGGCAGCCCCGCCGCCGCAGCCGGTCTCATCGCTGCCAACGGTAGCACCGCCCGTGGCGGCGACCTGGTCATCGCCATTGACGGCAACCCTGTCGCCGGGTTTGAAGACCTTAACAGCTA
Organism: Anaerolineae bacterium; assembly: GCA_032260445.1. Lineage (GTDB taxonomy): Bacteria > Chloroflexota > Anaerolineae > Promineifilales > Promineifilaceae > JAAYYY01. Next base: position 3,090 of record JAVVFG010000190.1, on the reverse strand, counting down.
CCTCGTCTTCCACGCCGCCCCAGGCCAGACCATCCAGTTAACCATCCTGCGCGATGGCGAAGAAAGGATGCTACCCTTGACCCTATCCACCCGCCCCTAGCCCAATTCACCGCCGCAAGGGCAGATACCAGCGCAGTGAGCCACGATGAACAACCTCAGCCATCGCAATCGACCGCGCGGCCCTCCCCCTACGGAACGACAGCATCCAGCAGCACGCTCCCGCTAGCCACCGTGACCGGGAACTGCTCCCCGACGGGAGGACCCATCGTGACCACGTAATCACCGGGGCTGAGGATCGGCACGGTATACCCGCCGCTGGCTGCGGTCAGCGCATAGTACGGCCCGCCATCCGGCCGGACCGTCACCCCGCCGACCCCTTCGCCCGGCTCATATAGCCCGTTATCATTCACATCCCGCCAGACCGTGCCGGTGATAAACGTGTTGTAGTGATCCGCATACCCCTCGGCCGCCCGCGCATAATTCCCCGTCGTCACCAGCGGGCCAACGCTCGTCGCCGGGTTATTCTCCGGCACCATCGCCAGGCCTACGTTGGTATAGTTGCCGTCCACCGCCATCACCGCCATCCGGTGTCCGCGTCCGGTCTGCATCCCATCCGGCGCCGTCCCCCAGTCGATATTAAAGCCCGCGTGCGCGTAGATGCCGCTGCGCGCAAAGGAGAAGACGTTCCCCCTCGCTCCCGCCAGGTGAAATCCCGCCGCCACCACCCGCTCGAACTGCCCGTCGTGGTTCTGCCCGTCAATGCTGATCAGATACGCTGAGTGCTGCCGCGCCGCCTCGTAGAGCCGGCGGTCAAACGCCGCCGGCGGCTTCGCCGCATAGCTGGCAAACTCGCCCTGCAAGAGCGTCACATTCACCTGAAAGTAATCGCGCGGCCCGGCGATCTCCTGATGATCGCTCGTCGCCAGCCACACCCCTTCCTGCCTAGGATTCGCCCGCGCCCGGTTCATCAGCCACATCATCTGCTGCTCGTGCCCGCTCGGGTGCGCCCCATCCGCCGTCTTGTGCAGCACCCACTCGCTCTGCACGCGCGGCCGGGTGAGCAGCGGCAGCCAGACCGTATACCCGTCCACCTCCACAGCAGGCGCCTGGTCAACCTCCCCACCCGCGACAGGCAGCTCCCACCGCGGCGGTGCCTCCGCCGGATGGCGCTGGTCATTCCCCGCCAGCGCCCCGCTGGCAGCGGCTATCGATAACACCGAGACAACGGACAACAATAAAGCGAAGCGACGGGCCATCATTCTCCTCTTATCGGCTTCCCTTGCGTTTCGAAACCGGGCGGCTCTAAGTCTAACATATGTCGCCTCTGTGGCGACCGTCCGGCGCAATCCCTGTCGCCCACACAGAATCACACCATGTTGCCCGCCTCAGCCTTACCCGGCCATGACACTTATCGGCGAAGCCGGTGACAATCGTCACTGCCAACGCCTCCACCAGAGCCGGTAGTCTATTCAAGACTTAGATCGTGCCATCCAGGCAGAGATCGGCCTTCTGCGTGGGAGAGAGACAACATGAAAGCAGTGTCAATTTTACTAGTGCTGTTTCACACCACTAAGCTTGACTTTTCGAAATAAGGTGGCACCATGAGAATCATTATGACTCTCTATGCCCGAAAGGTGACGCCCGAAGAATCCGATGTTCTGGGGCACTGGCAACGAGCAGACAACGTTGTCCGCTACCGACGAGCACGCATCGTGCGGCTGTCGGCGAACGGATGGAAGGCTGCGGAAATTGCCGACGCCCTTGGCCTGCACGTGGAGAGCGTGCGCCAGACGATCAAGGACTTTAACGAAGGAGGTATTCCCGCCATCACCCCCCGGCCGCGCTCGGGGGGTAGGCCAGGAAGCCAACCTACACTGAGGAAGTAGCCGACGTTGCCGAGAGCCTGGTGCGCCAAGGGCCGCCGCCAGAGGAGGAGCGAGCCACGTGGACGTTGCACAGCCTGGCTGAAGCCATTGCCGCTCGCTTTGAGCACATTCCAACCATGAGCCACGAGGCGGTTCGGCGCCTCTTCGCAGGACGTGACATTCTCTACCGGCAGGCGAAACATTGGCTAACCAGTCCCGATCCACTTTACGAATTGCACAAGCATCAGCGGGACCGCCTGCTGGTGATGGCCCGCACAGCGCCGGATGGCGCTGCCGTCTGGCTGGACGAGTCCTGGTTCGTGCGTTGGCCCTACCAATTCTGGGCCTGGGCCAAGCGCAAAGCGACGCTTCCTGTTCCCCTACGCTGGAATGAGGAGGTAGAAAAAACAGCTCTGTTTGCGGCGCTAGATGACGAGACACAGGAGTCCTTCCTGCGCTGGGCTGACGGTCAGCCCAACAGCGAACGCATGATATCCTTCTTGGAGGCGCTGATGGCTCATTGGACACAAAAAGGAAAACGGTTCATCGTTTTGTTTTGGGATCGCGCTTCCTTCCATACCTCTGGTCGCACCCGTCGCTGGATTCGTGAGTACAATCGGCGGGCCAAAAGAGAAGGACTGACACGCTTAATCCCTTTCTGGCTGCCCTCCCGCAGCCCCTGGCTGATGCCTCTGGAGGCCATTTTTGGAGCAGTGAAACACCGTGTGTTAGGCGACACCGTGTTCGAATCGCTCGTTGACCTTCGTCTCGCTGTCGAGCGGGCTTTCTGCAACCGAGTCGCTGAGGCCAAGAAGCGTCGTGACTGTCGCTGGGCCAGAGCGCTTGCCATACCTGAAAAATCAATGTCTGTTTTGTGAAATAGCACTAGGATCGTCAGGTCAGGACAGGCGCTTAGTAACTTGGAGACAAATGGCGCCGCCACTTGCAACTGTTCAAAGTTGTCGATAACCAGCAGACCTGACAGGGTGCTTAATTTGTCCAGCAGTTGCCGTGTTGGAGATAGCGCGCCGGAGAATTGCAGCCCCATCTTCGTGGCGATTGCGCGCGGAATATCGCCGGGGTCTGTAATATCCTCAAGGGGAATGAAACATGAGGGCCCGGTCATGCGGTTCGGCCACTGCCGGGCAATTTCGAGGGCCAACCGCGTTTTGCCCATGCCGCCCGGTCCGACAACGGTTACCAACGGCGTCGCTTTGTCACTAAG
>JAVVFG010000189.1:0-7945 GCA_032260445.1 Anaerolineae bacterium | reverse complement strand
GTGGCAGGCGTACTGGCAACAAGAGCAACTGCAACAGTCCTTCCCGCATCATTTGCAGTGTAGCATGGGGCGGTAATATGTCAACTAGACGAGGCAGGAGATCAGTCCTACTGTACGGTGCAATTTGCGCCGGCCGGCCGCGATACCACCATGTCATAGAGGAGTAACCGTACGCTGTACTTGCTCGAAAAGATTTTCCTGGAACCGGTGAATACCGTCACTCACCTCCTGGCCACCGTGCTGGCCCTGCCAGGCGTTGTCTGGCTTCTTGCGTTGACGTCTGGCGAGCCGGCCAAGATGGTGTCGTTGCTCGTATACGGCCTTAGTCTCATTGTCCTATTCGGCGCCAGCACGCTGCTCCACGGCCTCAAGGTCGCCGAGCGCTGGCGCGTATGGCTCAACCGCTTCGACCATATGGCCATCTTCCTGGTGATAGCCGGTACCTACACGCCGATCGTCGCCAACCTCTTCCCGCCCCGCTCGCGCGCGCCGGTGCTCGTAGCAGTCTGGCTCATCGCCGGCATAGGGATGCTCTTCAAGCTGGTCAGTGCCCGCATCCATGGATTCTTCAACGTTTCAATCTACATGATTCTCGGATGGGGCGGCGCTGTGCCCCTCTCGCTCGCCCTGCAGATTGTGCCGGTCATCGGCCGCTCGGGATTGATTTTGCTCTTGTTAGGTGGCCTTATCTACTCGGCCGGCTTTGTCATCTACTATCTGGAGCGACCAAACCCCTGGCCCGGCTGGCTCGGACACCACGAAATCTGGCACTTGTTTGTCATCGGCGGCAGTTTGTGTCACTATTTGTTTATGTTGTACCACGTTGTGCCCGCCTGATGCTGTGGTACAGGGGATAGATAGATGACGTCGCCCGAACCGTTGTCTCTCATCATCGAAGATCACCCGGACATTGCGGAGGTGATTGCCGCCTCCATGGAGGCGGCGGGCTACCGTACTGAGGTGATCCCGCACGGGGCGACTGCGCTTGAGCGGTTGAAGGAGTTAACGCCCGCGGTCGTGGTGCTTGACCTGCATCTACCGGGCGTCGACGGCGAGGAAATCCTGCGTTATATCCGTGGTGACGCCCGCCTTGCCGGCATCCGCGTCGTGCTGATCAGCGCCGAGCAACAGCAGGCCCAGCTGCTGCAGTCAATGGCAGATGTGATCCTGTTGAAGCCGTTCAGTTTTGACCAGCTGAAGACGCTCGCTTCCCGCTTCCGCCCCGTCTAGCCTTTTCAGCGGCTGCCGTTACGCCGGGTCCACTCATCGTGGCCATACTTCTCCGCACGGATCGTTTGCGCGCGTTCGATTTCCGCCGCGCTTAGGCTCCCCTTTTCGAGTTGTAAATTCAGCGCCGACGCGAAGCCAGCGGCTAATGCCGTTGTCGCTTCGTCGTAGGCCACGCGGCGTCCCAGTGCCTCCTCCAGGGTCAACGCGCTCGCGATGAGCGCACTTGCCGCGGCGGCGCGCTCCCGTTCTTCCTCATAGTGCAGCGCCTGGACAATGCGGCGCAAATCACCATACAGAGGCAGGGTGCCGTGTTGCAGGACCATACCCCGGCGGCGGGCCTGGGCACTGCCGATAAGCTTTCGCCCACCGGCTGTAATCTCGTAGTTGCTTGGACTATCAAAGCAGACCGGTCCTTTTGCCGCATCAGGCTCTGGTGCTCCCGCTTGCTGCGGCGTGAGACCCAATTGGCTGAGACCGGCAGCCAACGCATTTGACAGGCGCATGTAGCTGGGAAGGATGCCGCCATGCACGCGCGGCTCGTCTTCCGGCGCACTGACGCTGTAGGTCAGCTCGTCGACGTGCAGGATCGCTCGCCCGCCGGTGGGCCGCCTGACGACGTCCCAGCCGCGCGCCAGACAGGCCTCCCAGTCGACTGCGAGCCACGGTTGGTTCCGGCCCAGCGAGAGGCAGGCCGGCTGCCAGCCATAGATGCGCAGTGTTGGCGGCTGGTCGCCTGCTTCGACAGCCTCCATGATTGCTTCGTCGATGGCCATGTTTGCCGGGCCGCCCTGCCAGCCGGTGTCGACGAGCCGCCAGGTGGCTCGCGGAAGGGTAGGCCGGCTAGTGTCGCCTATTGCGTCCAACATCGTTCAGCGCGGGATGGGCATGCGTAATGGTGCACACCCTTCTTCTCCTCTAATTTACCTCGACTGGGATGTCGTCGGCCGGGCGCGGTCCTGGATCGGAGACGTCGGTGTTCAACATGGTCATCAAAACATTCACGTCCATTTCACCCTCACAAAGGATGTGGCAGGAGAGGCGGAACTCACCCAGCGCGCCTTCCCGTTCGAGTTTCTCGCGTTCGCGCCAATGATAGTCGGCCGGCTCGCCTTGGTTGAAGGTGACACGGCAGGTTGTGCAGCGTGCTTTGCCGCCGCAGCGGTGGAGAATGGGCACGCCCGCATCCTCGATCGCCAGGACAAGGCGTTTGCCGTCTGATGCTTCGAAGGTGGTAGCGTCAAACTCTTCCCCTTTAGCAGTGATTTGGGCCATGGTGTACTCTTTCCTCTCTCGTCAGTTACTGTCAGCCAGTATCACCTTACCCAATATCGGGGCGATCGTCAACGGCAGCCGGGGCGGCACAAACGGAAGCGATATAATCGCAGGAATGGACATCCCTGCCCGTTTTCCCGGCCTGCGCGTGGCGACCATGCTGCTAATCGCTGGCGCTATTATCTGGATTGCCCTGGAGGGTAACCTAACGCGCGTGCTGCTTCTGGCGAGCGCGACGACGCTGATTGTGACGGCACACGTTCTCCAATGGCTCTTTGGGGGGAGACTCTTGGCGCCGGTGCGCTGGCTGGTGCATCTTGCGCTGGCAGGCCTCGTCGCCGGCGCGGCCATCCCTGTGCTCACGCTGCTGCTGATGGTCCTCAAGACTGGCCTGCACGGGCATGGCCCAGAGTTCACGGCGGCCGATTTTATCTGGGTCTCGAACAATGTCTTCGCCTGGTCAGGGGGCGGACTTTTGGGCGGTACGGGTCTTGGTCTGATTACCCTGGCATTGCGACGGCGTTGACCGGGGCTGTCTAATCGCTGCTGAGCTTGCTCTCGAGCGCTTCCAGCGCCTGTTCTAGCTCTGCCTGGCGCAGGCTGGTCGTGACGTCGCCGCGGGTGCGTTCCAGAACGCCGCGTAGCACGTCGGTGCGGCGACGTAGCCCACCGGTGATGCTGTCGGCAAAGTCAAAGGTAACCAAGAGACTGTAAATCTCGTCCATCTCGTCCAGCAGCCGCTCGACCTCGTCGTGATAGCCGTGCCGGATGATGTCGAGAATGCGGCGACGCAGTTCAGTCGCCGCCTCTGCCAGCCCGTTGAGCCAGGTGTTCGGCTCGACACTTAACGCCTGCGGAGAGGGAAGGGCCTCGTCCCGCACGAGGGCGTGCGTCAGGTAGGCCTCGACGAACTCCTTCAAGGCATCCTGTGTGTAACCAGTGTAGTAGAGCTCTGGATATCCCTGCACGCCTTCTACCATGGCGCGTGCCTGGTTGCGCGCCTGCTCCATCAATTCGCGGGCCGGTTCCCATTCCTCGCGGTGGATAGCACGGATCGCCTTCGAACAGGTGCTCGTGAGGACGCGCGAGCGCTGGTAGGTCTGGTCGCGCGCACTGTTCACCGCTTCCATATAATCCCGGATCGTATCGGCTGTCTGTTCTAGTTGGTCCATCGTTCGGCTTACTCCTCGGCTTGGTTATCGGTGGCGTCATCGTCCCCGGAGCGGAAACGGAATAACTCGTCGGCCAGCGATGGTTTCTGTGGCACCTTCACCTCGCCGAACTGCCGCTCGTAGGCCGACAGATTCTGGGCTAAGGCGAGCTGCAACATCTTGGCGTGCATCGGCGACATGATCACCCGGCTGACCACTTTGCCTTTGGGCGTGCGTGGCAAATACTGGGCAAAGTCGATCACCAATTCGGCCGGCGTGTGGCTGATAAAGGCCAAGTTCGCGTAGGCTGCTTCGAGCTCTTTCGGCACCTCGATGGCGATCTTCATCTGTGGCGGTTTCTTTTCCGGGTTCTGTTGGCTCTCGTTGCTCATTGTGCCTCCTACCATCTCGACGTTGGATGTAGCGTACTATAGCGGCAAAAGGGCATTCCTGGTATTCGCGCCGGACTGCGGTCGTATCGATTTCTGGCCGGAAGCCATGTTACAATACCGGTATGGATGCCAACGTAACGCCACCACGCCCGCCGGGCGTCCCGGCGCTGGCTGAATTCACCGTCGTCGAACACACAGCCGACTGGGCGCTGCAGGTGCGCGGGCGCGACTTCCGCCACCTCTTGCTCAGCGCGGCGTGGGGCATGAACAGCTTGCTCGTCGCCGATCTCTCGATGATCGGCCCGGTGGACGAGCGCTATCTAGAGGTCGAAGCCTTCGATCGTGAAAGCATGCTGGTAGAATGGCTGAGCGAGCTTGCCTACCTGGCCGAGCGCGACCGCTTTATCGCTTGCGAATTCACCCTGGAGAGCGTCTCTCCGGAGTGGTTGCAGGCCCGGCTGCGGGGCGACATCGTCCCCGCGCTGCAGAAGCACATCAAGGCCGTAACCTACCACAACCTCGACGTGATCCTTACGCCCGACGGACTGGCTGCCACGATCGTCTTCGATGTCTAGGCTGGAGGAACAGGATGGTCAACCGTTCCGATTTTAAGCGAATCAACGATTATGTCTTCGAGGTGCCGAAGAGCTATCGCGAGGACATGCGTGTTCCTGCTCGTTTCTACGCCGACGATAGTCTGCTTGCCGGTGCCCTGGACGATAAAAGCCTGGAGCAGCTGGTGAACACCGCCACCTTGCCAGGCATCGTCGGATATGCGCTGGCGATGCCTGACATTCACCAGGGCTATGGCTTCCCTATTGGCGGTGTTATCGCTACCGCCCTTCCCGACGGCATTATCAGCCCTGGTGGGGTGGGCTATGATATCAACTGCGGCGTCCGCCTTCTGGGTACGCACCTCGACGTAGACGACATCGCCGCGCACCTGGACGATCTCGCCAGCGCTCTCCAGCGCAACTGCCCCAGCGGGGTTGGGCGAGGCGGAAAAATCCGTTTAAGTAGTGCCGATCTCGATCAGGTGCTGGAAGACGGGGCGCAGTGGGCGCTTCGACAGAGATACGCCACGACGAATGACCTCGAGCACACGGAGGAGGGAGGCCGTATTGCCGGCGCCGACGCGCGCAAGGTCAGCGCGCGTGCCCGCGAACGGGGGCGTGACCAGATCGGTACTCTGGGCGCCGGGAATCACTTCATTGAGGTCGACGTCGTCGACGAAGTTTTCGACGAGCGAGCCGCGGACCGGATGGGGTTGGCTCCCGGCCGGGTGGTGGCCCAGATCCACTGTGGCTCCCGCGGCTTCGGCCACCAGGTGTGCAGTGACTACGTCAAGCGCTTTCACCAGAGTGTGCGCCAATACGGTATCCAGCTTCCCGACCGCGAGCTTGTGTGCGCGCCGCTGAGTAGCCCGGAGGGACAGGACTACCTGGCAGCGATGCGCGCGGCCGCCAACTATGCCTTCTGCAATCGTCAGGTTCTCACGCACCTGATTCGCCGCAGCTTCGAGGAGGTGCTGGCGGGAGGGGTCGACAACCACTACGTGTACCAGATCTACGACATCGCGCACAATATGGCTAAGATTGAAGAGCATGAGGTTGACGGGCGCCGCATGGAGGTTTGTGTGCACCGCAAGGGGGCGACACGCGCTTTTGGCCCGGATGCCCCCGGATTACCGAGCAGCTACCGCGATATCGGGCAGCCGGTGCTGGTACCCGGCTCGATGGGCACCGCGAGTTGGGTCCTGGTCGGCACGCACGGTTCCATGCGCCAGACTTTTGGCTCAACCTGCCATGGCGCCGGTCGAACGATGAGCCGCCGCCAGGCCAAGCGCGAGGTGCGCGGCAGCGACCTGCGTCGGGACCTGGAAGCTGGCGGCATTCGCGTACGGGCTGGCAGTATGGGCGGTCTGGCCGAGGAGGCGCCCATCGCTTATAAGGATGTCGACCGCGTCATCGAGGTCGTGCATAATGCCGGGATCGCGCGCAAGGTGGCACGTATCGTACCGATCGCCGTCGTCAAAGGCTGACCCGGAAGGAGCGGCCTGGCCCGGCCGAGTTACGTCGTGTAACCGTGTGGGCGCGAAGGGAAGAGAGATATGGACGGGAAGAGGCAGACTGCCGTCTGGATGTTAGTGATGCTCGTCTCCGGAGCCGTTCTTGCCCTGCTGTCCGTGAACCTGAACGGGCGCGCCCAGCCTGCATCTATCATCATCGAGCCCCCCGCGCCAACGGCCTTACCGGCGCCGACGGCGACGCCGCGCCCGCTGCGCGTCTACATCAGCGGCGCTGTGCTGCATCCCGACGTCTACAACCTGCCGGCCGACAGCATCGTGCGTGATGTGGTACAGATGGCCGGTAACTTTACCGCTGAGGCGGCTACTGAGGCGGTGAACTTGGCCTTGCCTCTTGCCGACGGCATGCACGTCCACATCCCTGCGCAAGACGAAGTGGGCGCGCCGCCGCTGATCACCATGCCATCGGCGCCGGTCAACAGCCTCGACACTGCTGGCGCTGCGACGCGCGGCGTCCTCATTAACATCAATACGGCGACCCTTGAGGAACTGGACACACTGCCGGGCATCGGGCCAAGCACGGCGCAGAAGATCATCGACCACCGCTCCAACCATGGTCCTTTCCCAACCATCGAGGCGATCCTCGACGTGTCCGGCATTGGGCCGGCGAAGTTCGAGCAGATCAAGGCGCTGATCACGGTTGGTTAGCGAGGCACAGATAAGTGCAACTGGACGGGTGACACGATTTCTGCGTTAATGGTGGGCGTGCACGACCTGAAACGATATGCGTGACAGCCTACTAACGGCGAGCGTGGCCCGTATCGCCAGCATCCCTTTCCGCCTGGTGCGGCGCGGCTTCGTGCCGCCGCGTAAGGCGCTGATTCTCAAGCCCTGTTGCCTCAGCCAGGCGCTCCTGGCCACGCCGCTCCTCGCGGCTCTCGCCGAGACCTATCCCGATGCCCAGTTCGACTGGGCGATCAGCGATTATGCTCGTCCAGCGGTGGCCACGAACGTCCATCTCTCCGAGCTCGTGGATAGCGGAAAGGTGGGCCTACCAGATGCAACCTGGGCGGATGTGCGCAGCTTCGCCGAGCGTCTCCGTGCCTGTGACTATGACACGGTCTTCATCCCCAGCCGCTCCAGCGTGCTGGCGCTCGTCGCCTGGCTGGCGCATATACCGCAGCGTGTCGGCCTGGGCGCGGGTGGGCGCGGCTTTGCGCACACCCTTGTCGCCAACCCGCCGCCGGGCGAGCAGCATGCCGCGACGGTCTACCTCAGCCTGGCGCATGCGCTGGGCATTGAGACACCTGGCTACATGGAATTCTATCCCTCCGATCGTGCGCGATCGGCAATGACCGCCCTTCTGGTCGATCAGCTGGATTGGCTCGGCGACGTGCCGCTCGTCCTCGTGCATCCCGGCGGCGCGCACAACCCGCTGCGGGTTGACACAACTCGGCTGTGGCCCAGCGAGCGTTTCGTGCGTCTCGCCAATCACGTTACGCGAGCCCATCAGGCGACTGTCCTCATCCTTGGCGATGCCGCTGACGCGGAGCGAGGTCAGGCGATTACCGGCATGACCAGCGCCAACGCGGTTGATCTGACCGGCAAGATCACCCTCGATGAACTGGGCGCCCTGGCCGAGATGGCCGACCTGTACGTGGGTAACGATACCGGGCCGACGCACATCGCTGCCGCGGTCGGCTGCCCAACCCTGGCCATCTTCGGCCCGACCAACCCAGCCATTAGCGGCCCGTACGCCACCAAAGGACGCGTGATCACGCTGTGGCGACCCACCGAAGGCGCGTTCAGTTGGGAGGCAAACATCACGGCGGAAGAAGCGGCTGCAGCGGCCGATCTACTCCTGCACGGACCGG
>JAVVFG010000188.1:0-7947 GCA_032260445.1 Anaerolineae bacterium | reverse complement strand
CGCCCGCGCCGCCAAAGACAATATTGGCTCCCTACGCGTCCTCGAAAAATAACGAGCCCCAGCGCGTGTCGTGACGTTCGCCTGCCTAGAGTGAGGCTGCTGGATGGAGCCTAGGTAGACGACCAGGGTAGATACCGGAGCTATCCAGCCTTCGCGCTATTGCCAGATTACCCTTAGCCCAGTACTATATATTCCATTGTTCTCGTGCCCATATCGGGTTGTTCTGTCCTAATATAGCCTGCTGACAACTGAATAGGAGGTTTTCGTGAAGCGGTCTCTTCTTCTCTTAGCATTGTTCCTTGCCGCCATTAGCTTGCTCGCCGCCCCAGGGCGGGCGGCGACACAGGAGCCGGTGGCGCCCTTGGCTGCGGCCGGTTATGACCCCGTAGCCGAGCTCGTCCCCCCTACCGATAGCGGCCTATCGCCGCGCGACGTCGCCGTCGCCAATGGTTTCGCCCATGTGCTGGTTCGCGAGGGCCGGCTGCTAACCTATAACCTGTCGGCGCTCCTAGCCGCCACACCTGCACCCGGCGCTCCCCTGCTGACGCTAGACGATCCCGACTCCGAGCTAGCGCTGGCCGGTTATGGCAGTGGCCTCCTGGCAAACGGCACGATCGGCTATGCCTATGGCCGTGACGGCATCATCGTCGTGCGCGGCCTGGGCACGGCCGCCGTCACCTCGGCCAGGGAAGCCAGCTCGCGCAATACATACAATTTGATCCGCGACGGCAACACGCTCATCGGCGTCGGCCCCAGCCACGTGACCCTCTACAGCCTCGCCGACCCGGCTAACCCCAGCGAGACCGCTACCAGGGCTCTTGGCCCCGATAACACCGGTTTCTCGGCTGCTGTGGTTCGCCGCAATACACTCGTCGTCGGCCAGCTGGCAAGCACCCGTGCCGGTTCTACAGGCACAACCGGCTTTGCTATCTTCGCCTATCCCTCTCTAGAGCCCATCCGCACGATGGGCGATGTCCCCGTCCCTTACCACCTACACGCTTTCGGCGCGCAGCTCGTCTCCTGTACCTCACAAACAGTCGAGCTGTGGGATTTCTCAACGCCGGCCGAGGCGAGCCGTAACGACCTGTTCCAGGCGAATGCTCGTGTCTGTGCTCGCGACGGAGACAAGATCATCACCAACGGCGTGGTGCTCCGTGCCGGCACAGGCCAGCTCCATTGGGTGAGCAACTTCACGGCCACCGGCAGCCAGATCGACGGATTTCCCTACGGCAGTGCGGTCGATGATGGTTTCGTTTTTCTTGCTCAATTCACGCGCATCCTGGTTCTTACCCGGCCGCTGCCGACTACCGCAGCACTCGCCCTCGCGCCGCCCCGTCTCGACGGGCAGATCAGCCGCGGCGAGTGGAACTTAAGCGATCCCATCCCGTTCGCGCATGGCTTCGTCGCCGCGCAGAACGACGCCGATCGCCTTTACCTGCTGGTCGACGTGCTTGACGATCCGACGCCTGATGTTGGCGACACGATCAACATCAGTTTCGACGTCAACCGCGATGGTCAGATAACGCCCGGCGTCGACGTCAACTATTATTTGCAGCCGCGCACACGGAATCTGCGCCCGCGTTACTACACCGGACCAGAGAGTTTCGGCCAGGATTTCGACGACTATCGCTCCGGCCGGGCCCTTGGCTATAGCTGCTCTCTCGCCGATGGCACATTCCAACTGGTCCTGCAGCGGGCACCACGCTGCGACCAGCACGTCTTCTGGGAACTGGCCATTGACCTCGAAGAGATTGGAGCGAAACCGGGCGAGCCCGTCCATATGGGCATTGGCATTGCCTCCGGCAGCCCACAATTCGACGATCGTTTGCCTAGTGACTATCTCTACAACTTCCAGGAGTTGCTTGTCGTCGACCTCGCCGAACTTCACCTCCCACCACCAGATACCGGACCGGCGGTTCCTTACCAGGTCAATCCGCTGGAGGTGACGCAGGCGGTGCAGACGCGCAGCAACACCCTTCCTCTCGTCGCCCAGAAAGACACTGCCGTGCGCGCCTACCTGAACAACAGCAGCGGCGCAACCGCCTCCCTCACCGTCTACCTCTATGGTAGCCGCGGCACGGTGGACCTGCCCGGGTCGCCGCTTACCGTCCATTTCAATGCCCCAACCGCTGTCGATCGCGACCGGCTCGCGCACACGGCCAATTTCGATCTTCCCGATAGCTGGGTTGGGGCCGGCACGGTGACCCTTTCGGCGCGCTCGAAGCGCTGGCTGGGCGCCTCGGCCACGTCGAGTACCGTCACCGTTAACTTCCAGACCCGGCAGACCCCGCTCGTCTGGACGATTCCCGTCAACGGGGGTAGCGCTGCGTCGCCCTCCCTCCAGGCGGCGGCCGATATGGCCGACGCGCGCAGCTACATGCAAACCGTCTACCCCGTACCCGGCATCACCTACGTGAACAAACCGTGGACCGCGTTAGGGGCGAACATGCCGACCAGCGACGCCCTCATCGCCGAGCTCAACGACTATCACGGCACGGTCGTCCTCGCCTGGATATTCGGTTTCCTCTTCGGCGGCGGCACCAGCCCCTTTGACTTGCCCGACCAGATTCACGGCTTCACGCCCAGCAGCGATGGCCTCTCCGATCCCACCTGGTGGAATAACGGCAACGGTTACGTCTCCTACTCCGGCGATATCTTCGACGCGGACCTGATCATGGCCCATGAGGTCAACCACAACCTGGACCGCAGCAACACCGGCACCTGGGGCCGGCACAACGGCGGCTGCGGCTCCACTGGGCCCGACCCCAACTGGCCCTACAGCGGTAACGACGATGTCAACGAGGTCGGCTTCGACACGCGTGCGCCCTGGGTCGACGGCGTGGTCAGCGACCGCCGCACGGTGATCACCAGCAACTACCCTGACTTCATGAGCTACTGCACCCACGCCAACATGCCCGGCGCCTGGATCTCTCCCTATCGCTGGGAGAATCTCTTCGATAATGCCGCCATCATCGCCCCGGCGGCTGCCGCAGCAGCCAGTCCAGAGGTAGAGGGTCCCAATCCGGCAACCCAGCGCATGCTCCTCGCTGCCCAGGAAATCGAGGAAGTGCTCTATCTCTCCGGCCGGCTTGGCGACGGCGGCGACGGCGAGCTCGATCCGGTTCTCGTCGAGCAGGGAATTCCCACGCCGGTGCCGGCGGGCAGCCAATACACGATCGAACTCCGCGGCGCCGGCGGTACGTTACTACAAAGCATCAGCTTCGACATGATCTTCGAAGATGTCGAGGGGAACCCGTTACCCAATGTCTACTTCGACTTCCGGGTGCCCAATCCCGGCGGGGTGAAGAGCATTCAGCTCAAGGATGGGAGCACGCCTCTCGACGAGATCGTCGTCAGCGACAACGCACCGCAGGTAACTATCCAGCAGCCGGGCGCCGGCACCGTCTGGAATACCAGCGGCACCATCCGCTGGACAGCAACCGACCCCGACAGCGGCGACCTTCGCTTCAACCTATTCTACTCGCCCGATAACGGCGCCACCTGGCTGCCTATTGCCGGCGATGTCGATGCCCGCGAATACACCGTGGATACTACGCTGTTAGCCGGCAGCACAGAGGCAAAAATCCGGATTATCGCCACCGACGGCTTCAACACAACCACGGTTGATTCTACGGGTACCTTCACCGTCGCCAACCAGGCGCCACTGGTGAACATGGACAGCCCCTTACCGGGACAGTTGTTTAGCTCTGGCCAGTTCATTCCGCTCCAGGCCACGGCGCACGATCCGGAAGGAGCTGCGCTGGGAGACGAAAACTACCTCTGGAAGGCCGGCGGCGAGGTGGTGGCTTTCGGCCCAGACAGCGGCGTCTTCCTCCCAGATGGCGCCCATACCATCACCCTCGAGGTTCGTGACGACCTTGACAACGTCACGACCCTGAGCGTCCCGATCGTCGTCGGCAGCACTAGCCTTTACCTGCCGCTTATCCGGCATTAATCGTAAAGACACTGGGGATGCATACCCGCGTAAAGGCGAGTGTGCATCCCCCGTCTTCCCCGGATATCATCCTCGCCCTACTTACACAGAATACGAGGAGGCTATCCATGTCTCAGAAGACTCCCGTCTACCTGGAAACCGGCAAAAAACGAACCTTCGCCGGCGCCCTTGATTGGCCCGGCTGGAACCGCCTCGGGCGCACCGAGGAGGAGGCCGTGCAGGCGCTCCTCGACGCCGCGCCGCGCTATGCACGCACCCTGGCGGAAACCGGGCTGGACTTCACACCGCCAACCAGCCCGGAGGAGCTGATCGTCGTCGAGCGGCTAGAGGGGACGACCACTACCGACTTCGGCGCGCCGGATGCGATGCCCGCAGCCGACCGCCAGCCGTTAGACGGTGACGCCGTACGCCGTTTCGAAACGTTGCTTGGCGCTTACTGGGAAGCGTTAGCCACCGCGGCTCAAGCAGCGACGGGCAAGGAACTGCGTAAGGGACCGCTCGGCGGCGGCCGGGATCTAGACAGTATCCTGGAGCACGTCTTCAGTGCCGAAGCCGCTTACCTGCGCCGGCTGGGGTGGAAGCCCGACAAGGTTGCGGGAGGGTCGTGGCGCGAGCAAATCGAACAGCTCCGTCAGGCAGAGATGGCTGCGCTGGCGGCCGGCACCCGCGGAGAGCTCCCTGAGCGCGGGCCTCGCGGCGGCAAGATCTGGCCACCACGCTATTTCGTCCGTCGTGCCGGCTGGCACATCCTCGATCACGCCTGGGAAATAGAAGACCGCGTGCTCTGATTACCAGAACGCCATTCACAGCCGCTTTGCCGGTACAGCTGCATAGCGGAATAGGTGACAATCGTCAGTAGGCAGCAGCGCGAGGAATCGGTACACTTTGTCGGGAGTCCAGATGGTGGGGAGCTGAATAAGTTGAACACGGATCGCGCCTAAAGCGAGGTGATCGTGCGGAAAATCAGGTGGAACCGGCGATTTTTTGACCGGCTCGTCGACATCCTGGTGCCAATACTAGCCGTGTTGGCGGCATTTCTCGTCGGGGCTGTCATTTTGTGGCTGCAGGACGTGAGCCCCATAGAAGCCTACCGCGCGATGCTTGTCGGCGCCTTCGGTACCAAGAATGGCCTCTCCGATACCCTGGTAAAGGCAATCCCCCTGATGCTGGTTGGCCTGGGCATCGCCATCGCCTTCCGCGGCGGTGTGATCAACATCGGCGCCGAAGGGCAGATCATCGTCGGCGCACTGCTAACCACCTTCGTCGGCGTGGAGCTGGTGGGCGACTTTCCGCCCGTTCTTGCCATTCTGATTGGCTTGCTTGCCGGCGCGTTCATGGGTGGCCTCTGGGGGGCTGTGCCCGGCTACCTCAAGGCGAAACTCGGCGTCAACGAGATCCTCAGCACGATCATGATGAACCAGATCGCGATCCAGATCGGCTACTACCTGCTGCGCCGGCCGATGCTTGACCCGGCCGAGCTGGCCGCCGGTACCAACATCCCCCAATCGGCACGGCTCGGGCGAGCGCTCGACTTGCCGCGTTTTACCGACGTCGCCCAGTGGCTTGGCGTAACCCGCTCGGCGGCCGACCTTGAGCTCGACGGCTATCTGGGCCAGTTATATGGCGTTCTCGTCGAGCCCTCGCGGCTGCACACCGGTCTCATCTTTGCGATCATCATGGCTATCCTCGTCTACGTGCTGCTGTGGCGGACGACGCTCGGCTACCGCATCCGCGCCGTCGGGTTGAGCCGCTCGGCATCGGAGTATGCCGGGATCAAGGTTGGGCGCACGATGGTCCTCTCCATGACCCTGAGCGGCATGTTTGCCGGCCTGGCCGGCGCCATCGAGATCCTCGGCTTGCACCACCGTATGTTTGAGCCGGTTGCCGTCTCCGCTGGCTTTGGCTTTTCGGGCATCGTCGCCGCGCTCTTCGGCAAGCTGCACCCGTTGGGCATCATCCCTTCCTCGATTCTCTTCGGCGGGCTGCTCGTCGGGGGTGACAAGATGCAGCGCGCCATGCAAATTCCCCAGGTGATGATTACCGCCGTGCTGGGCCTGGTGGTCCTGTTCGTGGTGAGCACCGAATACCTTGTACAGCGGCGCGCCACTCGCCGCGTTTCCATCGACACGAGCGCCACTGAGAAAGAAGCCGTGGAGGATGCCATTGCCATCCCCACACAGGAGACCGGCTGATGAATCAAGATCTGACGGTCGTGGCCATTCTGCTCGGCATCATCCACCAGGGGATCCGGCTGGCGACGCCCTACCTCTATGCGGCAATTGGCGAGATGTTCTCACAGCGGTCCGGTGTGCTTAACCTGGGCGTGGAAGGGATTATGCTCATGGGCGCCTTCTTCGGCTTCTATTCCGTCTTCCAGACGGGCAACGTCTGGCTTGGCGTCGCCGCCGCTGCTTTCGTCGGCTTATTGATGGGCCTGCTCATGAGCGTCGTCAGCGTGACCTTCAAGGCGCAACAAGGGATCAGCGGCATTGGCCTCTACATGTTCGGCCTAGGCGCCTCCAGCCTGCTCTTCAAGACCATGCTCGGCTCCATCCAACCCGTGCGTGGCTTCCAGGCCTTGCGCGGCTGCGTGGGCGAGAACTTCTGCATGGCCGATATCCCGGTCATCGGCGATATCTTCTTCGGCTATACCGCTTTGGTCTACGGCGCCTATCTACTCGTGCCTATCGCCTGGTGGGTCCTGAACCGTTCGACCTGGGGCCTCAAGATCCGCGCGGTCGGCCAAAATCCGGAAGCGGCTGACTCACTAGGCGTCAGCGTCGACGCCGTGCGCTATGCATCGGTGATGCTGGGCTCCATGTTAGCAGGGATTGCCGGCGCCTCGCTCTCGATTGGCCTGCTTAATGTCTTTCAGGAGGAGATGACCAACGGTATCGGGTTCATCGCCGTCGCCCTGGTCTACTTCGGCAGCTGGAAGCCGGCGGGGGTGCTCGTTGGCGCGTTGCTCTTCAGCGGCGTGAATGCCCTGCAGCTCTGGGCCCAGGTCCTCAGACTCAACATCCCGTCCGACGTTGCCGTCATGCTGCCCTACCTGCTGACAATCATTGCCCTGGCGCTGCCTTTCCGGAGGGCAATGCAGCCGGCAGCGCTAACGAAACCGTTTGCCCGCGGGGAAGGCTAGCGGCGCGGAGCATTATAATGGATACCTCGCCGCCTCCGGCGGTATTGAGGTTAAAACCGAACGAGCTGCGGGCAGTGTGCCGGCAGCCCACGATGAGGAGAAGAGAATGAAAAACAGAACGTGGATTATGCTCCTGGTATTGGCCCTGATGCTCGCGCTCGTCGCCTGCGGCGGCAACGCCGAGCCCGCGCCAGCCAACGAGCCCGCCGACGTTGCCGAAGAACCCGTCGCCGAGGAACCAGCAGCGGAAGAACCGGCTGACGACGAGCCGGCAGCCGAAGAAGAAGTGACTGGCGACTATCCGGAGATTGAGCCGGTGCGCATCGCCCTCGTCCTGGCCAGCACGATCAGCGACCTTGCCTGGAGCCAGTCGATCTACGACTCGATCAAAGAGCTGCAGGAAGTCTACGGCGAGGACACGATTGAGTTAGTGTATACCGAGAACATGTTCGAGGTGACCAACGCCGCCTCGGCGATCCGCGACTATGCCGAGAGCGGCTACGATCTGATCATCTCCCACGGCGCGCAGTACGGCACGTCACTGTTCGAGATCGCGCCCGACTTCCCCGAGACGAGCTTCGCCTGGGGCACCTCGACCAACACCGGCGAGGCGGAAGGGGTGACCAACGTCTTCGCCTATGAGCCACGTGCCCAGGAAGGCGGCTATGTCAGCGGCGTTCTGGCGGCCCACCTGACCGAGTCTGGCGTCGTCGGCGTCGTCGGCCCGGTGGACGCGGGCGACGCGAAGCTGCATGTCGATGGCTTTGTGGCCGGCGTGCATGCCACCAACCCCGACACTCGCGTCAACATCTCCTTCACCGGCAGTTTCGGCGACACCTCGTTGGCCGCT
>JAVVFG010000187.1:0-8015 GCA_032260445.1 Anaerolineae bacterium | reverse complement strand
TGTCTACCTCTACTTCTACCCCTACTGGGAGTCCGCGGCGGCGGCGCTGCGCGCCGGGCGCCTGCCGCTGTGGAACCCGGACCTGTTCATGGGGGCGCCACTGCTGGCGAATAGCCAGGCCGGCATCTTTTATCCACTGAACTGGCCGTTATGGCTGCTGCTGCCGGTGCCCTATGCGGCGACGGCGACGATCCTTATTCACCTGACGCTGGCGGCGGGCGGCGCCTATCTGCTGGCGCGGCGGGCGTTGGGGATCGCGCCGGGGGCGGCGCTGCTCAGCGCGCTGTTGTTTGGCCTCGGCGGTTACATGACGGCGCAGGTGGAGCACCTCAACCAGCTACAAGGGCTGGCGTGGCTGCCGTGGGCACTGCTGGTCATGGGGCAGCCGGCGGCGTGGAAGTCGAGGGGCGGGTTTGTGCGCCGCCTCGCCCGACTGGCACCATTGCTGGCGCTGCAACTAACGGCAGGCCATGCGCAGACAGTCTTCATCAGCGGGGTGGCGTTGGGGCTGTGGTGGCTGGGCGGCGCGCTGGGGGCGCGCCGCGACTGGCGAGCAGCCATGCCAGCGCTCGCGGGGTTGGCGCTGGCGGCGGGGCTGGCGGCAGCTCTGAGCGCGGTGCAACTGGCGCCAACGCTGGAGCTGGCTGGCCAGTCCAGCCGGCAGGGCGGGTTGCCGCTGAACGAGGCGCTGAGCTTCTCCTTGCACCCGCTCCTGTTCGGCCGGGCGCTTCTGCCCGGCTATGGTCAAGCGCTGTTTACGGAATACGTCGCCTTCTTGCCGCTGACGGCGCTGCTGCTTATCGCCATTGGCGCCTGGCGCTGGCGCCGGTCGCCAGTCCTGTGGTCGCCGCTGCTCCTGCTGCTAGTCGGCTTGCTTTTTGCCCTCGGGCGCTTTAATCCGCTTTATATCGGGCTCGTCTTCTTGCCGGGATTCAGCCTGTTCCGCGCCCCGGCGCGCTGGCTGGCGCTATACGCGCTGGCGGCGGCGCTGCTGGCGGGAGCCGGCTGGCAGCGATGGCGTGAGGGGGATAGTGATGGTAGCCGGCCGGTGCATTGCGCGGCAGGCGCGATCGCCCTGCTCGCGCTGTGGAGCTTACTAGCGCCGCTTTTGGCCGGTTTTGTGCCGGCAGGAGGTGAGGTTGCGGTAAGCCTCCCGGGGTGGGTGACACTCGCCGGTTGGGGCGTAGAACTGGCGGTGTCAGCCCTACTGCTGTGGCGCGGCGGGAATGGACGGCGTTGGACAGCGGTGGTCGTGGTGGCGATAACCGCGCTCTTCCTCTACGCCGGCAGCCGCGCGCTCCCGTACCACCGGCTGGCGACGGCCCCGCAGGCTTATTTCTCGCTGCGCCCACCCGTCGCGCGCCTGCAGGCGCTGGCGGCCTGCGGCGAGGAGGCGGGCTGTGCGCAACCGCCCGGGCGTGTCCTCAGCCTTTCCAACATCTTCTTTGACCTGGGCGATACCGCCGAGCTGCGTACGGCGTATGGCCCTTACCTGGACGAACCGGCATTCGCCCAACTCCTGGTCGCGCACAAGCAGCAGGAGGTGCTCGAACCGAATCTGCCGCTCCGCTATGGTATTCCCTCGGTGGATGGCTTCGACGGCGGGATCCTGCCGCTGCAGGCGTACATCGAGCTGACGAGCCTGCTGCTGCAGGAGGGAGAGGTGACGACGGACGGACGGCTGCGCGAGTTCCTTCCAGCGGCGCCGGCGGCGCGCTGGCTCGATCTATTGCAGGTGCAGTACCTGATCACGGACAAGACAGCCGACGTCTGGCGCGATGGCGTCTTTTTCGACCGCCAACACCTGCTGCTCCTCGCGCCGGGCGACGAGCAAGCGGTAGGCTACCTGCCGCCGTACGAGGCGACCGGCATCTGGCTCCTAGCCGGCGGGCCGGGCGAGGTCGAGGTGGCGGCGGGCAACGACGTGTGGCAGCTCGAGGCGCAGCCGCTTGGCGACGGCTTGTGGCAGGTGGTTCTGCCGCGCCCGGCTGTGCCGCAAAAGGTCATTCTGCGCCCGGGCACGGAGGCGTGGCACGTTGAGGGGCTGGCGCTGGTTGACAGCCGCGACGAGAGCTTCCAGCCGCTGGTACCAGGCGCATACCGCCTGATCCATTCGGGTGATGTGAAGATATATGAGAACCTCGACATGATGCCGCGCGCTTTCGTCGTGCAGCGCTGGCAGTGGCAGCCGGACGTGCGGCAGAGCGTGGCGGCGATGGCCGCGCCCGGCTTTGCGCCGCGCGAGGAGGCGGTCCTGCTCGGCAGCGGTGAAGCGGTGAGCGGCGCCGCCGGGGCGAGCGGGGTCACAATTACCTCCTACGCTTCAGAGCGGGTGACGCTGCTGGTCGAGACGGACCGGCCGGGCCTCCTCGTGCTGACCGACGCCGCCTATCCCGGCTGGCAAGCCACCGTAAGCGGCGCGCCAGCGACCATTTACCAGGCGGATGGCCTTTTCCGGGGCGTGATGGTGTCGGCGGGCGCGCACGAGGTCGTCTTTCGCTACGAGCCGCGGTCATTGCGCCAGGGGGCGGCAATTTCGGCGGGGGCGCTTCTCGTGTGGCTGGCGTTGCTCATGGCCGGCAGGGCGGGCCGTATTGCGCCAGTAGATACTCGGAAATCGTGACGCTATTTTCGTGTAGCAATGTAGACAGCTCAACGCCAACGTAGCGAAAGTGCCACGGCTCATAATTAAAGCCCGTGGCCTCATAACGGTCGTCAGGATAGCTCATAGTGAAACCGTACTCGTGCCCGTTCTCGGCGAGCCATTTCCCCTCGCTCGAGGCGGCGAACGCGGGATGGAATTCGATGAAGGTCTCGCCCACCATTGCGGGGAGGTCGGGGGTGCTGAAGTCGAGCGTGGTGCCGAGCTGGTGCTCGCTGTGGCCCGGCCGCGCGCTGACATTGTGAGCCCATTCGGGGAACTGCTCAGTCCATTTCTGGCGCGCCGCTGCCTGATCGTAATAACCGCGGAAACCGGAGACGATAAACGGGCGCAGCTCGGCGGCGTGCATCGCTGCGATCATCTCCTGCAGCTGCGGGATGATCACCGCCCGCACCTGGGTAGGATAGCCGCGGGTCACGGCGCTGGGGAAGGTATCGCCCAGCGGCACGAGATCGCCGGGCTTGTAGTCGGGGCTGAGACCGTATTCGTGACTGACGAGCGCCAGGAGATCCGCGTCAGCCGGGTGGCGTTCCTTACACGCCGCGATCGGGGTCATGGTGGCCGTCGGCGGCGCTGTCGCCGTGTTGGTGGGCGCTGGCGGCGGCGCATCGGTCGGCAGCGGCGTTGGCGTGGGCGGGATAGGTACCGTGGCTGTCGCTGCCGGTGGCTGCGTCACAGCAGGGCCGGGCAGGGCTGTCGCCGCGGCCATGCCCGGCCCTGCGGCAGGCGGCGTCGCAGGGTGGACCGGTCGGCTCGCCGCACAGCCGGACAGCAGGGCCAGTGCCAACAGCGTGATCACACTGTTTACCATGGCGCGCATCTATTCGTCGGGTTCGCCCCACCCGCCACCGCCTGGCGTTTCAATGTGCAGCACGTCGCCGGCCTCCAGGTCGAGCGTGACCTTGCCAGGCAGCCGCTGCCGCTTGCCATCGCGCTCCACCCAGTCAGACCCGGACTGACCAGGGTGCCCTCCCTGCAGGCCGTACGGCTGCAGGCGGCGCCGCTCACCGGTGAGCGTGGCGGTGACCGGGGCGAGGAACCGCAGGGAACGCACCAGCCCATCGCCGCCGCGGTAACGCCCGCTACCGCCGGAGCCGGCGCGCAGGCGGTACCCTTCGACGCGAAGCGGAAAGGCATGCTCGAGGGCCTCGACGGGCGTATTGCGCGTGTTGCTCATGTGAACATGGATGCCGCCCGCGCCGTCTGCCCCAGGGCCGGCCCCGGCACCGCCGCCAATCGTCTCGTAGTAGGCGAACTCCTCGCCATCGTTCATGCTGCCGAAGCTGAGGTTGTTCATTGTCCCCTGGCTGGCGGCAGGGATCAGGTCGGGTAACGCCTGTGCCAGCGCGCCGAAGACGACGTCGACGATGCGCTGCGAGGTCTCGACGTTGCCGGCGGCGACCGCGTGGGGAGGCGCGGGGTTGAGGATCGAGCCGGGCGGGATGACCACGCTGAGGGGAGCGAAGGCGCCCTCGTTCATCGGCAGGTGACTGCCAATCAGAGCGAGGGCGACACAGCGGACGCAGTAGGCGACGGCCGAGTGCACGATGGCGGGCACGGCGTTGAGGTTGCCGCGCACGGCCGGCGCCGACCCGCTGAAGTCGGCCTCAAGGCGGTCAGCGCCAATTCTGAGCGTGACCTGCAGCGGGACGGGGTCGCGCCCCTGCCCATCGTCGTCGAGGTAGTCGCTGAAGGTATAGCGACCGGGCGGGCAGCGGCTTAGGGCAGCCGCGGTCAACTTTTGCGCATAGTCAATAAGGACATCAGCCTGCTCCAAAACCCCCTCCAGGCTGTAGCGCCGCCGGATCGCCTCCAGGCGCGCTGCGCCAATGATGTGCGCCGCCAACTGGGCAGCGAGGTCGCCAGCGCGTTCTTGTGGGGTGCGGACATTGCGAAGGATGAGCCGCCACAGCGCCTCGTTGCGCCGGCCCGCGTCGACCAGCCGGCTGGGTGGGATGATCAGCCCTTCCTGGTACAGCTCCGTCGCGCGCGGCATCGAGCCCGGGGCCATACCACCGACATCGGCGTGATGTGCCCGGCTGCCGACGAAGAAGATTGGTTGTTCAGCGCCGGGGGCAAAGACGGGCGAGACAAGGGTGATGTCGGGAAGATGGGTGCCCCCAAGGTAGGGATCGTTGAGGATGACGACGTCACCAGGAGCGAACGGAGCGACATGCTCAATCGCGGCCCTGACCGAAGCAGGCATGGCGCCAAGGTGCACGGGGATGTGCGCTGCCTGAGCCAGCAATCGGCCGTCCCCGAGGAAAACCGCACAGCTAAAGTCAAGGCGTTCTTTGATATTGGGGCTGTAGGCGGTGCGCTCGAGGGTCAGCCCCATCTCCTCGGCAACAGAAGCAAAGAGATGGTGGAAAATCGAGAGGGTCGCAGCAGCAGGAGCGGCCACTAGGCCTCGTCAACAAAGACAGGGAGATTGCCCAGGGCAATAATATCACCCCAATTGTGCTCGCCTTCGGTGAAGACCGCGGCAACCCGGGCCACTGCTGCGCCAGCCTTACGCGCAATCTCGTGCATCCCTTCTAGCGTACTACCGGTACTCACCACGTCGTCAACAATGATGACACGCTTGCCGTCAAGGCGGGGATGATCCTTTTCGTCGAGGTAAAGGGTCTGCTTTTTCCCTGTCGTTATCGAAACGGTATCAGCGCTCAGCGCGTTACCCATATAGGTTTTGTACGCTTTGCGCAGCACAATGTAAGGCAGGCCCATCAAGGCACTCATCTCATAAACCAGCGGCATGCTCTTGGCTTCGGCCGTCAGCAGAACGTCCGCGTCCACCCCCTTCAGCCGCTCTGCCAGGGCGGCGGCAGCGGCTTTGGCAACGTACGTGTCGCCCAGCATGTTAAAGATTGCAATGCGCACGCCGGGAGCTACCTCGAAGAGGGGGAGGTGGCGCGTGAGGCCGGCGACTTCAACCGTGTAGACGTCACGCGTTGTCATGGATGGATACTCCTTTTAGCCGGGTGTTGCGCCCGAGCGTTGTCTCATTTCCGCCGCGCAAGTGTATCGTCTCCAGGCGGTGGTGCCAAGTTAAAGCGGCTCGGCTACAATGCGGCTGATTGGCAACAACCGCAACAATAAAGGCAGGTACGGATGAAAGCTATCGTCCTCTATGGTCGCGGCGCAGAGGAAGTTCCATCCCTCATATGGGAAGATGTACCCGATGTGGGCTACGGCAGCGACGAAGTGCTGGTCGACGTTCGCGCCGCCGGGGTAAACCGCGCCGACCTGTTACAGGCGCGCGGCGGGTACCCGCCCCCATCCGGAGCCAGCGAGATCCTCGGGTTGGAGATCGCCGGGGTGATTGTCGAGACAGGCGCGGCAGTGACGGGATGGCAGCCGGGCGACCGGGTGTGCGCGCTGCTGCCCGGCGGCGGCTATGCCTCGTTGGCGGCGGTGCCCGCCGGCATGCTCCTACGCCTGCCGGATAATTGGGATTACATCACCGCCGCAGCTATCCCCGAAGCGTGGTACACGGCATATATCAACCTCTTCCTGGAGGGGATGCTGCAGCGCGGGGAGCGGACGCTGATCCACGCCGGCGGCAGCGGTGTCGGGACGGCGGCCATCCAGCTAGCGCACGCGGCTGGCTCAGAGGTGTTCATTACGGCGGGGCAAGAGGTGAAGCTGGATTACGGGCGGAAGCTAGGAGCGCAGCTCGCCGTAAACTACAAGCGGGCAGATTTCGCCGCCGCAGTCAGGGACACGATTGGTGGCCGAGGGGTAGACTTAATTCTCGACCCGGTTGGCGCGGACTATTTTGAGCGCAATCTCGGGCTGCTGCGCAGCAGCGGCCGGCTCGTCCAGATCGGGCTTCTCAGCGGAGCGGAGGCGTCGATCAACCTCGGTCTGGTGTTAGGCAAGAGCCTGCGCATCATCGGATCGCGACTGCGCCCCCGCCCGCTCGCCGAGAAGATCACAATTACGCGCCGCTTCGAAGCGGAGGTGTGGCCACGACTGGTGAGCGGGGAGCTGGAAGCGGTCGTCGATAGTGTGTTTGCGATCGAGGAGGCCGCCGCCGCCCACGCGTACGTGCGGCAGAACCGCAACCTGGGGAAGGTGATCTTACGCCGCTAACCGCCGGCCATCTGGATGAGATTGCGCAGGGCGACTTCATCGCGTAGAACAATATTACGCCCTTTCATGCGCACCCACTTGGCACGGCGGAAGCGGCCAAGCGTCTTGTTGATGCTGACGCGCGTTGCCCCTGTCATCTCCGCAAGGTCCGTCTGCGTGAGGGCCAGGTCGATGAGCCGCCCGTCGTCAGTCATCCGCCCGTGGCTGTCGGCAAGATTGAGCAGCGTGCGCGCCAGGCGGCCGTTCAGGTCGAGGAAGAAGACGTCGTTGAGCTGGTCGTTGAGATGGCGAATCCGTTTGGCCAGTACCTGCAGCACGTGATAAGCGAATGCCGGGTTGTCGCTGAGAAAGCGAACGAAATCGGCGTGATGCAGGGTCATCACCTCGGTGGTCTGGAGCGCTTCGGCAGTTGCCGAGCGGGGGGCATCGTCGAGCAAGGCCAACTCGCCGAAGAAGTCGCCGGCGCCCAAGATGGCAAGCAGCGCCTCTTGGCCCTCAGGCGTGCTGTTGGATATCTTGACTTTGCCCTGGATGATGATGTAGAGAAGACCGCCGGGATCGCCGAGGTGAAAGATGACCTGCCCGCTGTCAAACCGGCGCGGGACGAGCCGCCCGGCCAGTTCTTGCAGCTCTTCACCTGACAGCCTGGCGAAGAACGGTACGTTCTTCAACGCCTCCATCGAGGGTCCCAGTTGACCGGCCATTTCCTCGCTTTTCCTTTTCCTTCTTCCGGAATGCACGGTCCACCAGCACCGGCCGCGGTGCTGCAAACCATCATGCTACCATTGTAACGCAAGCGGCGCCGTTCCGTAAACAGGATCGGCTCGGCTCGCTCTTTGGGGCGCCTCAGGCAACGAGTTTCGCGCGCAACAACCTCTCGGCCTCTGCCAGGACCTGTTCGACGCGAGCGACTGGTGCGACGGGGCCACCTCCCTGCGCGAACGTGGCAGTGCCGCCTCCGCGCGCGCCTTCCAATAACGAAAGCGCATGCTGCAGAAGGTCGTCCATCTGCCCAACAGCATCCCCGGCCCGGGCAAAGACGAGCTGCGCGCGCTGCCCGCCGGTCCCGAGGAGGACGACCGTACCCCCGTTGGCGGCGAGCCTGCTGGCAAGTGCGCGGAGCTGGGCCGGATCGCGGTCCGTAAAGGCGCAGCGCACGATGCGGATGCCATCTCGCCTCGGATTCTCGCGCAGCAAAGCAGCCGCCTCAAAACCCAGCAACTGGTTCTGTTGGTAGCGTGCGCGGCGGCGCGCGGCC
>JAVVFG010000186.1:0-8027 GCA_032260445.1 Anaerolineae bacterium | reverse complement strand
GGCGCAACTGGTCGACCCCTAATTCGAAGGCGTAATACTGGTGGAATACGCCGCGCTCGTCTTTCGCCTTCTCTCGCTTTTCGGCGCGCAGCACCGCCCAGCGCAGCGCTTTTTCCCTTGTCTGCCCGCGCACCTCGGGATGGTCGCTGACCATCTCGGCGACGATGTCCCGCGCACCCGCCCACGCCTCCTCAACCGTCGCGACCGCCTCGTTCAGAAATGGTTGCGCCAGCGCCGCCAGGCTCTGGCGCGTCTTCTCCTGCTGCACGATCAGCTCGGCAAGCGGCGCCAGCCCCCGCTCCCGCGCCACGCTCGCCCGGGTCCGCCGCCGCGGGCGGTACGGCTGGTACAGGTCCTCCAGTGTCGTGAGTGTCGTCGCCGCTTCGAGCTTTCCCCGTAGCTCCGCCGTCAATTGTCCCTGGCTCTCGATTTGTGCCAGCACCGTCGCGCGCCGCGCTTCTAGCGCCCGCCGCTGTTCCAGCCGCTCGGCGATCGCCCGTAGCTGCATTTCGTCGAGGCTTCCCGTCGCCTCCTTGCGGTAGCGGGCAATGAACGGGATCGTGTTCGCCGCATCGAGCAACTCCGCCGTTGCGGCAACTTGCCCCGGGCGCAATCCGAGTTCGCGTGCGATCTCCGTTAGCGTCTGCCTGTTCTCCATAACCTTCCCTCGTCACTCTTCTCCGCAAATAAAAGGTTGTGCCCGGCGACAGCACAACCACCGTTATGATAGCGTAACGCGTTCATCAAGCCAGTTTGCCAGCATTATCACGATCGCCGACTAACAGCGGCCCAGTCACACGCCGGATATAGGAGTGGATACAACTTCGGGTATAGCTGCCCTTCTCACCGCTCATTTTGGTGTCGTGGCTGCGCTGCCGCCGCTACAATGGATCCAGACAGCTTCACGCAGCGGCCACCGCTGCAGCATGAGGAGGTTAGTTGAGATGCAAGACACGACCATCAAGAAGGTAGACTCACGTCATTCGCCCATCGGCGACAGGGGACAGAAATACCTGGCCTCCGGCGTGACCATCGCCATGCGCCTTTGGGAGAATATGTCCCCACGCAGCGACAAAGAGGAAAACGTTAACCCCTATGAGACGGTCGGGTACGTCATCGAGGGACGCGCCAAACTGCACAGCGAGGGCCAGACCATCGTCCTTCAACCAGGTGATAGCTGGGTGCTACCGCAAGGAGCACGTCATCGTTATGAGATTCTGGAGCCCTTTACGGCAGTGGAAGCCACGCACCCGCCCGCCCGCGTCGATGACCGCGACGAGAGCTAAATAAAACGCAGCCACCAAAGCGCGCCTCGTGGTGGCTGCCAGCTTTCTTCCTAAGGTCGCAGCCACCTAGATTGGCGGCTGGACAGCCTCCAGACGTCGCGCCGTCTCCCTTTCATCGAGTGCCCCTTGCGGCAGAATGAGGCTGATCACCGTTTGTCCCGGCTCGGGCTGAAGTGGCTTGTCCTGCGTGGCGATACGCAGTTTGCCGCGTGCAGTGATCGCAAACAGCGGGATCGCGCGACGCCCATACTCGGCCTGCAGATCTCTGTACGTAAACGCCTCGGTCAGCTTGGTAGCCTTGATACTGGCCCCCCGGTGGAACTGCTCCTCCAGGAAGCTATAGTTGAGCGTCGGTCCGAAAAGAATGCGACCGGTCAGGTGTTGCGGCGCTAAATCCATCTCGTTCTCTTCTTCCGTCCCCATGCCCAACGGTAGCTGGTACACTTCCGCCCGGCTGAACACCTCTGGGAAGTGCAGCGCTGCCAGCGCGTTCACCTCGTCGTTGGAGGTCATCGCCAGAAGGCGCCCGATCCCGGTCAGGTCAAGCCGTTCCAGAACCTCTTCGGAGTAGGCATTGCCATAATACACTTCCAGCCCATCCAGACGTCCCTTCCGGACGTTCTCGCGGTTATTATCGAGGAGGCGGACGGTGATTCCATGCTCGGCCAATGTGCAGGCGATCTCCCGTGCATAGTCATGGGCGCCAACGATCAAGACACCCTGCGGGTCCTGTTCGGCAAGCTTGAGCCAGCGCGCCACCGGTCCCGCCGTCAGCCCGTAGAAGCTGACAGTGCCCATGATCACGACGAAGGTCAATGGCACTAGCTCCTCAGCGCCTGGGTAACCGGCCCCTACCAGCTCAAAGGAGAAGATCGACGCCACCGCCGCCGCTACGATTCCGCGCGGCGCCATCCAGGCCATAAATAGGCGCTCCTTCCACGTAAGCTGCGAGCCCCACGTGGAAACGATAATCGTCAGCGGACGCGCCACCAGGATGAGCACCGCCAGGAAAACGACGCTCTGCCAGCCGAGGCCGAGGATCACCACCGGCTCGACACGCGCTGCCAACACGATAAAGAGGATGCCGATGAGAAGGACCTGCAGGCTCTCCTTGAACTCCACAATATGTTTGATCGTAATTCGGCGCTGGTTAGCCACCAGTAGGCCCATCACCGTTACCGTCAACAGGCCGGACTCGTGGTGCAGCCAGTCGCTGAGCGTATAGGCCGCGAGGATAAACAGCAGGGCCACCCCGTTCTGTAAGTGGTCGGGAATGAGGAAGCGGCGCAGCAAAAAGATCATCATCCCCGCGGCGGCGAGACCGATGCCCAGCCCGATCAAGGTCGTGAGTAGGACACCTGATAGGATTGTTGTTGGCGCCTGTTGCAACCCACCGTCGATGATCGCCTCGAAGACCAGGACCGCCAGTACGGCGCCCACGGGATCGATCAGGATTCCCTCCCATTTCAGCAGCGCGCTCGCCTGCCCACGTGGCTGGATCTGTCGTAGCAGCGGACCGATGACTGTCGGCCCGGTGACGATGAGGATCGCGCCCAGCAGTATCGATAGCCCCCAGTCAAGCTGCAGGATGAAGTGCGCCGCGACGGCGGCAACGGTCCAGGTAACCACAGCGCCAACGCTGATTAACCGTGCCAGCACGCCTCCAATTTCCGGCAACTCATCCAGCCGTAGCGTCAGTCCGCCCTCGAAAAGGATGATCGCCACCGACAGACTCACGACCGGGAAGAGAACCTCGCCCAACAGGCGGTCGGGGTCGACCAGACCGAGAACTGGCCCGGCGAGAAAGCCAAAGAGCAGCAGTAACAGGATGGAGGGTAGCCGCAGCCGCCAGCCCAACCACTGCGCGGCGACCCCAAGAACGAGGATGCTCGATATGCCAAATAACAGGTTCTCAGTCACGTCTCTTTCCTCAGCCTTTCCAACCTCGCGCACGTCAACAAAATGCACCCAAGCAAACAGACTAACACACAGCGCCCGTTGCTGCCAGCAGGGTCCCGGCCCACCCTGCCCGTTGCGGCAGCTCGCCAACTTCAGCTCGAGATGCGGGCCCCGCGACGACCTGCTACAATTGAAGGTCAGCATCCGCTGCTGCCCGCCGCCCCGCGCAACGAAGCCGCCGCCAGAAGGTCATTTGTGATGACACGTCTGTCCCCGGAGATGCTACGATGATCGCCGTTTCTGTCCGGCTCAACGGTCAGCTCGCTACCACCGTCGGTGCCGCGCGCCTACAGTTGTCGCTCCCCGACCACGCTACCGTTGCCCACCTCGTCGCCAGCCTGGCTAGGCAATATCCGGCTGCTGGTGAATTAGCCCTGCGAGCGGTTCCCATCGTCGACGGTCGTCACGTTACACCTGCTACGCCTTTGGTTGGGGTCCGCGAGGTAGCCTTACTGATGCCCATCTCCGGGGGCTGAATGTTGTCATCTGAAGGTTGTTCTTAATCCATTCCTGATGAGGAGGTACCCATGACCCTAGAAGCCACGCATAAACAGCAGACCACCGCCGAACCCGCTACCGGCAACGGCCACGTCGCCGGCCACGAAACCGTTTTTGTCGACGGTTTATCGACGGTATTCTCGATCCCAGCCGCCCGATGCTCGGCCCGGTGCGCGACGGCGGGCACATTATCGCCAACACCGCTCCCGGCTGCTGGGGCCCGATGATCACCCCCGAAATCCGCGGCGGCCACGAGGTGACCAAACCGGTTGCCGTTGCCGGCGCCGCAATCGGCGACGCCATTGCCATCCGCATCAAGGACATCAGCGTCACCAGCATCGCCACCGCCTCCGGCAACGACGAGATCCTCGCCGACCGCTGCCTCGGCGATCCCTACGTCGCCGGCAAGTGCCCCGAGTGCGGCACCCTTTACCCTAAGACCGTCATTGAAGGTATTGGCCAGGAAGCCGTGCGCTGTGCCAACTGCGGCGCCGACGCTTCCCCCTTCAAGTTCACCAATGGCTACACCATCGGCTTTGACAACCTGCGCGCCCTCGGCGTCACCCTCGACCAGGAGATCGCCGAAAAGCTGGCCCGCGACGCCCGCTTCTACGCCGCTATGCCGGAGAAGTCGATTCAAAACTCCATCCTCACCTTTGCCCCCCATGACCTCGTCGGCCTCGTCGCCCGCCTGCGCCCCTTCATGGGCCAGCTCGGCACCACGCCCGCCGTGCCCATCCCCGACTCGCACAACGCCGGCGACTTCGGCGCCTTCCTCATTGGCGCGCCCCACGAGTATGCGATCACCGCCGACCAGCTAGCCGACCACCGCACCGACGGTCACATGGACATCGACGCTGTCCGTGCCGGGGCCATCCTCATTTGCCCGGTCAAGGCTGAGGGCGGCGGCGTCTACATGGGTGACATGCACGCCATGCAGGGCGACGGCGAGATTGCCGGTCACACTGCCGACGTCGCCGGCACCATCACCCTCCAGGTGCACCTGATTAAGAATCTCGACATCGACGGCCCCATCCTCTTCCCCGTCGCCGACGATCTCCCCTTCCTCGCCCGCCCGCTCACCGCTGAGGAGAAGAGCCGCGCCCAGGCGCTTGCCGAAAGCTGGGGGTTAGACGGCATCGAAGAGAGCCTGCCCATCTCCGTCATTGGCACCGGCCCTGACCTCAACGCCGCCACCGACAATGGCCTCGAGCGCGCCGCGACGCTACTCGGCATGACCGTCCCCGAAGTCAAGAACCGCGCGACGATCACCGGCGCCATCGAAATCGGCCGCCATCCCGGCGTCGTCCAGGTCACCTTCCGTGCGCCTGTCGACCGTCTTGAAGAACGCGGCCTGCTCGGCTTCGCCCGCGACCAGTACGGCGCCTAAGGACTTAGCCGGTCCACTGTGAGGCCGGCTGTTACCTGACAGCCGGCCTTTCGTAACTCGGTACTTCGCCCGCGGAAATGCCTTGTCGCTGGCCAGTTACTGCGGGGTCGTGGCACCTTCCATCTCGGCGACAGCAGGTGCTGGCGCCGCTGCCATTTTGTCTCCTCCTCTGCTATTCATCTCCGCGAACGTTAAGAGCTTTGCCCCGTTCAGCGCTCCAACCGTGAACTGGTGTAGCACCTGGCCAGTCGCCGCTCGCTTCTCTGTCCGCCGGTACCAGTTGTTCGCCACATGGTAGCCATTGTAGAAGATGCCGCCGCCTGAGGCTCCCTTCTCGGCTGTCCCTTCCATTTCCACCACCATTGTTCCGTTCTCCGAGCGGATTGCCAGAACCGGGACCCATTCAATTACCGTCGCCACTCCGTCCCATCTCACCTGGGCGACCATCGCCCCGGGCTGGAGATCGAGTGATTGCCACGTCCCGAACTCCGCCGAGGCCATCCCAATGTAGCCCAAAGCACCTTGCCGGCCATAAACGCCAAAATCGAACACCAGCGTTTCTGGGTTGGGCAGTTCAACCTTGAAGCTGTGGAATG
This sequence comes from Anaerolineae bacterium, assembly GCA_032260445.1. GTDB lineage: Bacteria > Chloroflexota > Anaerolineae > Promineifilales > Promineifilaceae > JAAYYY01. Next base: position 2,298 of record JAVVFG010000186.1, on the reverse strand, counting down.
GCGCGTCCTTCAGCAGCGTGCTGCCGTCGGGTGCGTACGCCGAAAGCTTCCGCAACGTTCCATCGTTTAGATCCTCGAGAGTTAGGCTGAAGTGGTTGTGGGTCACTAGGTAACGCCCATTCATCACCGTCGCGTGACCCAGGCTGTTGTCGATCAAGGCGTAGCCCCCCTTCGACTGCGGCGCGTATACCGCTATCTCAATGCGGAGGGTCGCCGCCAGAATCCGCTCTTCCAGTTGCTGGCGCTCCGCCGCCTTAGCAGCCGTCTGCTGGGCCCCGTAAGCAGCGCGGCTCCCTCCTACTTCCTCGACAACTGGCTGCCGTTCTGCGCAGCCAGTGGCCACGAACAGGATTACCACGATTACGGCGAATGACGCTCTGCGGAGGCTTGCCTGCTTCATCGTGCCAACTCCCTGTGTTGTTGGCCGGTCTCTTCGCCGGCCTTACGTGTGAGCTAGCTTGAGCATCGCAAGCAGGTGTAAACGTCATACGAATCAGCCGTCTACACCGCCGCATCGTGCGTCAACAATCCGTAAACATGCCACCCGGTCACATGGCCAGGTCTACTCTCCTCTTCTCTTGATAGGTCTTGGCACCACTCGAAAGGGCCGAGCAGTGACGTGCTTCTCGTTGTGCCTAACGGCGATCTTCAGCACACGCTTTTCGCGAGTCGATTCAGTCGTTCGATAAGGCTGGCGTCACTCTATTTACCAGGCCCATGCCCGGTGGAAACGTCTTTCCGTAAACAAATCGGCGAAAAACGTAAACAACGCCCCACCTCCCACCTTTTGTGTGTTAAGATGAATCACAAGGATCAGTCCTTGCTACCGCCGCAGATCGTGAATCGCGATGCGCTAATCCGTAGAATGCGTCGCCGAACATCAACTACGGGCCTGCATCTCAGCGTACCCTCGCTGCAACCGCGCCGGAGCAATCCACTATTGCAGAGCCACGCTCAACTGCATAACACTTCGCCGTGCGACTAACGAGGAGGAAGCGATGGCCACACTCTCGATATCTTTACTCGGTCCCTTTCGGGCCACCCGCGAGACGGAGCTGCTGGCCGACTTCCGCACGCGCAAGGTGCAGGCTTTGCTCATTTACCTGGTGGCAGAGCCACAAGCCCACAGCCGTGATGTGCTCCTCGACCTCCTCTGGCCGGGCTTGCCCGAGAAGTCGGCACGCTCCAATCTGCGTCAGGTTCTCTACTATCTGCGCCTGGCTCTGCCCGACAGGGAGGACGGGGAAGCGTCTCTGGTTATTGCCAACCGGCAAGAGATCCGGTTGAATCCCGAGGCCGAGGCAACCGTCGATACGTGGCAGTTTGAAGAAATGCTGCAGGTAGTACAGGCGCACGACCACATGGACCTCTCCCTCTGCCGCACGTGCGGAGAACAGCTCGAGGAGGCCGTATCCCTCTACCGGGGCGACTTCCTCGCCGACTTCTACCTCGACGACAGCAACGAATTCGAGGATTGGGCACAGGCACGGCGTGCATATTTCCGGCGCCGCATATTGGATGCCCTGGGCATCTTGGCAACGATGGCCATTCGTCGCCGCGATTTCGTTGAGGCCCGGGCCTACGCCGAGAGGCAACTCGACATCGACAACCTGCGCGAGAGCGCCTACCGCCAGTTGATGGAAACTCTCGCCCGCGCCGGTTTCCGTGAGCAGGCACTCGCAGCCTACGATGTCTGCCGCCGCGTGCTGGCCGAAGAATTGGGCATGGCTCCCGCCACCCGCACCACAGAGTATTACGAGAGAATCCGAGCTGGCGACCTGCGCTTTGGCACCGCCCCCCGGCAGGGTGCTCGCGGCTACGAACTGAAGGAGCGCATCGGTGAAGGAGCGTACGGCGCTATCTACCGCGCGGTCCAGCCGGCCATCCAGCGCGAAGTAGCCGTCAAGGTCATCCGCCGTAAGTACTCAGACGACCCTGAATTTATCCGCCGCTTCGAGACCGAAGCGCAGACGGTAGCACGGCTGGAGCATCCTTATATCGTGCCGCTATACGACTACTGGCGCGATCCGGAAGGGGCTTACCTGGTCATGCGCTACATGCGCGGAGGCAGCCTGCTCTCGGAACTGCGCCGCGGACCCTGGCAACCACAGCGGGCCGCCGGGATGCTGGAGCAGATTGCCAGCGCCCTGGCTATCGCCCACCAGGCCGGCATCGTGCACCGCGACATCAAACCAGGCAACATCCTGCTCGACGAGGCTGGGAATGCTTATCTTGCCGACTTCGGGATTGCCAAGGTTTCGCCCAGTGAGCAGCGTCTGACAGGCGCCGGCAGCGTCG
>JAVVFG010000185.1:0-8054 GCA_032260445.1 Anaerolineae bacterium | reverse complement strand
ATTCTCCAATTGGCAGCGGAGGGTTGTACCAATGCAGAGATTGCCGCCCGTCTCGGCACCGTGCCCGACGTCATCCAGCGCACCCTGAGTAGCCTAGTCGCGTCTGGTGCCATCGCCGTCGAACGCGACGCGATTGTCATCCACGACCGTGAGGTGCTGGCCCGGCTCGCCGATTAGGCCCGTTGTTGCTGGTAGCGGTAGGCGAGCCCAAACAGCAGCCGCCACGCCAGGAGAAAGAGCGCGCCAAAGCCGAGCGTCGCCACAAAAAAGAGCGTGGGGATCGTCGCCCGTTCCAGCAGCAACGCCCGCAGCAGCAGCCCGGCCGGGGCCGCGATCAGCCACGCATGCAGCGCCCGTGCGCCCAGCCACCGCAAGAGTGGCTGCCACTCGCGCGCCTCACCTGTGTGACTGTCACGCGGTAACCAGTACGCACCCAGCAACCAGCCGGCAGCAAGCCAAACGGCAATGAAGGGCAGCGCCCGCGTTAGCGTATACCACAGGGGATTCGTACCAGGCAGTAGATCATGATCGAGCTGCCCGACGAGAACAAAAAGGTAGAGGGCAACCAGGTCGCCGAAGAGAAGTAGCCCTCTCCAGCCGCTCGAACTGGTTGCCCTCGTGGCAGCAGTGTATTCAGCGTTCATGCCCGTGAGCGTATCGCAGAATTCGCTACGGGTCCAGTGGCGCGACGCGCACCGCGAGGAAGGCAATATCGCTCTCGGCTTCCATACCGCGCAGGCTGCCTTCCGGCGTGACGACGGTCATCCCCGGCCGCACCGCCGCCCGCTCGCCGTTCACCGTCATCCATCCCTCTCCCTGCAGAAAGTAGTACACCGCCAGCGCCTCTGGGTGGCTCGGGATTCGCTGCCCAGCGTGCACCGCGCCTACTACCACCTTCGTTCGCGCATTCTCAAAGACCGTGCTCGGCACCGGTCTATCCGCTGCAAACTGCGCCGCCCCCATCGTATCGTCAATGATCGTCATCTCCATTCCGAATCTCCTTCTATGATGAGACGTGACAGGTTTTTGGAAATCTGTCACGTCTACCCGGTAGCCATCGCCAAGTGATTAGTCGCCCGTCCGCGCCTCCTCGGCCATACGCTCGCGCGTAGCAGACACAGGCACGGCCATCTCATTCACCGCTGGGTGTGTCGCCATCCCCTCGCGGAAGATCTGCCACAGCTGGTAGACCACCGGCAGCATCGCCAGGAACCACAGTGTATAAGCCACCCCCTGCAGGATCGCTTGGTAGTCGAGCAGGAAGATGCTTGCCCAGAAGACGAAGCCGGCGATGTGCGTCACGATCAGGCTGAACCAGCTACCGCCAAGGCTCGGCGACGTCTCGCGCAGAAAGATGCGCGCGAAATAGGTGGGTAGGATCGCGTAGCTGAATTGCAGGATCCAGCCATAGACCAGCGCCTGTGGCGCATTCTGTTCGATACCTGCGCCGGGGAAGCCTGGCACGCGCGCGATGATCAGCGGCGCTACCAACACCGGCGCAAAGAACCAGAAATAAGAGCTTACCAGGTGCCACATCCCCACAGACCAGCGCTCGCCGACTAACGGCTTGATCACATTCAGCAGCAGCAAGACCGTCGCCGTCGTGTGCAGCAGCAGCCCCGGCACCGAAAACCAGTTCGAGCCGGTCCACGGCCCCAGCACCAGCCCGAGCGCGCCAAAGGTCATCAGCCAGAACACCGCCGGGATCGAGCGCGGCCAGGCAAAGTCGCGCCCGCTGAAGCCACGATACGCATCGACCAGCAGCCCAGCAAATACCAGCGACATGAACCCCCAACTATTGGCGTGGATGTGCACCTCAATCGGCACCTTTATACGCAGCGCCTGGCCCCACCCCTGCCACAGTCCCGTCCCGACGATAATCCCGAGAAGCAGGTAGCTGAGGCCGGCGACGTAGAAAGGCAGCCCGGCTGTCGGCTTCAGCGGCAACGCTTTATCGCCCATCTTGGCCAATTGCCCAATGAGCAGCATCACGGCGATAAAGACCAGCGTGCCGCCGGTGATGATCAGCGCCGAATTCATCAGTGGGATGCCGATCAGCAGCGTGATGATCCCGCCGTTCAGCGTCAGCCAGATATCCCAGCGCGTCGCTGGCGGCGCTTTCTGTTGCCGCGCCGCCACCAGTGCCGGCAATAGCCAGAAGGCCGCTTCCGTGAGGGTGCCCAGGGTGATGAAGTGGATGCGCAGCCAGCGAATCCCTTGAAAGGCAGGCACGATACTGAACAGGCCGAGGGCGTTGTCCAGGGCCAGAAGCACAGCCATTGAGAGATACAGAATGACCATTAGGAAGTAAGGGTTTAACATCAGGTCGGTTCCTCCTTTGCTGATTGTGGGCTGCTCCCGGCCGGATCGCGCCAGCGTGGCAGAGAGGCAAATTCCTCGCTGTTTAGCACCAGACTTACCGTCTCCCCCGCCACGCTCGCCACGAGCTCCAGCGGCACGCACAGATAATCCCGGTAAGCCGGCAGGCGGTCGAGAAGGAGGGCGACGGCGCGCGGCGGGTCATCCTCGACCAGCACGGCAGCTACACGCCCCACCTCGCTGCCCTCGCGGCTGGCAAAACGCATCCCGCGGCGCACGATCACGCCGCTGTCCCCTTGCTGCGGCAGGACGACCGTTGCCTGCTCCAGCAGTCTCCTGCACCGTCGTGCCGTGGCGTTGTCCATCGCTTTCACTCCTGTTGCCTGCCCGGCGCCAGCGGCGGAGAGCAGAGTTCGTGTACAGGATTAAGATAGGAGGATAGCCCGCCGGCTTCCACGACTTTTGTCGGATTGCAGTTAATCGCTGGCGCTCCCCACCCGCTCAAGTACGATGAGCCCCGCCTCGGCCGGGCCGCAGCTTACGTTCAGATCTCCGTCAAGGGCCAGACGAGCTCTACCTCCCACGCATCGCTCTCCAGATCGCCGCGGTAGGATTCCCACGGAGCCCCCGCTGACTCGTACTCGCGCTCGCGGATCCAGGCTTGGAGCTGCTCGTACGCCTGCTCGATCGCTTCATACGGGCCGTCATAACGCAAGGTTGCCGCTGTGCCCCCTGGAAGACTGCCCGCCGTATACGCACTCTCGGCGGGACAATCGACGACTTCGCTCGTCGGCACGCCGATCTCCAGATCGACGTCAGTCCGCTCAACCTCACCATAGTTGTGAAAACGAGCAAACGGCGCCCCTACCCCCTGCCCGCGCCGGCCGGCAATGAAGGCCTCGATCTCCGTGATCCGTTGCGGCAGAACCTCCCCAAGCTTGTCGCGCGCCACCTGCTCGCGAATGGTGACCGTCGGATGCGCCTCGAGCTGCCGTAGTTCTATTTGGTACGTCATGTCGGCTCCTTTCTTGTGCTTCTCCCTGCCATTGTACGCGCAAATGACGGTCGCCGTCTACCCACCCGATTGAAGCCAGCGCCAACTGCCGCTACAATGGCGGGCGGATTTATCCACAGCAACGATGAAGGAGACCCATGAGCAAGCGTGCCATTCTGTCGGTCTATAACAAGGAAGGGCTGGTCACACTGGCCCGGCGGCTGGCGGCGGCAGGCTGGGAGCTGGTCGCCAGCGGTGGCTCCGCCCGTACCCTCCGCGACGCAGAGCTGCCAGTCACGGAGATTAGCGCCCTCACCGGCGCGCCAGAAATGCTGGGCGGGCGTGTCAAGACGCTGCACCCGGCGATCCACGCCGGTATCCTCGCGCGCGACAGCGACGACGACCGCGCCGAACTGGCGCAGCACGGCTTTGCCCCCATCGATCTCGTCGTCTGCAATCTCTACCCCTTTGCCGCGACGATCGCCCAGGACGGCGTCACCGTCACCGCTGCCGTCGAGCAGATCGACATCGGCGGCGTCACCCTGCTACGCGCTGCCGCCAAGAACTTCGCCCGCGTCACCGTCGTCGTCGACCCGGCCGATTACAGGCGCGTCGCCCGCGCCATCGAGGAGAGCGGCGCCGTCCCAGAACCGTTGCGCCGCGAGCTGGCGCGCAAAGCCTTTGCCCACACGCGCGATTACGACACCGCCATTGCCGCCTACCTCAGCACACTCGATGGGCCACCCTCCGCCACCGGCCCCCTCCCCGACCGCCTGCACCTCTCGCTCCAGCAAGTCCAGCCGTTGCGCTATGGCGAAAACCCGCACCAGGCCGCCGCCCTCTATGCACCCGCCGCCGACGCCGGACCCCTCGGCGGCACCCTCCTGCAGGGTAAACCCCTCTCGTATAACAACCTTCTCGATCTCGACGCCGCCTGCCAGGCGGTGCTCGCCTTCGACGATCCCGCCGTCGTCATCGTCAAACATCTGTCCCCCTGCGGCATTGCTGTCGATCCGATGAACGCCGCCGCTGCCTTCCCCGCCGCCCTAGCGAGCGACCCCGTCTCCGCCTTTGGCGGCGTGATTGCCGTCAACCGCCCTGTCGAGTCGAGTTTCGCCACCGCCGTAGGCGACGCCGATCTCTTTGTCGAAGCGATCGTCGCCCCCTCCTTTAGCCCCGGCGCCCAGAAATGGTTCGCTGACCATAAGGCCAACTGCCGCCTCGTCGCCCTTGGCGACGACGTCGACTTCGCCGCCGAGCCCACGAGACGGCTCGAGCTGCGCGCCATCCGCAATGGCTACCTCGTGCAAGAACAAGACGTCGGCGATCCCGAGGGCACCTCCTGGGAGATGGTATCGGCGCGGCAGCCGGGCGACGAGGAGCTCGAAGCGTTGCGCTTCGCCTGGCAGGCCGTGACCTTCGTCAAGTCCAACGCCATCGTCCTCGCCACGGCCCGCGCGACGGTGGGCATCGGCGGCGGGCTGCCCAGCCGAGTCGACGCCGTCCATCTCGCCGTGCGCAAAGCCGGCGGGGGCGCTGCCGGCGCCGTGATGGCCTCCGACGCCTTCTTCCCCTTCCCCGACAGTATTGAAGCCGCTGCTGCCGCCGGCGTGACCGCCATCATCCAGCCCGGCGGCTCCATTCGCGACGACGAGGTCATCGCCGCCGCCGACCGTCTTGGCCTAGCGATGGTCTTCACCGGCAGCCGCCACTTCCGGCATTAAACACCTACAAGGACCTGACAGGTATTGAAGGCCTATCAGGTCCCCATCGCCCCAGCAACCTCAGGTTCAGCCAAAAGTCGGAGACACATTCCGCCAATCGCCCGGCGCCGCTGCGCGCCAACCCCCTTATCATTCATGATAGCGTGAAAGGACGATCGCGGCGTCGCTGCCTGCCGTGCTACCCGGCAGTATGCCCAGCACGGCGTCCGGGGAGCAGAAATCCCTGGACGGGAACATTTAGCCGGCGACAGACGTTGATCCTTTATAATGACGATTGATGGACCGTCGCGTCAGAACAATTCAATCGTGTAAGGAGTAAAGATGGCTGCTAAATACTTATCCACTTCTGTCCTTGGGGGGACAGCGCGGCTCTTATCGCTGGCAATGGCCCTGGCCCTCCTCGCCGGGCTCTTGCTGGCAGCAGCGCCGCTCGCCGCCGCCCCCGCCGCGGCGCAGACCTGCCAGGCGACGCACGTTGTGCGCGCCGGCGAAACCCTCGCCAGTATTGGCCGCCAGTACGGCGTTAGCTGGACGGCGATCGCCCAGGCCAACAACCTTAGCAACGCCAACCGCATCTACAGCGGGCAGGCCCTCTGCATTCCGCCGGCCGGCGCAACGCCGCCACCGGCCCCGACCTGCATCGCCACCCACGTTGTCCAGCCGGGCGAGACCCTTGCCGCCATCGGTCGCCGGTACAATGTGAGCTGGACGGCTATCGCCAGTGCCAACAACCTGGCCAACGCCAACCACATCTACAGCGGGCAGAGCCTGTGCATTCCCGGCGGCAGCACCACGCCGCCAGCGAACGCCGTCGGCACCGTCTCCGGCGTCTACTATCTCAACGTGCGTTCTGGCCCGGGCATGACCTACGAACGGATCATCGTGATTGGCAACGGCACGCAGGTCACCCTGCTCGGCCGGGATACTTACGGCGGCTGGCTCAAAGTCAGGCTCGCCAGCGGCGTGGAAGGCTGGGTCGGCAGCGCCTACATCAGCAGCAGCACCGTCTTCTCCACCCTGCCTGTGGTCAGTGGCTCCGTCCAGATCCCGCCGCCTGCCGGTGGCGCCACCGGCATCGTCGCCACCTATGGCCTCAACCTGCGCACCGGGCCAGGTACCAACTACCCCGTCATCCTCGCCCTCTCCCAGGGCATGACCGTGCCGGTCAGTCACCGTAATAGCGATGCCACTTGGGTGCGTCTCACCCTCCCCGGCGGTACCGTCGGCTGGGTCAGCGCCCCCTACCTGACGCTGAGCACGGCCATTGTCAACCTGCCCATCTGGAACTAGCTTCCAGAGTCCCAAAGAAAACGGGGTCTTGGCTTAAGACCCCGTTTTTTTATGCTGCGAGATTGGCTGCCAGCCCGGCCTCCACCAGATAGTCGGTATAGCCTCCCGTGTATTCTGCCAGCCGGCCGTCGCGCAGCTCGACGATCTTATCCACGACCTGATCCAGAAAATAGCGGTCGTGAGAGACAACCAGCACCGTCCCCTCGAATTCGTCTAGTGCCGCTTCCAGCACCTCAATCGAGGCGATGTCCAGATTGTTTGTCGGCTCGTCCAGAAGCAGCAGTGATGGTGCTTGCACCAATAACCGCGCCAGCAAGATCAGCTTCTTCTGCCCACCGCTGAGCACCGCCACCGGCGTCGCCCACAACTCCGCGCCGAGGCCAAGCGCCGCCAGCATCACCTTCACCCGGCTCTCGTAGCGCGGCCCGTCCAGCCGCTCGTACTCGTCCAACAGCCGCGCCTGCCGCCCCAGCACCTTATCCAGCCGGCCTGCATTGCCGTACACGGCCGGATCCGCCATCCGTGCCTCGACCTCGTCCAGCTCCTGCTCCAGCGCCGCCAGCCGCGCATCTGCTGCCAGCGCCTCCTGCAGCACCGTCCGCCCGTGCGCCAGCGCCGGCTCCTGCGGCAGCCGGCCCCACGTCAACCCCGCCGCACGAAAGACCTCACCGCTGTCCGCCGGCAGCTCCCCGGCCATCAGCCGCAGCAGCGTCGTCTTCCCCGCCCCATTCGGCCCCACAAGCCCCACGCGCTGCCCTGCCTGCAGCTCCAGACTGACCTCGTCAAAGATCGTCCGCCCGGCGAGCGTCGCCCCCACCTTCACTAGGTTCATCAACACACGGGCCATCGCGACCTCAGCGCCCCACTGGACCAAGGGCACCGTATTGTGCGCCGCCCATCCCAAACGCGCAAGATGTTGCCCATCCCTCCGCCATTCGACCGATCCCATCCTGCGCCACAGGTCCGACCCACCCCTCCGCCACATGCCCGGCGCATCTACGCGCCACATCGCGTAACATAGCAGTAACGCTCAAACGCGACACACCGTGTGCAAGGAGTTCCGAACCGATGAAACGCATCCTGCTCGTGCTATCCCTAACCATGCTCGTCATCCTCTCCGGCTGCGCCCTCTCCCCGCTAACTATCACCAGCAGCTCTGGCGAAGCGCCAACGCCAATGGTCGAAGAATCCGTCGCCATCGTCGAGATGGAGAACCGCGTGGCGATGATCGTCGAGCACGTTGGCGTGGAAATCGGCGTCGGCTCCCCCATCGCCATCCTGGTCAACATCGCCGGCACCTGGCCCACCCTCTGCGCCCAGCTCGCGGACATCACTGTCGAGCAGGTAGGCAACAATTTCGAGATCAGCCTGCTAACCGATCCCGGTCCGCCGGATTGTCCCCCAGACCGGCTCGGCCTTCCCTTTGGCATCACGATTCCGCTTAACGGCGTGGAGCTGGCCGAAGGCCACTACACCGTCGGCGTGCACGGCTTGAGCGCCGCTTTTGACGTCCCGCTCGTGCCGGCCATCCCCACCGATCCCGGCACTGGCACGCCGGTCGACGAGATGCCCGGGCCGGTTAGCGGTACCTTTTGCCCGTTGGTCTCGCCCCCGGCTGTGGCCCTCTTCCTGCCCGGCGAGGGCTACTTGATTACCAACCCGCTCACCGGCACGAGCTGCCAGACGGCGCTGGACGGCGAGGTCCCCGGCCGCTTTGCGGCCACGAC
>JAVVFG010000184.1:0-8072 GCA_032260445.1 Anaerolineae bacterium | reverse complement strand
GGCATGGAATCGAGGGGCACGAGCGCTCCTTGTGCTGCCAATTGGCCCAGACCCGGGCCAAGGCTGGTGATGACCAGATCGGGCTGGTTGCCGGCGGCGATGAGGGCCTGGAAGGCGCCGCCCTCGGGCTCGTCCTCGATGGTGATCGTCACGCCCTCATTCTCTGCCTCGTATTGGTCGGCTAGACTCTGCAGAGTGTCATGCATCGCGCCGGGCACGGAGGAGACGCGGAGCGTGCTGGCCATCTCGCCGGCGGCGGCTTCCTCTTCTTCAGCAGGGGCGGGTTCTTCTTCCTCGGCCGGCGCGGGTTCCGGCACTTCTACCTCTGCGCCGGGCTCGACCTCTGCGCCGGGTTCTTCGCCGGCCGGGATGCCCTCTGGCTCTTCGGCGTTACCGCCGCAGGCGACAAGGGCGCTGAAGGCGAGCAACAAGATCAACAAGGCGACTAAGCTGTGCTTCAGGGTAAACCTATTCATTTTTCTCTCCTCACGATTCTGGTGGGGCGATTGGGGGCAATGCTAGCTCGATGCGCGCCCCTATTCTGTTGAAGCGATTCTCTCTACAAACAGCATCAACCCTGCGGGCGCGCGCCGGCGAGGCTAGGCGCAGCCGCAGGACTGGCGAACAACTAGGCGTGTGGGCAACACGGTCTGGACCGGCTCGACCGGCTTCTCGTACTGCGCCGCCTGCAAGGTGACCTGGGCGGCCTGAAAACCCAGCTCGTAGCTCGGCTGGTGGACGGTGGTCAGCGGCGGGGTGACATAGCTGGCAAAATGGACGTCGTCGAAGCCGACGACGGCGATGTCCTCGGGAACACTTACGTTATGGGCGCGCAGGGCGAGCATAGCGTCTGTCGCCATCTGGTCGTTGGCGGCAAAGACGACGTCCGGCCGTTCGTCGAGCGTGAGGAGGTGCTGCATCGCCTCGTAGCCGCTGCCGCGCAGGTAATCGCCCTCGACGACGTACGCGGATGGCAGCGCCAGGTCGTGTTCGTCCAGCGTATTCTGCAAGGCGCAGAGGCGCTCGGCGTTGTCTGGCGTGTAGTTGCTACCGGCGATATAGGCGAAGCGGCGGTAGCCATGCACCGAAAGGAGATGTTCAACCAGTATGCGCGCGCCGCCGTAGTTATCAACGGTAAACGCCGGCACCTGCTCGCCCATCGTCATCTGGACCAAGACGAGCGGCACGCCCCGGTCGAGCAATTCCTGTACTTCTTCGATGGCGACATCAATGGCGACGACGACGAGGCCGTCGACAAAGCGGCGGCGGAACGGCTTGAGGTTGCGGGGGATGCCCTCGTGGCGGGGCTGGCTGGCGATGAGGAGGCTGTAGCCGGCGGCAGAGGTAGCGTCTTCGACGCCGCGCACGATCTGGTAGAAGAAGGGGTCGTTGACCTGGGGAATGACCAGCCCGAGCATCTCGCTGCGCCGGGTCGCAAGCGTGCGCGCGGGCGCCGTCTGCTCATAGTCGAGCTTGCGAATTGCGTCCTGGACACGTTGGCGGGTTTGCGGGTGGACGCGGTCACGCCCGTTGAGGACGCGGGAGACGGTGCTGATGGAAACGCCGGCAAGTTTGGCCACATCAAAGATCGTGGCGGGCATGGACAACCCTCCTCACAGAGCGTATCGTAGACGGCCTTTTCCTTGTAAAAGCGCTTTTATCTTAGCATATTGGGGAGAGGTTCGTCAACGGGGGCGTCGGGCTAGCCGGCTGGAATGGGTCAAGAGAGGCCGGACGCCGGAAGCGGAGTGGATTGACTTTGGGTGGGACGGGCGCTATGCTGTTAGTGGCGTTGGGAACTCCTTCTCCACACTTCGAGGTGATGTCACTGCGGCGAGCGGGCCTGGGTGATTTGTGATGTTACCGCTCCGTGCAGCAGCGAAGGCCACGGTTCGAAAAAGCGAGGTGGGATCATGTCGCAACCAGATGGTCGTCTGGCAGTTCGCGGGCTGGCGCTCTCTCCAGCCAAACCGGCAACAGGCGTCGCTGCGGCGGCGTTAACCGTTCTGACCACCGTGCTGGGGCTGCAATTGGTGCGGCTCTTCATCCCCATCCTCGTCTTCTACCTGGGCGATACACTGGGCATCTCGATTTTCGTCCGGGCGGGCATCGGCGCGGCCGTTTTTCTTGCCGGTCTCCTGGCGAATCCGCTGCAGCGGCTGCTTGGCCTGCGGGCGGCGCTAGGGCTGGCAGTGGTGGGGACGGCGCTGGTACGCGTGGTGGATCAGCTGTCGACGTCCGCGCCGGCCGACTTCGCCCTGGGCATTGCGGGCACGATTTTCTTTCTCCTCTACGTGCCGCTGGGCCTGGGGGCCGCGCGCGCCGCGCGACCCTCGCGCGTGCCCGGCTTTGCGCGTGCCCTTCTCCTGGGGGTGGCGGCCGACAGCGCGCTACACATCGCCGCCGGCACCTACGATCTGACGTGGCAGAGCGGCGTGCTGCCGCTGCTCGTGGTGGTCGTGCTCGCGGCGGCGACGCTGGCAGCGCTGGCGCTGGTCTTGCCGGCGATGCCGCGGAAAGCGGCCGGGGTTTCGTGGCGCCGAGCCTGGCCCTTACTGGCCGTTGGGCCGTGGCTTATGCTGCAGATGACGGTGTTCCAGAACGCAGCACGAACGGTGGCGCTCACGGGCTGGCCGGTGCCGGCAGCCGGTGCGGTGATCGCGGTTGGCAACATCCTTGGCCTCGTGGCCGCGGCGTGGCTGGGCGACGCGTGGTCGCGCTGGGCGGCGCTGGGGACAGGGGCGGGGCTGGTGCTGCTGCTGGTGCCGGCGACTCTACCACCGGCCGGCGTCGCCGCCGTGATCGTGGTGGGGCAAGTGCTGGCGGCTCTGCTGTTGATGCGTACCCTAAGTACAAGCGATGGTGAGGGCGGGCCACGCGGCCGGCTGGGCCGGAGCTCAGTCGCCTATGGGCTCGGCTTCCTGCTGTTCACGCTCCTCTTCTTCGGCTACAACGCGCCGAATAATCTGGTGCTCCCCTTTGAATCGACCATCGTGCTGCCGATTACGGCGCTCTTTTTTGGGCTGGCCGCGGCGAGTGGTCCGGTCCAGGCGAGTGGGCAGCGTCTGGGCTGGCCGGGTACGATGCTGACCGTCGCCGCCGTGGTGCTGCTGCTGGCGCCGGCGGGTCTGGCGCTGGCCTGGCAGCCGGTTGAGCCGGTGGCGCCGGCGGGGAATGAGCCGCTGCGCGTGATGCAGTACAACTTGCACGTCGGCTTCAACACGGCCGGCCGTCTCGACCTGGAGGCGATCGCCGCGGTGATCGAGGCCGCCGACGCGGACGTGGTCACGCTGCAGGAGGTGTCGCGCGGCTGGGTGATCACCGGGCCGGTGGACATGCTCAGCTGGCTGGCGCACCGTCTGGACATGGTGGCCGTAAGCGGGCCGACCGCGCTTGACGGGCAGTTTGGTAATGCCATCCTCAGCCGCTATCCCGTCGTGGCGGTGGAACGGGGCAATCTAGCCTCTGAAGGGCAGGCGCTTAAGCGCGGCTATCTGCAGGTCGACGTGGACGTGGGAGACACAACTGTGCGTGCCATTTCCACGCACCTCTACCAACACATCAGGACGGCTGAGGACAGTGCCATCCGCCAGACTCAGGTGACGGAATTACTTGCGGCCTGGAATAACGGCCCGCGCACGGTGATTGCCGGCGATTTCAACGCCTGGCCGGAGCACGCGGAGATGGTGATGATGGCCGATGCCGGGCTGCAGGACGTTGCCGGTCTGTTGGCCGGCGGTCCGGCTTTCTCGAGTCCGGCGGACGAGCCGTACCAGAGGATTGACTACATCTGGCTCAGCCCGGACCTAACGCCCGAGTCCTTCGCGATGACGGAGACGACGGCGTCTGATCACCTGCCGTTGCTGGCTGTTGTACGCCTGCCGGCAGAGTGAGGTACTCGCTCAGGGCTCAATCGCGGCGATGACGTCGAGACGTCGGCTGGCGGCGCGCGCGCCGATCATCAGCACGGTGATCAAGATGAAAGCGGTGAGCGCCTGGAAGGGGATGGTGATAAAGCCGAGCCAGTTGACGTAGCGCCCGCTACAAGGGACGCCGACGCGGCAGGCGGCACTTTCACTACTCCACAGGCCGAGCTGCAGCGTGTAGTGGTAGCCGGAGACGAGGATGCCGAGCAGCGCCAGGGGCACCACGTAGGCGGCGAGGCCGGGATCGCGGCGGATGAGTCCGGCGAGCAGAATGGCGACGAGGGGATACATGAGGATGCGCTGGTACCAGCAGAGGGTACAGGGGATAAAGCCGCGCACCTCGCTGTAGTAGAGGCTCCCCAGGGTCGCCACCAGGGCGACGAGGAAGGCCAGGGCGGGCGCGTATTCTTCGACAAGTTCGAGGGTTCTTTCCGAGCGCATCTTAAGAGCCATCTCCTTCAATCAGGGTTGGGCCGCGGTAGCCAAGCAGGCGCAAGGCGTTGACGACGACGATGATCGTGCTGCCTTCGTGAATGAATACGGCGCCGCTCAGCTCGACCAGACCGGCGACCGAGGTCACCAGCAGCAAGCCGATGATCCCCAGGCTGATGACGAGGTTTTGCTGGATGATCGCCCGGCTGGCCCGGCTGAGGCCGACGGCGAAGGGGAGCCGGCCGATGTCGTCGGCCATGAGGGCGACGTCAGCGGTCTCCAGGGCGACAGCCGTACCGGCACCGCCCATGGCAATGCCTACGGTCGCCGTCGCAAGCGCGGGCGCATCATTGACGCCGTCGCCGGTCATGGCCACGGCGCCAAACTGTTCCTGGAGGGCGCGAATGGCGTCCAGCTTATCGGCCGGTAGGAGATCGGCACGCACGTCGGTGACGGCGACTTCTTGCGCGATTTGGCGTGCCACCTGCTCGTTGTCGCCGGTGAGCATGACGAGGTGCGAGATGCCGAGGGACAGCAGGTGGCGCAGGGTCGCGGCGACGCCAGGGCGCGGTTGGTCGGCAAGGGCGAGCACGCCGAGGAATTCGCCGTTGCGGCTGACAGCCATTGTCGTCTTGCCCTCAGCTTCGAGGCGGGCGATGAGGGTGGCGATCTCGTGCGGAAGAGGATGCCCTGGCGTTTCCTCGAAGAGCTCTAGGTTACCAATGAGGACGGGATCGCCGTCGATGGCGCTGCGCACGCCGCGGCCGGGCACGTTTTCCAACGTTCCCGGCGCCGGCAGTTCGAGCCCGGCGTCACGCGCCGCGCGGGTAACGGCCAGCGCCAGGGGGTGGTTGGACTGTTGCTCGATAGCAGCGGCAACCTGCAGTAAAGTCTCCTCGCTGTTCCCGTCGTAGGGAACTACGTCAGCGACGGCGAAGTCGCCGGTGGTCAGCGTGCCGGTCTTGTCGAAGGCTATTACCTCCAGACTACCGAGGTTTTCGAGGTGCACGCCACCCTTGATCAAGACGCCGTTGCGCGCTGCCTGGGCGATGCCGGCGAGGACGGCGGCGGGGGTACCGACGGCAAGGGCGCACGGGGAGGCGGCGACAAGTAAGAGCATGGCGCGGTAGAAGCTCTGCGAGAAGGTGAGCCAGCCGAAGAGGGGTGGCACGGCGGCTAGAAGGAAGGCGGCGATGAGCACGCCGGGCACGAACCAGCGCGTGAAGCGTTGCGTGAGCTGCTGCGTCGGGCTCTGCTGGCTCTGTGCCTCGGCGACCATCTGCATCACGCGGCTGAGGGTGTTGTCCTGGGCAAGCCGCGTGACGCGCACGTCAAGGGCGGCTTCTTGATTAATCGTGCCGGCGAAGAGCTCGTCGCCGGACTCCTTGGCGACAGGCACGCTCTCGCCGGTGATCGGGCTCTGGTCGACGCTGCTCGCGCCGCTGACGACCGTGCCGTCCACTGGCACCCGGTCGCCGGGACGGACGACGACGACGTCGCCGACGGCTAGCTGTTCCACCGGTGTCTCCACGAGTTGCCCGTCCATCTTGCGTTGCGCGGTCGCCGGCATCAGCTCGCCGAGCGCGTTGACGGCGTTGCGGGTGCGGTCGAGTACGTAGTGTTCGCCGGCATGGGCCAGGCTAAAGAGAAAGAGCAAAAAGGCGCCCTCGGCCCACTCGCCCAAGACGGCAGCGCCGAGGGCGGCGGCGATCATCAGGAGGTCGGTGTCAAAGCGCCCGCGAAGCAGGCCGGGAAAGGCGTGGTAGGCGAGGTCCCAGCCGCCGGCGGCGTAGGCGAGAAGGTAGAAGATGAGGGCGATGTTGTCCGGCAGGTCGAAGAGTATCGCGCCAAGCCAGCCGGTGAAGAAGAAGAGGCCGGCAAGGGCGACGAGTAGCAGCTCCCAGCGCTCTCGCATCCAGCGGGGGAGGAAGCCGGGCGCGGCGCCGTGATCGGGTTCCTCGGCCGGGGGCGCGGGCGGGGCGATCGCCGCGCGCGGCGGCACTTGGGGGACGACGCGGTAGCCCATGCGGCGGATGGCGGCAGCAATCGCGTCCCTGTCCAGCCGTTCCGTATCGTAGGCGACAAAGACAAGGCCCGCGGCGTAACTGACCGCGGCATGGAGCATGCCCGGCAGCGCCTCGAGCGCCGCGGCGAGCCCCGGCGCGGCATCGGCGGCGTCCATGCCGGCGAAGGGGATCTGCTCGTGGCGATAGCGGGCGGTGAGCGCGGCGCCGGCCTCCTGCGCGCTGCGGCGCACGGCAGCCAGGGAGACGAGATTGGGGTCGAAATGGATGCAGAGGTGGGCGGGATCGCCACCGTCGACGACGTGCGCTTCGTAGATGCCGCTCTGGCTACGCAATTGGCTCTCCAGACGGGCAACACAGGCGTCGCGCGCGTCGGGGATTTCCGGCAGGAGTACAGGGATGTCGAGGCGCAGCGTTTCTTCAGGCATTGTCTTTTCGTGCGGTGTGCGCTGTGGTGAAGGAGACATCGTTCTTGTTCGATACCCAAGATTGCCGTCGTGAGTTGAAATGGATAAGGACGTGGGCATTGTAGCAAAGGCGCCAGCGAGCTACCAGGAGACGCCTCTGCGCACGACCGTAAGTGAAATGGTCCGAGTTTGATCCGGATCAAAGGCAGGGCGGCAACGATCGTCTATGCTTCACGGGTACCGGGTGGTCTGATGCGAATCAATGCTGCGGACCATTTCGACGGAGGCTCGAATCGTTGGCGATAACGAAGGCAGGCAAAGAACTCAAGCTGGCCGTGGCGCGCTTCCCATTGATGGCGCTGGCGGGGCTGTCGCTGCTGGTGGCGCTGTGGACGGGGCTGGCGCGCATCGGCTGGGCGATGCCCGCGCCGCGGCTGCTGCCGGCCGGGCAGCACGGCGCGTTTATGGTTGCCGGTTTCCTGGGCACGCTGATCAGCGTCGAACGGGCCGTGGCGCTGCAGGCGAACCCGAACGCGCCCGGCCGGCGCGCGCTGTATTACCTGCCGCCGCTGTTTGCCGGGCTGGGGTCGCTGGCGCTGCTGGTGGGGCTGCCGCCGTGGTTGGGCAGGGGGGCGATTGCGCTGGGCAGCGCGGGGTTGGTGCTGGTCTTTGTGGTCATGGTGCGGCTGCAGGCGGACTTGGCCGGCTTCACGATGGCCCTGGGCGCGCTATCGTGGCTTGGCGGGAACCTGCTCTGGCTGGGCGGGCGGCCGGTGGGCGAAGCTGTGCCCTGGTGGGCGGGCTTCCTCGTCTTGACGATTGCCGGCGAGCGGCTGGAGCTGGCGCGGGTCTTGCGCTGGGGGCCGCGGGCCACGCGGCTCTTTCTGGCGGCGACGGTGCTGTTGGTAGGTGGCTTGCTCGTGTCGGCGGTGGCGCTGCGGGCGGGGATGGTGCTGGCGGGCGCGGGGCTGGTGGCGTTGGGGCTGTGGCTGCTGCGCTACGACGTGGCGCGGCGCACGATCCGGCGCGAGGGACTGACGCGCTTCATGGCCGCGTGCCTGCTGCCGGGCTACGCGTGGTTGCTCATTGGCGGGGCGTTGTGGCTGGTCTACGGTGGGCGCTATCTGGCCGGGCCGGTTTACGACGCGATGCATCACGCGGTGTTCCTCGGCTTCGTCTTTTCGATGATTTTTGGGCACGCGCCGGTGATTATCCCCTCGGTGTTGGGCAGGCAGGTGACGTATTCGCCGCTGTTTTACGGGCACCTCGTGTTGTTGCACCTG
>JAVVFG010000183.1:0-8079 GCA_032260445.1 Anaerolineae bacterium | reverse complement strand
CCGGTGCCGAGGGCAGCCAGCGGCAAGGAAACGAGAACGGGCAGTCCCGCGCGGCTCACCATCAGGGCCGACAGGTAGCCGCCAACCAACATGAAAGCCGCCTGCCCGAGCGAGATTTGCCCGGTGTAACCAGTGAGGATGTTCAAACCTTGGAGAGCCACGACGGTGTAAGCAAGGCGGTTCACGGTGGTGACGAGGTATGCCGTGCCCCACAGCGGAATGGTCGCGACGACTGCGATGGTGAGGCCGAGCACGAGCCACTGCCAGTTCTGGCGGATGATTGCCTTGTCTTGTTGGTAAGTGCGATCGAAGTCGCCAGCCGGTCTCAGGACGGCCATGTCATCTTCTCCTCACTAGTAGCGGCCCTAGACACGGGGGTCACACCCGCTCGATCCGTTTCTGCCCGAAGAGCCCTTCCGGGCGGATGACGAGGACGACGAGTAGCAAGACGTAGGGCGCAATCTCAGCAGAATTGCGCACCTGGATCAGCGTTGAGGCCTGTACAAGCGCCTGCACGAGGCCGATAGTAATCCCACCCACTATCGCACCCGGCAGCGAGTCGAGCCCTCCCAGAAGAATGGCCGGAAAGGCAATGAGGGCCACGGTTGACAGGCTGAGGCTCGCTCCCGTCAGGCTGGCCAGCAGGACCCCCCCCAGAGTCGCAACGATACCCGCCGCGGCCCAGGAGAGGCCGAACACACGCGAGACGCGGATGCCGACGCTGCGGGCCACTTCGTGGTTTTCAGACGTGGCACGCATCGCCAGACCCGTGCGCGTGCGCTGGAAAAGAAGGATCAGAAGGATCGCAGCAAGAATCGAGATGATAAAGGCGGCAACCAGAGTCTTCTTAAGAATGATCGTGTCGTTAAACGCGCCGGGAAACGGTATACGAAAGACGTCGCTTTGCGTAAACGGCGCGGGGAAGTTCTGTTTGGGCTGGACGCCAAAGAGAATGCTGGCGACTCCCTCGAGGAGCTGCGCGAGACCTAGCGTCATCAGCACGATGGCCAACAGTGGCTGTCCGGTCATTGGTCTCAGGGCGAGCCGCTCGATGAGGAGGCCGAGCGCACCGGAGAGAATCAGTGCGAGGCCCAGCGCGGCCCAGAAAGGGAGATTGAATAGCTCATCCCCTGTCTCGCTACCGCCGGCAAACCACCAGGTAAAGAACGCGCCCATCATCACCATGTGGCCGTGGGCGAAATTGAAGACTTCGGACGCCTTAAAGATTAGGACGATGCCGAGGGCAATCAGGGCAATAATGCCCCCATTCAGAGCACCGGTGACGATCTGCTGTGGCACAAGAGGCCAGTTCATCCTTTACCCTCCTCGCGGTCCTCTTACGGTACCCGCCGGCTCTGCTGGCAGCAGCGATCGGAGCTGCAAATCTGTCTCGACAAAACCCTCGGTGCCATCCTGGTAGCGTACCGGAGCCTGTACGCGGATACGTTCCGCATCGCTGTAGAGCGCATCAATGATTGGGCCGTAGCGCTCAGCCAGAAAGCCGCGCCGCAGCTTACGTGAGCGGGTCACTTCCGCCTCGTCGGCATCGAATTCCTTGTGCATGAGAACGAAACGCCGGATCTGGCTCTCTTCCGGCAGGTTTTCATTGACGCCAGCGACAGCCGCGGCGATCAGTTCGTAGACTTCCTCTTTCTGCGAGAGATCGACAAAGGTAGTGTAGCCAAGACTACGGTTCTCAGCCCAGTTGCCGACGACCCCGTAATCGATAATGATCAGGGCGGTCACGTAGGGGCGGTCTGCGCCGCCGATTGCCATCACGTCGCGGATGTAGGGGCTGAACTTCAGGCGCCCTTCGATGAACTGCGGCGAGAACCGTTCGCCGCTCGCCAGCGTGAGCATGTCTTTGAGGCGATCTAGGTAGATCAGATGGCCATCACCGTCGACGTGTCCCCCATCGCCAGTACAGAACCAGCGCCGCCCCTCTTCGTCGATGGCAATCGACTCAGCGGTCTTCTCCGGGTCTTTGTAGTAACCCTCAAAGACCGACGGGCCGGCGATCATGATCTCACCCTCCGGTGAGATCTGGATTTCGAGCCCGGGAGGTGCTTTGCCAACGCTGGCGAACTTGATATCGCCGTCGAAGTGGACTGTACCCCCGCCTGCTACCTCTGTGGCACCGTAAATCTGTTTGAGGTTGATGCCCAGGGCATGGAAGAAGCGCATGGCATCGGGGCTGAGGACAGCACCGGCCGTGTAGGCCGACCTTATCCGGCTCAGTCCAAGCTTGTCGCGCAGGGGCGCGAAGACCAACAGATCGCCAAGCGCGTAGGCCAAGCGTAACCCGAACGATACCTCAGCGCCGACGAGGTGCCGGTCCGCCATCCGGTAACCCACCGGCAAGAAAATCTCGTACAACTTGCGGTTAATCCAGGAAGCGTCACTCATCTGCACCTGGACCGTGCCGACCAGGGCATCCCAGAGACGCGAGTTGTAGAGAATGTGTTCCGGGGCGATCTCGCGCACGTTCTCGCGCACGGTTTCGGGCTCCTCCGGAAAGTTCAGGATGACGCCCTTCATGACGTGGGGCGCAACACCGAGGACGTGCTCGGCGATCCAGCCGAGCGGCAACAGGCTGACGTGGTTGTCGTCACTGGTGCGCGGGTCAACCGCGTCGTATGCCGCCGTCGTGCAGATCAGATTGGCATGCGTGAGCATTGCCCCCTTGGGGAGGCTCGTCGTACCAGACGTGTAACAGACAACCGCGAGGTCGTCGGCCGTGCCCTGCGCAATCTCTTCTGCGAACCGTGCGGGTTCTTCTGCTGCCAGCTCACGACCCATCGCCTGCACTTCTTCGAAAGATAGTAACCATGGATCGTCGACGTTCCACAGCCCGCGATCATCCCAGTAGATGACGCGTTTCACTTTCGGAATCTGCTCGCGAATCTCGAGAAGCTTGTCACATTGTTCCTGATCTTTGGCCAGGACAAACGCTGCGTCGCTGTGATCGATAATGTAAGCAATCTCGTTCGAGGCGGCATCGGTAAACAGGCCGACCTGAACAGCGCCTGCGGCCAGGAGGCCGAGATAAGCCCAGAGGTAGTAGCGATCATTGTCGCCAACGGTTGCGACGTGATCGCCGCGCTTTAGCCCAAGGGCAATCATGCCCAAGCTAAAAGCTTCTACCTGTTCGTGGGTATCCTGCCAGGTAAACTCCCGCCATATCCCGTACTCTTTCTGCCGCAGCGCCACTCTTTTCGGGTGAGCTGTCTCCACTTGCTGCTGCAAATACTGTGGGAGGGTCTGGGAATGCTCCATAGGCGGTCTTCCGATGTTTGCTCCAGATCAGCCTTCGCCCAGATAAGCGTGAATAACCCTTGGATCTGTCTTGATCGCCTCCGGTACGCCATCGGCGATCTTGATGCCAAAGTCAAGGACCACGACCCGATCGGCAATATCCATGACGAGGCCCATGTCGTGCTCAATGAGGATGATGGTCACACCATGCCGCTCGTGCACGTCAAGGATGAAGCGGGCCATATCCTCTTTCTCTTCAACATTCATCCCCGCCATCGGCTCGTCCAGCAGCAACAGCCTGGGCTCCAGCGCCAGAGCGCGCCCCAACTCAACACGCTTGCGCAAACCATAAGGGAGCGCGCCGACCACTGCCTTGCGGATATGGGCGATTTCGAGGAAATCGATGATCTCCTCGACGACGCGGCGATGCTCCACCTCTTCCTTCTGCGCGGGACCCCAGTAGATCATGCTAGCTACGGTGCTCTGCTGCATGTGCACGTGCCGGGCAGCCATAATGTTGTCAAGGGTGCTTAACCCTGTGTAGAGAGCGATATTCTGAAACGTGCGTGCAACACCCAGCGAAGCGACCTCATGCGTCGGTGTCTGGGTCAGGTCGTGCTCTCCGTACAGGATGCGCCCCGCCTGCGGCCGGTAGAAGCCGCTGATGCAATTGAGCATCGACGTCTTGCCAGCGCCGTTCGGTCCAATGATCGCGCGGATTTCACCCTCGCGGACGTTGAAGCTAACATCCAGGAGCGCTATGCTTTTTCCAAAGCTGAGCGTAACGTCTTCGACGCGCAGCAGGCCTGATGGTGCGGTCAAGCCTCCTCCTTGCTGCCTCTGCCTTTCTGGTGATCTACTGGAACGCGATGTTCGCTGCGACGGATCTGGCAGCTAGTATAGTGGCGCCAAGTCTATCTGGCAACAGCGATCTTAGATGAATTAGCGGGGCCGGACACGCGGCCAGATATAGACGCCGTAGGAGACAGCCGCGCCAGCCTCGAGGGCGCGCCCCACCGCCTGCGCCCAGCCGCCCAACCCTAGGAGCGGGCCGAAGGCCAGGAGAAGGATACCAGCGTTGAGCAGCCCAAGTGCAAGCCAGGCGAGCTCCGTGCGGCCGAAGTCCCCGCCACGGAAGCGAGGTATGATCCAGTGCGCGATTCCTAACGCGAACTGTACCATCCATCCGACGAAGAGGAACTCGATGTGTGCCGGCCGTAGTCGCCACAGCGCTGCCGCAAATGGGACACCTTTGTTACTGAGCAACAATCCACCAAAGGTGAAGCCGAGCACGAGATAGATGAGTGCGGCGCGCACGGCAACACGAGTCAGAGCAGGCACGAGTTAATGGCCCTTGATCCGGCCCCACGTATTGAGCACGAAGGCCAGTCCTGCTAGCAGCAACGCCAGATATGCCAGGACAATGAGCCACAGAGCGGCCGGCCCAGAAGAAGCCGCCCGTAGCATTTCACCGATGAGGAGCAGCGCGAGGCCGCCATTGAGCAGACCGTAACTTGCCCAGCCGACCTGTTCGTTGCCTCGTGGCGCCTCGCGCGAGCGGACAGGAAACATCCAGTTGGCGACGCCGAAGATCAACTGGCTGACCCAGCCTAGCATGAAAAGATGGTAGTAGATGATTGCGAGCCGACCGCTGCCAGGGATGGCCTGAAGGGGAGGATCGAGGACCGCAAGCACCCCGGTGACAAACGTCGCCACGAGGTAGAGCAACGCGGTCTTGATGAACCAGCGGCTAAGTGGGGGCATCCCGCTACCCCTCCCTCCCCACCGACCGCGGCCAGATATGCGTGGCAAAGGCGATGGCTGCCGCCACCTCGACCATCCGGCCGGTCGTTACAATGGGCTCTGCCCAGCCCAAAAGGGGTGGGAGCGCGACGAGCCAAATCCCGATATTGAGCAGGCCGTAGGCGAGGTAAGCGCCGCGCTCGTCGCCTCTGCGCGGCTCCTGCCACCAACGCGGGAAAATCCAGAAGGCGACGCCCATGGCAAATTGGATGAACCAGCCAATCATCAAAATCTCGATGTGGAGGGAACGGAGGCGCCATAGCTCGGGTGCATAGGGGACGCCCTTGTTGCTCAGCATCAAGGCGCCAAAGGTAAACCCGAGAGCCAGATAGAGAAGGGCCGTACGCACGAACCAGATGCTCAGCGGCGGCATCTCAAACAGCCTCCTGCGACCGGCGCCGGCGCTTGCGGGTACGTTCGCGCGAGCGCGGCCAGACAACGGCAACGTAGGCAAAGCCACCAAGCCATTGGCAAACGGCTGAGACCACCAGCAACCAGCCCCAGAACGTACCGGGACGCAGTGTTGCCAGCGGTTCAGCCACCACGCGTAACAGCAGTCCGGCATTGAGCAGGATCAACGCTGTCCAGCCGAGCCATTTCTCCGCCCGCGGGCGCGGCGGATTGGCCGCCGGGAAAAGCCAGTAAATCGTGCCGAAGATGAGCTGAGTCAGCCAGCCGACGAGAAAGAGGTGGAAGTACACGGGTCCAGCCGCAGTCAGGAACGCCGGCAGGGAAACCAGCTGGCGCAACGCCAGCAGTAAGCCGAGCAGCAGTGCAGCCAGGAGGTAGATGAAGGAAATCTTGATGAAGGCGCGCGTTAACTGCGGCATGGGCGCCAGTGTAGCGGTGCACCCGGCATGCGGCAAACCGTCTGCCGGCGTGTTCGCTTTTGGCTATAATACATCGCTCACAGCACCGACCACGGAACCCAAGGAGGACGCCATGAATGAGTCTCCAACTGCCATCGCTTCTACCACACGCGCGCTCGTCGACGTTGCCATGGGACGCAGACCGGCCGACCTTGTAATAAGCAACGGCCGGTGGGTCAGCGTACAGTCCGGCGAGATTGTCCCGGGCACCGACATTGCCGTCTGCGGCGCGCGCATTGCCTATGTCGGTCCCGATGCTTCCTACACGATAGGAGAAGAGACAACCGTCCTCGACGCGGCTGGGCGTTATCTGGTGCCCGGTCTCCTCGACGCCCACATGCACGTCGAATCTGGCATGCTCACGGTGACCGAGTTCGTCCGCGCCGTTGCCCCGCGCGGCACCACCGGTATGTTCGTCGATCCCCATGAAATTGCCAATATCTTTGGCCTGAAGGGCGTGCGTCTGATGGTTGACGAAGCGCAACACCAGCCGGTTCACGTCTGGGTGCAGATGCCTTCTTGCGTGCCATCGGCACCGGGTCTGGAGACGCCAGGCGCGAGCATCGGGCCTGAGGAGGTTGCCGAGGCAATGGCCTGGCCCGGCATTATCGGGCTCGGCGAGATGATGAACTTCCCAGGCGTCTTTTCCGGCGACGAGAAGATGCACGCGGAGATGGCGGAGACACGCGCTGCAGGGAAGGTGATCGGCGGGCACTACGCCAGCCCAGACCTGGGGCGCCCATTCCATGGTTACGTCGCCGGCGGTCCGGAAGACGATCACGAAGGCACACGGCTGGAAGACGCCGTCGCCCGCGTACGCCAGGGAATGAAGGCAATGCTCCGGCTAGGCTCTGCCTGGTACGACGTCGCCACGCAGGTAAAAGCCATTACGGAGATGGGGCTGAATTCCCGTCGCTTCATACTCTGTACCGACGATTCTCATTCCGGTACACTGGTGCATGAAGGGCACATGGACCGCGTATTGCGCCACGCCATTGCCCAGGGGCTTGACCCGGTCACCGCGCTACAGATGTGCACCCTCAACACGGCCGAGCACTTCGGCGTGAGCCGCGACGTCGGGTTAATCGCTCCGGGACGCTTTGCAGACATCGTGCTCACGAGCAGCCTGCCGGAGTTCCGTGCCGAACAGGTCTTTGCGCGCGGGCAGCTCATCGCCGAGGATGGGCATCTGGCCGTCAGTCTGCCTCGCTTTGCCTACCCGGATTGGGTCGTCCGCTCGGTCCACTTGGCGCGCCCGCTGACCGCCGCTGATTTGCGCCTGATGTCGCCTGTCGCGGGCACGCGTGTGCGTGCAAATGTGATCGGCGTTATCGAGAATCAGGCACCGACGCGGCACCTCGTCCGCGATGTTGCCGTGGTCGATGGCGAGATCCGGCCAGACCCAGAGCAAGACCTGGCGAAAATCGCCCTCGTCGAGCGGCACCGCGGCACCGGCGCAGTGCAGGTTGGTCTCGTACACGGCTTTGGCTTGCAGGGACGCTGCGCCCTGGCGACCACGGTCGCGCACGACAGCCACCACTTGATTGTGGCCGGTACGGACGAACGCGATATGGCACTTGCGGCGAATAGACTGGCCGAGGTTCAGGGGGGGCAGGTTGTCGTCCGCAACGGCGAGGTACTTGGGCTCGTGGAGCTCCCTATTGCCGGGCTGATCTCTGACGAGCCAGCGGAGACGGTAGCGGCCAAAGCCGAGACCCTCCTTGCCGGTTTCCGCGCCTGCGGCTGCACGCTCAATAACGCCAATATGCAGCTCAGCCTGCTGGCTCTGGTGGTCATCCCAGAGCTGCGCATCTCTGACAAGGGGCTGGTCGACGTCAACGCCTTTGATTTCGTCCCCGTCGCCGGCGAGGCGCCTGCTAGCGGCTAGTTTGCAGCCGCTCCCACTCGTCGAGCAGAAAACGCTCCGGCCACGCGTCTTCGACAACCGGGCGAAACGGCACGCCGAGCGTTGCCGCTGCATTGCGGTCGTCCTCAGCATCGCCAAGCATCCAGGCATCGCGCGGATCGATGCCAAAATCCCGGCAGGCCTGGCAGAGCATGCCGCCGTTTGGCTTGCGCCAGCCAGACGACCATGAGCCGTGGAAAGGAATGCCTGTATCCAGCGTGGTGATCACGTCGGAGCGCTCACTAG
>JAVVFG010000182.1:0-8120 GCA_032260445.1 Anaerolineae bacterium | reverse complement strand
CGATGGGACGGCTCGCTTCCACCTGCGCGCGCAGCCGCCTCAGAATTTCCTCTCTCGGGATTGCCATGATCTTCCTCCTCGTCTGCTAGCTCCCTACCCGCCCAACATCTCAAGCAGCGTCTTCGCGACGGTGCGCGAGAAAGCGGGATCATTCACATTGGCGTCAATCTCGATGATCTGGACATGATCCGCCGCGTTGCTCTTGATCGCCTTAAAGCACGCCCGGTCTGCTGCTGGATCCCAGAATGGCTGCCCCTCGCTATCCAGCATAGAGACGCCGCGCAGCGGCAGCAGGATCGCCACCGGCGCCGTCGCCAGATTGGCCGCAGCGGCGATCATCTCCCCGATCTGCGTGTTCTCGGCGGCGTTCGTGCGCAGCAAGGTCACGTTGGGATTCCAACGGTAGAGATTGCGATTTTGATACCGCTCAGGCACCGTCTCGATGCCCCAGAAGTTAGCCATGTCCACACAGCCCGGCACGATTACCGCCGGGATGCCTGCCTTCGACGCCGCCTGGACCCGCTCCGGCCCGGCGCTGAACACCCCACCACAAACCGTATCCGCCAGCTCCGTCGTCGTGATATCCAGAGAGGCCGTGATAAAACCGTCCGCGATCAGGCTCTCCATCGTGCGCCCGCCCGTCCCCGTCGCGTGGAAGACGAGCACCTCGTAGCCCTGCTCCTCCAGAACGTGGCGCGCATTAGTCACCGCCTCCGTCGTGTTGCCGAACATCGACGCGGCGATCAGCGGCTTTTCTTCCGCGGGCGTCTCCACCTCCATCTTCACCGCCCCGGCAATCGCTCCCGCGGCGTTGGCGTAAATCTGGCGGCTGATGCTGTTGATGCCCGCGACGTCCACAATTGACGGCATGAAGGTGATATCCCGCGTGCCGCTGTACGCGCTCACGTCGCCGCCGCCAACCGTGGAAACCATGATCTTCGGCACCCCCACCGGTAGCTCGCGCATCGCCTGCGTAGCAATACTCGTCCCGCCGCTGCCGCCCATCCCCAAAATACCGTGCAGCCTCCCTTCCTCATAGAGGCGGCGCACAACTTGAGCCAGCCCCTCGCCCATCGCCGCCATCGCTTCATCTTTGTGCTCGCCGCTCGCCAGGTAGACCAGATCCGCCCCTGCCGCTGCCGCCACCGTCTCCCGGCTGACATCGGGCGTAAAGCCTGGCTCGCCCATCACACCAAAGTCGACCGTGATCGTCTCCAGCCCCTCCCCGGCGATGAGCTCGCGCACAAACGCAAACTCCTCGCCCTTCGTATCCAACGAACCGACGAGAACGACCGTCTTCGCCATAAGATCCTCCTTAGCAATTTCCCCTGCGCCCCACGTTTCTGGTAGAATTGATTGCTTATCCAGACGGATTATACAGGAAAAATAAACGATGGGAACGAACGGAACCACGGCGGCCGCGGCCGGCCTGCCTACTGCGCCGCGCACGCGCCACGAACTGCGCAACATCGCAATTATTGCCCACGTCGATCACGGCAAGACGACGCTCGTCGACGGCATGCTCAAGCAGGCGCAGGTCTTCCGCGCCAACCAGCAGGTCGCCGAACGCGTGCTCGACTCTAACGACCTCGAGCGCGAGCGCGGCATCACCATCCTCGCCAAGAACACCGCGCTGACCGTCCCCGATCCCCAAACGGGCGCGGAGGTCAAGATCAACATTGTCGATACTCCGGGCCATGCCGACTTCGGCGGCGAGGTGGAGCGTGTCCTCAACATGGTCGACGGCGCGCTGCTGCTGGTCGATGCCTTCGAGGGTCCGATGCCGCAGACACGCTTCGTGCTCAAGAAGGCGCTGGCCATGGGCCATCGCATTATCGTCGTCATCAACAAAGTCGATCGGCGCTACGCCGATCCCGATCGCGTTCTCAACGAAACCTTTGACCTCTTCATCGAGCTCGGCGCCAGCGAGGAACAGGCCGAGTTCCCCGTCGTCTATACAGTAGCCACAGAAGGGCGAGCCGGGCACCAACCGGAAGCAGGTCCTGACCTGCAGCCCCTCTTTGAGACCATCCTGCTGGCCGTGCCCGCCCCGGCCGTCGACGTCGACGCGCCGCCGCAGATGCTCGTCACCACTCTCGACTACGACAACTATCGCGGCGTCACCGCCATCGGGCGCCTCTTCGCCGGTACCCTGCGTGCCGGCCAGCCGGTCGCGCGCGTCACCCACGACGGCCACGTCATTCCCGCCGAGTCCACTTACCTCTACGTACATCGTGGCCTGGAACGTGTTGAGGTAGACGAGGTAGCCGCAGGTGAGATCGTCGCCATCGCCGGTATCGAGGGTATCGCCATCGGCGAGACCATTGCCGATCTGGAGAACCCTATTGCCCTGCCGACCATCAAGGTCGAGGCGCCGACCGTGCGCATGACCTTCAGCATCAACAATTCGCCTTTTGCCGGCCGCGAAGCCCGCTGGTCTACCTCGCGCCGCCTGCGCGAGCGGCTCTTCAACGAGCTCAAGCAGAACGTTGCCCTCCGCGTCGCGGAAACCGAAAGCGCCGACCGCTTTATCGTCAGCGGACGCGGCGAGCTACATCTGGCGATCCTCATCGAGACGATGCGCCGCGAAGGCTACGAGTTCCTCGTCTCGCGTCCGGAGGTCATCTTCCGCCGCGACGAAGATGGCGAGCTCCTCGAGCCCTACGAAGAGGTGCACATCGAAACGACGCCTGACACGGTGGGCGCCGTCGTCGAGATGATGGGCCAGCGCCGCGGCGAGATGCGCATGCTGCGCAATCTCTCCGACGACGCTGTCCTGCTTACCTACGTCGTGCCCACCCGCGGTCTCCTCGGTTTCCGCCACCAGTTCCTGACCACCACCCGCGGCGCCGGCGTCATGAACAGCCTCTTCTACAATTACGGCCCGCTCGCCGGCGAGATAAACGGCCGCAACCAGGGCTCGCTCGTCGCCTGGGAAACCGGGCAGACGACTTCCCACGGATTGGAAAATGCCGAGCAGCGCGGCGCCCTCTTTGTCGGCCCGGGCGAAGAGGTCTACGCCGGCATGGTCGTCGGCCGCCACCAGCGCCCCGGCGATCTCGACGTCAACGTCTGCAAAAAGAAGCAGCTCAACAACATGCGTAACTCCATCCGCGAGATTGACGAGCGCCTCACCCCGCCGCTGCGCATGAGCCTGGACGAATTCATCGAATACCTGGGGCCGGACGAGCTGCTGGAAGTGACACCCGAGAGCCTGCGCGTCCGCAAGCGCATTCTCGACAAGCGCGACCGTGAGCGCGCTGCCAGGCAGCAACAGAACGCACTCGAGCACGCCGGGTAAGCGGGGGCACGCAGGCCAGTCTCGTCTTTTCCCCGGCAACCCCGCCAATCGGCCCATGTTCAAAATCGCCATTTGCTGATAGACTTCTTATGCGTCTGTTTTAGCCTTCAGGAAACGTTATTTGAGGTAGGCGCTGCATGGTCCGACGTTCTCTCGTGTTTTCTGCTGTTCTCATCTTAGCCACGTTCCTTTGGTTCTGGCAGGCGCCGGCTGCACAGGCCACGCTCTGCAAAGATCCGCGCACCGGGCTCGATTGCCGCCTGGATCAGCGCAAGCCAACCTTCACCGTACCCCCGATGCGCGCGGACAGCATCATTGAAGGGGTGCAGTACGGCTGGATCGAGGATTACGCCTACTTCTACGCAGAGCCGGAAAAGGGCGCGCGCCACGTGCGCACGGCAACCACCGGCTTCTTCTACGGCCCTGCTGTCGAAACGGCCACGGACAGCGAGGGAAACGAATGGTACAAGGTCTGGGGACATTGGCTGCCAGCCCGCTACTACCACAAGGTTGATGCCAGTGAATTCTCCGGTATCGAGGTAAACCGCCAGCCCTTGCGCCCTTTTGGCTGGGTCCTCCGTCCCGTCGCCCCCAGCACCACGCCTGGTGAGGAACCCGGCGCCGGCGCCGCCGAGCTTCCTCGTTACACCTTCGTCCAGATCTACAAGAGTTCGGTTGCCAGCGGCGTCATCTGGCACAACATTGGCAGTGAAGGCTGGGTCCGTCACGACTACGTTGCCATCACCCACGTCCGCCCGCGCCCTAACGCCGTCGAGGCTAACGAATTCTGGGTCGACGTCGATCTCACCGAGCAGACCTTCGCCGCCTATGAAGGCGACAACATGGTCTTCGCTGGCCTGGTCTCCAGCGGCCTGGCCCGCTGGCCCACCCGCACCGGCCTCAACCAGGTCTGGGAACGCCGCCTCCTCTCGCCAATGCGCGGTGGCACGGTCGGCGACGACTACTACTACATCGACGACGTCGCCCACAGCATGTACTTTGACGGCGAGATCGCTCTCCACGGCGCCTTCTGGCACGATGATTTCGGCCGGCCCAAGAGCCACGGCTGCGTCAACATGGCTCCACGCACCGCCGAGTGGGTCTTCGACTGGTCAGAGAATGCCCCCAACGACCTTTGGGTCCGGGTGCACTATGCCAACGCCGGCGAGTTCCTGCGCTAAAATCGCCCGCGCGCAAGCCTTTTTAAGTAAGAAATGAGCGTCGATTCCCAATTCTGAATCTCTGGTTATACTGTTCATGCTCCCCGCCCAGAGGTGGTACGGATAGCTCCCCGCTACACCGGCCACCTCGTTTTTTTTGCCCAACATCCCCCTTCCCACGACCGTGTCCGGCTGGCCCGAGGCCGGCTGTAACTAACGAATGTCGCCGCGCCTGGTGACAAACGACACTGGAGCCAGCGCCGGCCCCTGGTTACACTGCTTACGAATGCGTGACCCTGTGCGCGTATGTTGTGGCAGCGGAGCCAGAAAACGCCTGCATCTGTACAGCAACTTATCAGGCTACTGGCGGCGCGCAGCTTGCTAGCGCCAGGCCGTGAGGTGAAGCGATGATTGGCAAGCCATCCATTTGGGCTGAAGTTGACGAGGAAGGGCGGCTGGTGCTGCCGCCTGAGTTGCGCGCACACTATGGCCTCGAGCCGGGCGCGCGCGTGCGCCTCGACGAGGGCAGCAACCATGTCCGCCTCCACCGCCCGGTCACCCACCTGACCAAGGTCTATGTCGAGCCGACCATTAGCTGCAACCTTGACTGCCGCACCTGCATCCGCCAGAACTGGGAAGAGGAGAACGGCGGCAAGATGAGCGACGCCACCTTCGCCGCCATCCTCGAGAGTGTCAGCCGTCTCTCGCCGCTGCCCACTGTCTTCTTCGGCGGTCTCGGCGAGCCGCTCTTCCACCCCAGGACGCTCGGCTGGATCCGCCAGGTCAAAGCGCTGGGCGCCCGGGTCGAGCTGATCACCAACGGTACAATGCTCAGCGAGCGGCGTGCGCGCCAGCTCATTGCCAGCGGCCTCGACTTGCTCTGGGTCTCTATCGACGGCGCCACGCCCGAAAGCTACGCCGACATCCGTCTTGGCGCCGAGCTGCCGCAGATGCTCGCCAATCTGCGCCTCTTCCGCAAGCTGCGTCGCGGCAGCCACCACCCGCGCCCGGAGATCGGCGTCGCCTTCGTCGCCATGCGCCGCAATATAGACGACCTACCTCAAGTGCTGCACATGGCGCGCAGCCTCGGCGCCAAACATTTCTCGGTGAGCAACGTCCTCGCTTACACCGGAGAAATGCAGGAAGAAATGCTCTACCGTCACACGGTGCGCAACGTCGCCTACATGTCCTCGCCCTGGCACGCCCAGCTCAGCCTGCCGCGCCTGGACATCGACGAGACCACGCGCGACGCCCTCTTCGGCGCTTTCGACAGCGATTACAACGTCACCTTCGCCGGCAACAGCCTCGCCGGCGCCAATGACGTCTGTAGCTTTATCGAAAGCGGCACCATCTCCATCGGCTGGGATGGCTCCGTCGCCCCCTGCCTGCCCCTGCTGCACACGCACATCACTTATCTCCACGGTAAGGAGCGCACCAACCGCCGCCATATTCTGGGCAATGTCGCCGAGCACGACCTCCTCGACCTCTGGAACGAGCCTGACTATGTTGCCTATCGGGAGCGCGTCCAGAGCTTCGCCTTCGCCCCCTGCACCTATTGCGGCGGCTGCGAGATGTCGGAGGCCAACGAAGACGACTGCTTCGGCAACGAGTTCCCGGCCTGTGGCGGCTGCCTCTGGGCCCAGGGCGTGATCCAGTGCCCGTGAGGCGCGGCGCTTACTTCCCGCGCAGCCGCCGCGCCAGCCAGCCGCCAACGCCCAGCACCGCAGCCGTCCCCACGGCCATCGCCAGGTAGAGCGCCCCACGATGCGGCAGCTCCACCGGCTGCGGCGGTCGCTCGCCGCGCGGCCCCTCGGTGCGCCGGATGCGCCAGACGGTGCCCGTGCCTTGCTGCATACGGATACCGCCCACTTCCGGCGCGATGCGGATGATGCCGTAGTCGACAACGTACAGCGCCCCATCCGGCCCAAACTGGCAGTGTGACGGCCGCTCAAACCCTTCGTGCGGCAGCTTAGATGCCGGCCCAACAAACTTGTTCACGGCAAAATCGACGACTTCGCCGCTGTCCATATCGACACGCACGACCTTAAAACCGGCCGGCTCCAATGCCCGTTTCAGTGTCGTGATCGGCGCGAGATCGCCGAAGAGCGCAACAAACGCATCGCCCGCAAAGCCAAAGCTCTCGTCACGACAGAAGTCGACGCCATTTGCCGCGGTATGGGTCTTGAAAGTGACGAACGGTTTGGGTGGGTTCGGGTCGGGATGTTCGGCCAGTACCGGCGCCCGTCCGCGCCCGCCCTCACCCCAATACAGATCGTCCAGACGGATCCCCAAGGCGAAGTCCGGCCAGCCGTACCACGCCCCCTCGTGGATCTCATAGAAGTCGTCGGGGTCGTCAACGATATAACGGTGGCTACGTTCGTCCATACCGTGTTCAACCGCGAAGAGCCGGCCGTCAGGGTCGAACGCCAACCCATAAGGATTGCGCAGCCCCCAGGCAACCAGTTCGAGATTGCTGCCGTCCGGATCGCAGCGTAGGACTGACCCCGTACATTTGACCTGCCCTTTCACCACCTGGCCCGGTTCCGTCGGTGTGCCAAATGGGCTGTACGCACCCGTGCGCACTTTTTCTGTCACATCGCCGAGGAAGTTCGGCATTTCCCAGTTGGTGCCGGCCAGCGTGATATCCGCACCAGGGATATCGTGGAACTCGGGATACTTCGGCAACCACTCAAAAGCGTAATCGTCGCCGCCGACGACACCTGAGTTCGTCGCAGAGCCCACTGCAAAGTAGAGCTTGCCGTCTGGCCCAAGGATCGGGTAGTTCGCCTGATGATCGCCAACGCCCGGCAAGTCCGTCACGATTTCCTCGAGGTTCTCGCCGTTCGCGTCCAGGCGGAAGAGCGTGTCTGTATTCATGACGTAGAGGTAACCCTCGTGCCAGCGTGCTCCCGTCATCGCCCCCGTCATGATCCAGCGCTCCTCCGGCAGAGTGAAGAAGGTCTCCCACGAGCCCTCTGCCACATCCAGCTTCAGAATTCGCGGCGGGACATCAATTTTGTGTCCACTTTCGACGATGTAACAATTCCCCTCATCGTCAAAAGTACAATGCACCGGAGCATTCAATTCCTTGGCCACGACCTCGGCGATAAAGCCTTCCGGCACGAGAATGTCCTGCGGGTTATGCTCGCGCGGGCCGGCACGCTCTATCTGGATGGTCCGTTTGAGATATGGCTGGATGGGAGCGTATAACGCGGCCAGCCAATTAGCTAGCATGGGTGCCTTGAGCGGGCTGGGTTCTTCCGCCGTTACGCGTTCTCTTTCGTCCGTCATCGTTTTCTCCTTTGCGCACCGAGAGGGCCACCGCCACTGCTTGCTACTGGCTCCCCCGTCTCCGGCCGTGCTGCGGCGCGCTCCGTCTCGCTCCCCGAAAACATCATGTACCCCTCTTTTGCTTCGTCTCTTCGTGCCGCTGCGACCAGCCGCAGCGCGAGAATACTCGCCAAAAACGCAGCAACTGCGCTCACAAATAAGAGAGTGTATCCTGCTTCGTCCTGTGCGCGGTTCCCCCAGTCGACCAGCGGCCCAAACAGCCCTGCCGCCGCCGTCGCTCCGGCCGTGCCAAAGTTCGCCAGTCCGAAGAATCGTCCTGCTTCTGCATCCGGTGCCAGATCGGCCGTCAGCGCCCAGTTCGCGCCGGC
>JAVVFG010000181.1:0-8137 GCA_032260445.1 Anaerolineae bacterium | reverse complement strand
TACGAGAGCAACCATTGCATGCGCTCCTCGCGCCACACCCAATCCAGCTCATCCCAGCCATACGCGCCCGCTGCGGGCGCCGGCGCCGGCCGTCCTGTGCGCATGTTAACCCAGTGGCTCCACCCGTTCTCATCGGCGTCGATCGCCCGGTAGCCGCGCGCCGCCAGCTCGCGGATCACCGTCGACTTCCCCGTCCCCGACATCCCCGTCAACAAGACACGCTGCATCAGCACACCACTGGCTAAATCGCTACCACACTTGCACTATACTCCGCCACCTACCCACCTGACCAGCCCAAAACCAGCCTCCTGGCCCATCCCATATCAGCCGCCAGACCGGTCCCCTTCCTCCCCTTCCACGCTATCCTACAATCAGTCACCCACGAATGCCTGACAGACCGGCAGGTTTCCGGAACGCGTCGGGTCTATGCGCAGAGAGGAAAAGCCAATCATGAACGAAATCGTCTTGCAGACCTTCGCACTAAGCAAGAACTACGGCTCCGTCCGCGCCGTCGCCGGCATCGACTTGCCCGTCTACCGTGGCGAAGTCTTCGGCTTCCTCGGTCCCAACGGCGCCGGAAAGACCACGACCATCGGCATGGCCCTGGGGCTAATCCATCCCACCAGCGGCCAAGTCGAGCTGTTCGGCGAACGGGTCAGCCCAGCTCGCGTCGCCCCGCTGCGCCGCGTCGGCGCCCTCGTCGGCGCCCCTAGCTTCGTGCCCCGCTTCTCCGCCCGGCGCAACCTGCAGCTCGTCGCCCGCCTCTACCCCGGAGTCGGCGCCGTCCGCATCGACGAAGTCCTCGACCTCGCCGGCATCGCCCACGCCGCCGACCGGCCGGTCAAGGGCTACTCCACCGGCATGAAACAGCGCCTGGGCCTCGCCGCCGCCCTCATCCACCACCCCGAGCTGATCTTGCTCGACGAGCCGACGAACGGCCTCGACCCCGCCGGCATGCGCGAAGTGCGCGACCTGCTGCGCGGCCTCGCCGCAGACGGCACCACCGTCTTCCTCAGCAGCCACCTACTGCACGAAGTCGAGCAAACCTGCGACCGCGTCGCCGTGCTCAACCGCGGGCAGATCGTCGCCCAGGGCCGCGTCAGCGAGCTGCTCGGCCGGCAGCAGGTCGTACGCGTCCGTGTCGCTTCCCCGGCCGCCGCGCGTGACGCCCTCCTGCAAAGCGGCGTTGCCGCCGCGGATCTGCGCAGCAACGGCAGCTATCTCGAAGTGGCCGGCCTGCCCGGCGAAACGATCGTCGAGCGCCTCGCCGCCCACCAGATTTATCCGGCGGAAGTCGTCGCTCAGGGCCATGACCTCGAAGCAACCTTCCTCGAGCTAACCAAAGAATCGGCCTAACTGCTCGCCGTACAGCGATTTTGTAAATCGCTGCCCTGCAGCCCAACCATGAATATAGGAGTGAACCCATGTTCATCAGAACCCTCTCCATCGAACGAACCAAGCTCATGCGCCGCCCGTTACCCTGGATCCTGCTGGCCGTGCTCGCCGCCACCACCGTACTCATGACCGCCATCAACTACCTCGTCCTGAACAACAACTTAGCCGGCAACATGGGCCCCGAGGTGATGGCTGAGATGGAACAGCAGGTCACCTGGCCCGATAGCCTCTTCAGCGCCATTGGCATCGCCGGCGGCGCTGCGCTCGGCGGCTTCCTCACCGTCATTCTCAGCGGCACCACCATGGCCCAGGAATACACCTGGCGCACCCTGCAGCAGTGGCTCGGGCGCGGCGTACCCCGTCCCCTCTTCCTCGCCGCCAAGTTCGTCGCCCTGCTCCTCCCTATCCTGCTCATGGTCTTCGTCCCCCTGCTCGTCGGCGGCGGTCTCACGGCCCTCTTCACCCTCAGCCTCGAAGGCAGCCTCGGCGCCGGCGACGTTGCCTGGGGCAGTCTCCTCCTGCGCGCCCTTGCCACCGCCTACTCCCTCCTGCCCTACGCCGCGCTCACCTTCCTCCTCGCCGTCGCCACCCGCTCCACCGTTGCCGCCGTCGGCACCGGCATCGCCTTTGCCCTGATCGTCGAAGGCTTGCTCCTGCAGATCGCGGCGATGTTCAGCCAGGCTCTCGCCCGCCTCAGCCTCTACCTCCCGGCCGGTCTCGCCCAGAACCTGCTGCAGAGCCAGCGCCTCATGCAGGTCAGCGTTGATGGCCAGCCTGTCGCCGGCCCCGAGCTCCTCTCCACCGGCGTAGCCGTTACCGGCATCGCCGTCTACACTGTGCTCTTCCTCACCCTCGCCGTCGTCCTCTTCCGCCGCCAAGACCTCAACGACTGATGGCCAGGAGCCGGACTACTGTGAAAGCCCGGCTCCTGGCGTTCATCGCCATCCGCACCGTCTTCGTCTGCCTTGCCGTTCGCCCATCGCGGATCCTTCATCGACCGCGGGCATCCTGCCCGCCTCCACCGGAACAGCCATGTTCGTCCAAAACCTACCTCCCCCGACGCCAAAAAGCGCCGTTTCTATGCTATACTGTATAGTTACACGGCGTGCAGACATAGCTGCCACCGGGGAGGTCATCAGCCATGGAGCACGGTTCGTTTCGCGGGCGAGCAACGTTCGTCGGTTTTCTGCTCTTCATCTGGGTGGGGGCCACTGTCCTCACCGCCCGTGCTACACCTGACACCGCACCAGCGGCACCCGATTGGGTCTTCGAGTGCGCTGCCTGCCCCCACAACTTCTACGACCTGGGCCCGCGCAGCGCGCAAATAGACGCCGCTGGCATGACCCACGTCGTTTACGGCGGCGAAGCCCTCTACCACGCCTGGCAAAGCGAAACCGGTTGGCAGGTGGAAGTCGTGGAAGACCGGCTCGGGGTCGGCAGCCAGGCGGGATTAGTCATCGACGGCGACGGCACATTACATATCTTCTATCTGGACGAAGCAGCACAATCCCTTCGCCACGCCTCCGGCACGATCGGCGCCTGGACGCTGGAGACGGTTGCCACCGATATCGGCGACCAACCCTGGCCCTCACCGGCAGTCACGGCCGACGGTCAGCTCCACGTAGCCTTTCGTAATGGCGTCCAGGACGAACTCGTGCATGCGCAACGTGACAGTAGTGGCTGGCAGTTGTCTACCGTGGACGCCTACGGAGGGGAGCATCCCTCCCTGGGGCTAGACGCCGAGGGCAGGCCCCACCTGAGCTATATTGTAGATTACGACGTATGGACTGGCGGAGAGCTGCGCTACGCCTATGACGACGGTAGCTGGCAGGTGGAAGCGGTGCGGGCAAATGTGAGGATATCTGACAGCGCGCTGGCCCTGGATAGCACCGGGAAAGTACATCTCGTCTACGGTGCTTGGGCTACAGACCCCGACGGCTATAGCGGTATGGGCCTCATGTATGCCTACCTGGATCAGAGCGGCTGGCATCACGAAGTAGCCGACGCCACGCCAGCTGACGAATACGGCTCAACATCGGGCATTGGCTACGACCTATCCCTCGCTCTTGACAGCGGAGACCGGCCGCACGTTGCTTACACGGCCCACTATTTGGGTTGGACCTACTACCCTAGTTCTTTCTATCTCCCCCGCCACGCTACACGTGAGGCTGGAGGCTGGTCGGTCCGCTTTCTCCCCGAATATCGGAATAGCGTAGAGCTGGCCCTAGCGATGGACGGCGACAGACAGCCGCACTTGATCTACCGCACAGACGGGGATTTAATACATCAACTCTACACTGGCACCTGGCAGCACGAAACCGTTGATCCAGGAGGTATGGCAGGTATCGGTGCGTCCATGGCACTCGACGCGCGTGGCAGAGCCCACATAACTTCGACAGACTCCTATGTTAACAGCCCGAGCATCCCACTGGATGGCATACGTTATAGCCAGCGAACAGTTGAAGGCTGGCAGAGCGGCTTGGTGGCACAGACCACGCAGCCAAACACGGCCCTTGCATTGGATCCTTACGGCTATCCCCATACTCTCCGCAATGGTTTTGCACGTTATACTACTGAGTTTGCCCTATATCACGACTACCGTGATGCAGCTGGTTGGCACAGCGAACCTGTCTCCGGTAACATGTTCTTCGGGGAAGACAGCCCAATATTCGATTTAGCCGTCTCTGGCGATAGTCAAGTGCACGCTGTTTGGGCAAGAGGGGTGGCCTATGGCAATTGGCTGGGCGGGCCGCTCTACTACGTACAGCTACCCCGCGTGGATACAGTCGAGCCCGAATTAATCAGCAGTGGCGATGTGCGCCATATGTCGCTGGCCACTGATACGGCGCAGAACCCGCACGTGGCCTATTCGGTTGCTGGCTCCATCCTGTATGCCTATCGCGATGAGGCCGGTTGGCAGGAAGAAGTCGCCACCAGCAACATCTATGGCGTGGATGAAGTGGCGCTCGCGCTCGATGGGCACCGCCGCCCACATATCGCTTTCTACGCCGCGTACTCCCGCAACCTGTACTATGCCCGCCGCGACGATACCGGCTGGCATGTACAACTCGTCGACGCCACCGGCGACGTTGGCCAGTACCCGGCGATCGCCGTGTCCTCCGACGGCAATGTCCACATCAGCTACTTCGACGCTACCAACCAGGACCTGAAATACGCTCTCCGCACCCGCAGCGGTGAGACAGGATGGTTCTGGAGCACGGAAATCCTGGCGAGCGAGGGCGATGTCGGCCTGTACACCTCGATCGCCCTCTACGGCTACCCGCACATCAGCTACTACGACGCCACGCGCGGCGACCTGATGTACGTCTACAAGCCATTTATTCCGGTAGCCTTCAGC
The DNA here is from genome assembly GCA_032260445.1 of Anaerolineae bacterium. Lineage (GTDB taxonomy): Bacteria > Chloroflexota > Anaerolineae > Promineifilales > Promineifilaceae > JAAYYY01. The sequence continues at coordinate 3,384 of JAVVFG010000181.1, read as the reverse complement.
CACCTGCCGCTGGTAGCCCGCTAGAAGCGGCAGCATTACGTCGCCGCGGCCCGCTCCGCACGAACCGCCCTCGTCCGGCGACATGTCGCCACGAAAAACGCCGCAAAGCGCCGTTTCTATGCTATACTGTATAGTTACACGGCGTGCAGGCGTAGCTGCCACCGGGGAGGTCATGAGCCATGGCGCACGGTCCGTTTCGCGGTCGAGCAACGTTCGTCGGTTTTCTGCTGTTCATCTGGGTGGCGGCCACTGTCCTCACCGCCCGCGCCACACCTGACTCCGCACCCGCCGCGCCCGCCTGGGTCTTGGAGTGCGCCGCCTGCCCCCACAACTTCTACGACCTCGGCCCGCGCAGCGCGCAGTTCGACGCTGCCGGCATCGCCCACGTCGTCTACGGCGGCGAAGCCCTCTACCACGCCTGGCAAAGCGACGCCGGCTGGCAGGTAGAGACTGTGGAAGACCGGCCGGGCGTCGGCAGCCAGGCGGCGCTGGTCATCGACGGCGACGGCACTTTGCACATCTTCTACCTCGACGAGGGAACAAAGGCGCTCCGCTATGCCTATGGCACGACCGGCGCCTGGGATATGGAGACAGTCGCGCAGGCCATCGGCGACCAGCCTTGGCCCTCGCCAGCAGTCACGGCAACCGGTCAGCTACACGTAGCCTTCCGTGACGGGGTTGAGAACGAACTCCTCCATGCCTGGCAGGACGCCGGTGGCTGGCAGGACTCGACCGTCGATGCCGGTGGCGGCCACCATCCCTCTCTAGCTTTGGACAGCGACGGTCGGCCCCACATCAGCTACGTAACGGCCGCCCCCGGCGACCTACGCTATGCCTATGAGGACGGCGGCTGGCAGGTGGAGACCGTTTATACAGACACGCAGTCGCTACAAACCGCCTTGGCGTTAGATGCCACCGGCCGGCCGCATCTTGCTTATGCTGGGCGAGCCCCAGCGACTACTTGGTCTGATACGGTCATTATGTACGCCTACCGCGATGCGGGCGGCTGGAGCCACGAAGTCGCCGTACAGTCCGACAACTATTATGTCATGGGTCACTACGGCATTTCCATGGTACTCGATGCCGCTAACCACCCGCACCTTAGCTACACCGCCTACGTTTTGTATATAAACGCCTATCCCCAGCTCTATCTCTACCTCCCCAGCTATGCGACTCGTAACACGGCCGGTTGGTCGGCCACCACCATTGAGATCGCCGACGGAAGTGCTGAGGAGACAGCACTTGCCCTGGAGCCTTCCGGTTCGCCTCACATCTTCTTCCCCCAGGCGGGCGATCTGGCCCACCAATTCAATACGGATACCTGGCAGTCAGAAGTTGTCGACGACGGCGGCGTGGCTGGTGTTGGCGCCTCGATGGCCCGTGATGCGAGCGGTATGGCACATATAAGCTACACTGGCAACCATACTGATGCCCATTTCCGCCAGTTGCGCTACACGCGGCGCACGGCCAGTGGCTGGGAGAACGAACTGATCGGATCGGCCTCCCAGTCCCCCACAGCTCTTGCCCTTGCTCCTGATGGCTCTCCCCACCTTCTCTTCAACGCTTACGGGCGAGCCACCGGCTATTTTGCCTTGGCGTACGCCCTCCGGGAGACAAGCGGCTGGTATGCTGGGCGTATCGGGGGCTATCTTTCGAATATCACTGGCATCTTTTACGACATCGCTGTCTCGCCGAACGGTCAGGTCCATGGCGTCTGGAGCCCAACAGTCGGGGAAGGGATAATAGCACCTATAGTAGCACCTTCACTGTATTATAGTCCTCTGCCTACCGCGGATCCCCTGGTACCGGAAGTGATCGCCGACTCCACCACGGGCAATGCCTCCCTGGTGACCGACGCTGCGGGCAGGCCCCATGTTGCTTACTCCGCAGACGGCGCTCTCCACTACGCGTTCCGCGACGAGGCCGGCTGGCACGAAGACGTTGCCACGAGCACCACCTTTGGCGTGAACGAGGTGGCGCTATCGCTTGATGGGCGCGGCCGCCCCCATATCGCCTTCTATTCCGCGAGTTCGCTCGACCTGTACTATGCTCACCGCGATGATACCGGCTGGCATGTGCAACTCGTCGACGCCGCCGGCGACGTTGGTCGGGACCCGGCGATAGCCGTATCCTACGACGGTTATGCCCACATCAGCTACTTCGACGCTACCAACCAGGACCTGAAATACGCTCACTCCGCCCACAGTGATGCAGGACGGTACTGGAGCACGGAAACAGTGGCGAGCGAGGGCGATGTGGGCATGTACACCTCGATCGCCCTATATGGTTACCCGCACATCAGCTACTACGACGCCACTCGCGGCGACTTGATGTATGTCTACAAGCCGTTTGAACCGGTAGCCTTCAGCCACCTGCCGCTGGTGAGTCGCTAGCCGGACCGGCTCCTCGCCCGCCGCCAACCGCTCGCACCGCTGGCGCCGCCACGCTGTACGCAAACCAGCCGGGAAAGGCATTGGCCAGGCTGGGAATCGCGGCGACTTCCACCAGCCCTGCCTCGCCGGCCTCGGCAAACGATAACCGCCCGGCCCAGATCTGGAAGAACGCCGCCAGATCCGCCGTCACCAGCACGTTCAGATCAAAACCCGGATCCGACAGGCACACCGACACATCCTCCCGCTCCAGCACCAGCCAGTAAGTTTCTACTTTCGCCCCTCTGAAATCAAAGCGGATCACCACCCGCCCGGCCGGCAGCCGCTCCACACAGACCCGATTGCGCATCCACCACATCAACAGCAGCGGGTCCAGGTCGCTCTCCCGCGGCTCCTCAAACGCCCAGCGCGCGCCCCACAGCAGCAGCGCCTCGATCACCCCCTCTAGCTCCCGCCCCGCCTCCGTCAGGTGATATGCCGTGTTCCGCCGCTTCTCCGGCTGCTCAACCTTCTCCACCACCCCCATCGCCTGCAGCCGCCGCAGCCGTTCCGCCAGCAGGCTGCGCGAGATCCCCGGCAGCCCCCGCTCCAGATCGTTGAAGTGGCACGTCCCCATCAACAGGTCGCGCACAATCAGCAGCGTCCAGCGATCCCCCAGAATCTCGACTGCCTTTGCCACCGGACAATACTGGCCGTACTCGTACATCGCCGCACCTTCCTTTCCCCCGCCCCACCTATCACCCTACAGTGTAACGGCTAACCACGACCAGTCCAAATTGTGGACTAGTCACTATCCGCGCGGCTTGCTAAGGTGATCGTATCCCTCGAGTTCACCCGTTGGAGGCAGTATGAACGAACACCAGACTGGCCAGGTATCCACCAGTGCCGCCGAGATCTACGAAGCATTTTTCGTCCCCGCCCTCTTTGCCGCCTGGCCCCAGCGCGTGCTCCAGGCAGCCGAGGTGCGCCCGGGCGACACCGTGCTCGACGTCGC
>JAVVFG010000180.1:0-8141 GCA_032260445.1 Anaerolineae bacterium | reverse complement strand
GAGCTGGAGCACATGGGGCTGCCCTTCGACCGGCTCAGTAACGGGCGCATTTCGCAGCGCCGCTTTGGCGGGCACACCAACAACGAAACCGGGCGCCCCGTCGAGCGCGCCTGCCACGCCGCCGACCGCACCGGCCACATGATCCTCCAGACCCTCTACCAGCAATGCCTCAAGCACGACGTGACCTTCTTCGACGAGTTTCACGTCGTCGATCTCATTCGCGAGGACGATACCATCCGCGGCGTGGTCGCCATCAACGTCGCCACCGGCGAGTTCCACATCTTTCGCAGCAAGGCCGTCCTCTTTGCCACCGGTGGCTGGGGCCGCTGCTGGGAGGTAACCAGCAATGCCCACTCGCTCACCGGCGACGGCGCCGCCATCTGCCTGCGGCGCGGCGTGCCCCTCGAGGACATGGAGTTCTTCCAGTTCCATCCCACGGGTATCTTCAAGCTGGGCATCCTCATCACAGAAGGTGTGCGCGGCGAGGGTGGCGTGCTCCTCAACGGCGAGGGCGAGCGCTTCATGGAGAAGTATGCGCCGTCAATCAAAGATTTGGCCAGCCGGGACGTGATTAGCCGCGCCATCTACCTCGAGGTGCAGGCGGGCCGCGGCATCAATGGCAAACGCTACGTCCATCTCGACGTGCGGCCAGAAACTGTCAACTACTACTTTGAGAAGGAGGGCGAATCGCGGCGCATCGATGCCGCCTATGTGGAAGCCAAGCTGCCCGACATCGCCGACTTCACCCGCACCTATCTCGGTATCGATCCCGTCAAGGAGCCGATGCCCGTGCAGCCGACCGCCCACTACGCCATGGGCGGCATCCCGACCGATGTCGATGGCCGCGTGGTCGTCGATGCGCACAAGACCGTCCTGCCTGGCCTGTACGCCGCCGGCGAAGCTGCCTGCGTCAGCGTCCACGGCGCCAACCGGCTCGGCACTAACTCGCTCACCGATCTCGTCGTCTTCGGGCGCCGCGCTGGCGTCGATATGGTACGCTTCTGCCAGGACACGGAGCTGCTCCCGCTGCCCGACGGCGCCGCTGATGAAGTACTCGCCCAGTTTGACCGCTTACGCCAGAGCAGCGGCGACGCCAGCGCCTTTGAGCTGCGCGAACGGATGCAGACCTTGATGACCGCTAAAGTTGGTGTCTTCCGTGTCGGAGAGCCGATGCGCGAGGCGGTTGAAGAGCTGGGCGAGCTGCGCCAGGAGTACCAGCACGGCGTGAAGATCGACGATCAGGGCCAGATCTTCAACACTGAGCTCCTCGAGGCGTGGGAGCTGGGCTGCTTGCTGCAATTAGCAGAAGTGACCGCCGTCAGCGCGCTGGCCCGCACCGAGAGCCGCGGCGGGCATGCCCGTGACGACTATCCCCAGCGCAACGACGAGGAGTGGCTCAAACACACCTTGTGTTACCTGGAGGACGACGGCTACCGCCTGGATTACAAGCCGGTAGTGATTACGCGCTACGAGCCGAAGGAGCGTGTGTACTGATGACCGAAGTAGCTGTAGATACGACACGTGAAGTAACGGTGCGCATGCGCGTGCGCCGCTTCAACCCGGAAAAGGACAACAAACCCTGGTGGGGCGAGTATACGCTGGAAGGGGTCTCGCCGACCGATACCGTACTCGACCTTCTCCACATGGTGAAGTGGAAGATCGACGGCACCCTGGCTCTAAGACGCTCTTGCGCCCACGGTGTCTGTGGCTCCGATGCCATGCGCATCAACGGCGCCAATGCCCTTGCTTGCAAGATGCTCGTGGCCCGTCTCGGCGGCAGCAATGGCGTCGTCGACGTCCAGGTCGAGCCGATGCTCGGCCTTCGCGTCATCAAAGATCTCATCGTCGACATGGAGCCCTTCTTCGACCATTATCGCACGGTGATGCCCTACTTCGTCAACGACAATCCCCCGCCGCCCGACGGTCGCGAGCGCCTGCAGTCGCAGGCCGATCGCGAGCGCTTCGACGACACGACCAAGTGCATCCTCTGTGCCGCCTGTACCACCTCCTGCCCCAGCTTCTGGGCCGATGGTCGTTACCAGGGACCGGCAGCCTTTGTTCAGGCCCATCGCTTCATCTACGACAGCCGCGACGAGGCGTACGAGCAGCGGCTGAAGATCGTCGCCGACCAGTTTGGCGTCTGGCGCTGCCGCACCATCTTCAACTGTACCAACGCCTGCCCGCGCGATATCGAGGTCACCCGCGCCATCGGCGAGCTCAAGATGTCTATCACCAGCGGTAAGGTCTGAGCCGCAGGCAGAAATCGTAACAAACAGGGCGCCCCGGCGGGCGCCCTTCTTTTTTCCGGAGTCGATCTGGCGCCGTCCTAGCGCAGCCAGGGTTCAAATGTGGCCATAATTGAGCCACCAATAAACTCGCGCAAAATCGAGTTATTCGGCACCTGTACGTCGCTCGGAATAGGATCAAACCACTGCAAAAAGGCCAGCAGCCGGTTCGCTTCCACCCGCTCCAGCGTGCCCGGCTCCACCTGCAACAACAGCGGCTGCGCCAGCGGCTTCAGCATCGACAGCTCATAGACCAGCGCCGAATTGAAAAAGACGTCGGCGTTGTTCTGGTAAGGGAAGATGTACCGCTTCTCCCCGCGCCGTACGCTTGGCCAGCGCCGGATCGTCTCCGTCGCGTTGTAGCCGCGATGAGCGGCATCGCGAATGATGCGCCGCAGCAGCCGCGTATCCGTCGTCGGCACGCGATTGTGGCGGTCCAGGTTGATCTGCGTAAAGGCCGACACGTTGACCTTGTACGTCGCCTCTTCCGGAATGCCCGTCGTAAGCTGGGGATTCAGCGCGTGGATCCCTTCCACGAGGAGGACGTGCGACGGGCCGATCGTCAGCTCGCTGCCCCAGTGGCGCGCCCCGGCACGGAAGTCGAACACCGGCTGCACAATCGTCTCGCCCGCCAGCAACTGCTTCATGTGCTGCCGGAACAACGCAAGATCGACCGCCTCCAGCGCCTCAAAATCATAATCCCCGTTTTCGTCGCGCGGCGTATCCTCGCGATTAACGAAGTAGTTGTCCATATTCACCGCAACTGGCTGGATACCCTGCGCCAACAATTGCACCGCTAGGCGCCGCGCAAACGTCGTCTTTCCCGCAGAGGTAGGGCCAGAAATCAGGACCAGCTTCACCGACGGCCGGCTCGTCAGCTCGCTGGCAATCGCCGCCACATGCTGCGCGTGCAGCGCTTCGGCGACGAGGATCACCTCCTGGATGCGCCCGCTGTTGATCGCCCAATTGACCGCCGTCACATTCGGGACCCCGATGATGTGCAGCCACTTGTCATAATCCTGGAAAATGCGCGCCAACCGCGGCTCGTCTTCAAACGGCTGCAGCCGGTCCGGCTCGTGCCGTCGCGGGAACTGCACGATGAAACCTTCGTGATACGGGCGCAGGTCGAACAGGTCGAGGTAGCCTGTGCTCGGCACCATGAAGCCGTGGAAATAGTCGCGCACGCCATTCAGCTCGTACAACGTGAGATAATCCTTGCGGCGCCGCGTAAACAGGTCGGCCTTCTCCATATCGTTATTCGCTTCGAATAGCTGCAGCGCCTCGTCAAGCGGCACGCGCACCTGCGCGATGGGGAGGTCCGCATCGACCAGCTCGCGCATCCGCCGGCGCAGCATGTCCAGCTCCTCCACTGTCAGCGCGTCGCCGCCCTGCGCCTCACAGTAGTAGCCGCCAAAGGGCATCGAATGGTTGACATAAACCGTGCGCTCCGGGAAAAGCTCCGTGGCCGCGGCAATCATCAGAAAGCTGAGCGAGCGGCGGTAGATGCGCACCCCATCGGAATCGGCCATGCTGATCGGGATCAAGTCCGCGTCGCTATGCAGCTCCGCAGACAGCTCGCGCAGCCGGTTATTCACCAAAGCAGCCACGATCCGGCCCGGCGTTGGCGGCTCGGCAATCTGCACGAACGCCTCCACGGTGGTACCCACCGGCCCATCAAACGCGCGCCCGTCGGGAAAGCGCACCTGTACAATCTGCCGGATCGGTGCCGGTGTAATCTTCCTCTTTAGCTCATCAGTTATCTTGATCATTGGAAACCTAATTGTTGGCCTGATGCCGGCGGCTCTGTCGCGGGAGGCCGGCACATACGTGCCCCACCACCCCCGGCTGAGCCGGCAGAAATCAGGGCTCGCGGCCGTCCAGGTACGCTCCCACCAGCCGGACGCTGTCGTCAACGCCACTATCGATCACGGCAAGCACATGGTCCAGCGAAACTTTACGGAAAACCTGCTCGTCCATCCAAGCGGAATCGTCGAGATTCGCCGCAAATGTCTTGGCGCTCATCCGCATCCGCTCGGCGTAGATCGACACCGTTGCCGGCACCGTGCCCGGCGCAAGCTGTGCCGCGATCATGTCACGCCAGCGGATCAGATCGCCGTCGCCAGCAAACGGCAGCCACCTCTGCGGCATCGCCGCCGCCAGCGTCCGGCCCGCGTCCTCCGGTAGCTTCTGCCGTGACAGGCGATCCAGGTAAGTCAACAGCGTGTTGTGCACCAGAAAACGCTGGCGGTGGTCAACCGGCCAGTCATCCGCCTCGACAAAGCACGGGATCAGGATATCCCAATACCAGCGCAGATCCAGCAACAGATGAGCGCGGTACCCGGCAATGAACACCGCGTGGTCCGTGTCCAGCGCGCTGGCATCGGCCAGATGGGGAAGGCGCTCCAGCATCTCCTCGTGCGCCACCACATCGCGTGCCGGCGGCAGCTCATAAAAGTGCGCCACTTCACGCGGCACGTCACTGATCGTCTGGAAATCGGGCGCAATATTTCCCAGATAAAACGCCGGCCAGGCTGCGTCCATCTGCTGCCCGGCGCTCGGGCCCAACTCTGGATGTTGGCGGATGCGTTCCGCAACCCGCAAATGCATAAAGGGCGTAGGCATAGGGAAAGAATTCTAGCTGAAATCGGGCAAAAATGAAAGTTCCGCCGTCCCGCCACGAAGAAGCTATCCCCCCACGGACCGCGAGCGTCCTGCTCGCCCGAAGCGCCCAGCAAACCCCAATTCTCCGTTGCCTCATCCGCCGTGAAGCTGCCCCCCGGCCCGCTACCAGTCCAATTGTCTCCACCCATAATCACCCAGCGACCCAGGCCGGGCACGGCGCCAACGGACCGCGGCGTGCTGCAAAGGCCAGCCAATCTCTCCCGGCACCTCCACCCGCCCCGGCTTCCCCATATGTAGCGGATCCGGCACAAAAACCGTCTGCACCTGCAGCCCCGCACCCACCGGGTCCGAGCGGCGCCGGTAAGCAAAGCAAGGCAGCTTCATAAACGTTTCCAGGGCGCGCAGAAAGACCTGCGTCTCGCTGCCATCGCGCTCGTAGCCGAAAATCTCACTGCGCGGGAAGCGCTCCCCTTCCTCGTGCACCCACGCATACAGGCTCAGATCACGCCGCTCGTGTCCCCAATCATCAACTGCCAGGGCCGGGAAAATCGGGATCTCGCTACCCTGCAGCAGAAACGCATAGCGCAGGTAGACGGCCGGCGCCTCCTCACCCCCGAGGAACAAGGCCGCGCGCTCCCCCGAACGGTAAAGCCAGCCCCGTTGCTTGTCGGTTAATGGTTTCACTGGAAAAAAGGTACTCGCCGCAGCGGCCACCCTATTCTCGCGCTAAGAGGCAGCAACCTCGGCTTCTTCCAGGTTCGGTCCGGCATCGCGCACCTCCTGCGACACGCCGTCGGCAAACTGCTCAAAGTTTTCCACAAACATCTGTGCCAGCCGCGCCCGCTGCCGGTCATACGCTTCCGGATCGTCCCACGTCTTGCGCGGATCCAGCACCTCGTCGGGCACCCCCTCGATGTGCGCCGGAACCTCCAGGTCGAACACCGGGAAGGTGAACGTCTCCACCCCATCCAGCTCGCCGTTGAGCGCCGCGCTTACCATGCGGCGCGTGTACCCCAGCTTCATCCGGCTGTCCGTGCCGTAAGGCCCGCCCGTCCAGCCCGTATTCACCAGCCACACCTTCGCCTCGTGCTTTTCGATCTTTTCGCCAAGCAGCCGCGCGTACGCCCCCGGGTGCAGCGGCATGAACGGCGCGCCAAAACAGGCGCTGAAGTTCGGCACGGGCTCGGTAATCCCCCGCTCGGTGCCCGCGACCTTCGCCGTATAGCCGCTCAGGAAGTGATACATCGCCTGCTCGTTCGTTAGCCGGCTGATCGGCGGCAGCACCCCAAAAGCATCCGCCGTCAGGAACACAATGTTGCGCGGGTGACCCGCCACGCCGTCGCGGTCCACGTTCTCGATGTGGCTGATCGGGTAACTGGCGCGCGTATTCTGCGTCAGCGAGCTATCGTCGTAATCGACGCGCCGCGTCTCTGGGTCATAGGCCACGTTTTCCAGGATCGTACCGAAGCGGCGCGACGCCTCGTAGATGAGCGGCTCGCCCTCCTTCGTCAGGTTGATCACCTTCGCGTAACAGCCGCCCTCAAAGTTAAAGACCCCATCATCGCTCCAGCCGTGCTCGTCGTCGCCGATCAGCGCCCGGTCCGGGTCGTTGCTCAGCGTCGTCTTTCCCGTGCCGCTCAGGCCAAAGAAGAGCGCCACGTCGTCCGCATCCTCACCGTAATTGGCGCTGCAGTGCATCGGCAGCACCCCGCGCAGCGGCAGGTAATAATTCAGCGCCGTGAAGATGCTCTTCTTGATCTCGCCCGCGTACTCCGTGCCGCCGATCAGCACCAGCCGCTTGCCGAAATCCACCAGAATAAACGTCTGGCTGTTCGTCTCATCGAACTCCGGACTGGCGTGAAAGCGCGGCATGTCGATGACCGTGAACTCCGGCACGAACCGCTCCAGCCGCTCATGCTCGAACTCGCGGATAAACATATTGCGCGCAAACAGGCTATGCCACGCATACTCCGTGATGATCCGCACCGGCTTCCGGTAGCGCGGGTCCGAGCCGGCGTAGCCGTCGAACACGTAGATGTCCCGCTGTTGGATATACGCCAGGATCTTGCGCAGCAGGTCGTCGAAGTTCGCCTGCGAGTATGGCCGGTTCACCTTACCCCACCAGATCTCCTTTTCGCTCGTCGGCTCGCGCACGATGAACTTATCGTTCGGCGAGCGGCCCGTATGGTCTCCCGTGCGCACGATGAACGGCCCCAGGTGGGCCAGCACCCCCTCACGGCGCCGTGCCGCCTGTTCGTAGAGCATGGGGGTGGTTAGATGCCAGTACACCGTGGCAGCGTTGCGGATACCATGATTCTCGACGCCAAAATGACTTGGGCTGGGGCCAAAATACTGCATCAGGACGTTCCTCCTCGTTTGGGCGATGGCTACCCGTGGCTGTTATCGTGGGTGTGAAAATCATCACGAAGTGACGGGCAACAAGTTTAGACCACTCTTGGCAGGCAGGCAAAACGGTTGACCAAAGGGCAGTCCAGGGCTACAATACGAGCTGCACTCGGGGCGTAGCTCAGCTTGGTAGAGCGCTCGGTTTGGGTCCGAGAGGCCGTCGGTTCAAATCCGGCCGCCCCGACTGGCGAGCGCTGAGGGAGGCGCCCCCAGCGCCGCCACCGGCGGGCATAGCTTAGCGGTAAAGCCCCTGCCTTCCAAGCAGGTGACACGGGTTCGATCCCCGTTGCCCGCTCTTCCGGGGCCTGTAGCTCAACGGCAGAGCAGTCGGCTCATAACCGATCGGTTCTTGGTTCGAGTCCAAGCAGGCCCACTTTCTCTCGTAGGTCTTTGCGCAAGTCCAAATGTTGGCGGCACGCGGGGAACCTGCTCCTGGTTCCAAAGGATACACGAATTCACCCTTATCTTAGCCTCTCACTACCCGTAGCAGCCAATCGCTTACTCCTTACCGCGAGATTCGGGCACGGTACAGCAAAGCGATGAGAACTTGGAGCCTCAGGAGCAAGAGCTGCTTTTCAATCTGCGACGACTACTGAACTACATGGGAGGGGAAGAGGAGTTGAAAAAGCTCATTGCCAAAATAGGGGCGCTGGCTGATTCAGCCGAGAAGCGACTATTGTGGGTATATCAGCAACTAGGGTTTCACCTGCATTTTCTGCAATTGCGCTACTTGGCGGCATCACTAGCTTAAGCGAACGGGAATCAGCAGTAATGAGAGAACAGTTTGCGGCTTACTACGGGTATGACAACACCCAAATCGGCCGACTA
>JAVVFG010000179.1:0-8145 GCA_032260445.1 Anaerolineae bacterium | reverse complement strand
GTAGCGTCCGTATACGCCGCCACTAGCTGTTGGACGCTGGCGACTGCCCAATAAGCCAGGCTGCGCACACGCCCGTCTTTCTCCGGTGCCAGTTCCAGCGCCTGTTTTGCCAGGGCCAGGCTCTCTGCCGTCTTACCCTCCATGAATAGGTGCAAGGACCGCATGACAAGCCATTCTGCCTTGAGCACCTGCTCTGCTTGCGTTGCCGGGATCTCTGCCCCCTCACCGCCGATGACGAGCTTCGTTCGCTCCAGGTACGGCGCGGCTTCGGCATAGGTCCCGCGCAGCAGGTGCATCCAGGCAAAGGCCAGCTCGGTACGCGGGCTGCCCGCACGCCATTCCGGCGGCAGCGCCTGTACCCAGCCGCTGACTGTCTGCGCATAACCCTGCATCACCATTGCCATGCCGTGCTGTTCCAGCAGGTCGACCGCCATCTCATAATCGCCTGCCGCCAGCGCGTGCTCGATGGCGGCGCTGGCGAAGGCGCCGCCATCCCCGCTCGCCGCCACGTATCAGCGGCTGGCGCGCCGGTGCAGCTCCGCGATTTCATCCTCGTCCAGGGCGCCCAAGCGCTCGCGCAGCAGATCGGCAAAGAGATGGTGGTAGCGGTACCAGCGCCCTTCCTCGTCGAGTGCAATCAGGAAAAGGTTCGCCCGGTAAAGCCACTCCAGCAGCGCCTGGCTGCCGGACCGCCCGGTCACTGCGTCGCCCAGGTCGCCGGTCAGTTTGTCCAGGATGGCCGTCTGTAGCAGGAATCTCTGCACATTCTCCGGCTGCTGGTTGAGCACCTGCTCCGTGAGGTAGCTGAGGATGAAGCGGTGGCTACCGCTGAGCGCGGCGATGAAGCGGGAGACCAGCGCCGGTTCGCCGGCGTCAGGCGCCGTCTGCAGCGCCAGCGCCGCCAGCTGCAACCCGGCGATCCACCCTTCCGTCTTCATTTCCAGCGCGCTGATGTCGGCGGCCGTCAGCGACAGGCCCATGACCTCGTTGAGGAACGTAGCCCCATCTTCGCTGTCAAAGCGCAGGTCGCGCGCCCGGACTTCGGTGAGCGCGTTGTTGGCCCGCAGCCGCGCCAGCGGCAGGGGCGGATCCTCACGCGTAATCAACACCAGGTGCAGCACGGGCGGCAGGTTAGCGACGACTGTCTCCAGCACCTGCAGGATGAAACGGTCCTGGATCACGTGAAAATCGTCGAGGACGAGAACAAAAGGGTCTGCCGCCGCGCTGTCGTTGACCAGCGTCGCGGCGATCACCTCGCCGGGAGGTAGCTGCCCGGCGCGCAGGATGCCACCAATCTCCCAGCCGAGTCTGGCGTCCACTCGCTGCAGTGCGGCAACCAGATAGGTGAAGAAACGCGCTGGATCGTCGTCCGCCGGCTCAAGCGATAGCCAGGCCAACGGCCGGTCGACCCGCGCATGCAACCAGCTCGCGACGCACGTCGTTTTGCCAAAGCCAGCCGGCGCCGAGACCAGGGTCATCTTGCGCTGCAGAGCCAGTCCCTGATCGAGGCGTGCGCTGAGCTGCGGGCGCTGCACCCACTGCACCGGCAGTGCCGGACAATACAGCTTTGTCGCCAGTAAGTCCGATTCCAGCACGTTTTTCTTCCGCGGTATCGCATGGATCGCAGCCAGACGACCGGGACGATCTTACCCCAACGCCAGTGCCGTGGCCCGTACGATCAGCTCATGCTCGGCAGCGTGCATGCGCGCTTCAAAGTCGTCGACGCTATCGCTCGCGTAAAGGGGGACCGGTTGCTGCGCGATGACGTCGCCGGCGTCCACTTCGGGGATAGCGTAGTGCACCATGCAGCCGCTACCGGCGATCTCCCCGCGCTGGAACGCCTCATAGGCGCGCTCGATAGCATGCGTGCCGGCAAACTGCCCCGGCAGCGCCGGATGCAGATTGATCACCCGCCGCGGGAACTGGTCGAGAAACGCCGCGCTGAGCACGTGCATCCAGCCGGCGAGCACGACCAGAGCCGGCCGGTACGCGGCGACGGCCTCAGCGACATCGGCGTCATACTGCTCGCGCCGCTTCCCCGCGTCCCGGTAAGGTTTTAGTGGGACGTACTCGGTAGGAATGCCCGCCTGCTCGGCGCGGCGCAGCCCGTAGGCACCTTTGCGGTTGCTGAAGACGGCGACGATCTGCGCGGACAACCGCCCCTCCTGCGTGGCGTCGATCAGCGCCTGCAGGTTGGTGCCACTGCCGGAGATGAGCACGACGATGCGCGGGAGTTCATTATGGGGGGTGGCTTCAGAGGTCGTCATGGTACAAGTGTCACTCTGTTCTCGCCGGTCACAATCTCGCCCACAACACGCGCGCCGCTCACCGTCTGGCAGGCGACCGCGCTTTGCGTCGCGGGAATGACGGCGAGCAGGCCCAGACCCAGGTTGAAGACGTGGGCCATCTCCTCGTCGCTGACGCCGCCGTGCTCCTGGATCAGGTCAAAGATGGGCGGCACCGTCCAGCTACCGCGCCGGAGCACGAGGCCAACCCCATCCGGGAGCATGCGCGGCGGGTTGTCGAGCAGCCCGCCGCCGGTGATGTGCGCCAGGCCGCGCAGCTCGACGCCGGCTTGTTGTAGCGCGCGCACCGCCGGGAGATAGCTGCGATGTGGCGCCAGCAGCACCTTGCCGATACTCTCGCCGAGGGCCGGATGCGCTCCATGCCAGTCGAGGCCGGCGAGGGCCGTGCGCGCGAGCGTGTAGCCATTGGTGTGCAGCCCGCTCGACGGCAGGCCGAGCACGGCGTCACCCGGCCGGATGCGGCTGCCGTCGACGATCGCCGCGCGCTCGACGACCCCGACGATCGTGCCCACCAGGTCCATCTCGCCGGGTGCATAGACGCCGGGCATCTCCGCCGTCTCCCCGCCGAGCAGGGTACAACCGGCCTCACGGCAGGCCGCGGCAATGCCGCCGACGACCGTTGCCACCTGTTCCGGCCTGAGCTTCGACGAGGCCACGTAGTCGAGGAAAAAGAGGGGTTGTGCCCCTTGCACCAGGATGTCGTTGATACAGTGGTTGACGATGTCTTGCCCGATCGTGTCCCAACGGTCCATCTGCGCGGCAACCATCGTCTTCGTGCCCACGCCGTCGGTCGAGGCGACGAGCACCGGCTCGGCCACCTCTTTGAGCTTGCCTGCAGCGTACATCCCGCCGAAGCTGCCCACGACTGAAAGAACCTCCGGACCAAAGGTGGCGTGCACGGCCTCTTTCATCAGCGCTTTCGCCCGGGTCGCCGCGCCGATATCCACCCCGGCGCTGGCGTAGGCGTCTTGTTTGTCGACCATAGCGTCCTCCCGTGCCACGGCGTCAGCGCCCGATATCGCTGCGAAAATGGGCGCCGTCAAAGTGGATGCTTTCCACCCCGGCGTAAGCACGCGCCACGGCCGTCGCCACATCCTCGCCCAGCGCACTCACCGCGAGCACCCGCCCGCCGCTGCTGACAATCCGGCCGTCCGTAACCTGGGTGCCGGCATGAAAGACGATCGCCTCTTCGGACACCGTATCCAACCCGCCGATGGGCAGCCCCTTCGGATACGAGCCGGGATAACCGGGAGCGGCCATGACCACCGTGGCCGCCGCGCCGGGCTTGACCTGGACCAACTCGGGGGTCAGCGTGCCGTCGACACAGGCTAGCAGGATTGCCGCCAGGTCGCCGTCCAGCATGGGCAAGATAACCTGTGTCTCCGGGTCCCCGAAGCGGCAGTTGAACTCGAGCACCTGGGGACCATCCTGTGTGAGCATCAGCCCCGCATAGAGCACGCCGGCGTAAGGCGTACGGCGCTCGGCCATGCCGCGCACGGCCGGGCGGATGACCGTGTCCATGATCTGTTCAACAACTGCGTCGTCGACGTCGGGTGAGGGGGCGAAGGCGCCCATGCCGCCGGTGTTGGGCCCTTCGTCGCCGTCGTAAACCCGCTTGTGATCGCGCGCGGGCGGCAGCGGCACGGCCGTCCGGCCGTCGCTAAACGCCAGCAGCGACACCTCGGGCCCGGCGAGGCGCTCTTCGATCAACACTTCGTCGCCGGCCGGGCCAAAGGCGCGCTCCTGCATGATCGTATGCAGCGCGGCCTCGGCCTCTGCGCGCGTGTCGCAGACGATCACCCCCTTGCCCGCCGCTAGCCCGCTGGCTTTAATGACCACGCCATCTGTCAGGGACATCTCCCGCAGCGTGGCGAGTGCCGTGCCGTAATTAGTAACGATCTGTGCCGCGCCGGTCGGGATGCCGGTCTCCTGCATAAACGTCTTGGCAAAGGCTTTCGACGCCTCCAGACGCGCCGCCGCCTGGGTAGGGCCAAAAATGCGTAGACCGGCCTCCTGGAAAGCATCGACAATGCCCGCGGCGAGGGGGCCTTCCGGGCCGACGACGGTAAGCCCGATGCCCTGCTCGCGGGCAAAGGCAAGGAGTGCCGGCACGTCCTCGGCGGCGATAGCAACGTTGCGCCCCACGCTCGCCGTCCCCGCGTTGCCCGGCACGATGAACAGCTGCCCGACACGGGGGGATTGGGCTAGCTTCCAGGCCAGCGCATGCTCCCGCCCGCCCGAGCCAACCACCAACACCGACAGCGATTCGGTATGCTTGCTTGCGGTCTCAGTCACCGCCCCACATCCCTTCAAACATCAACTTGTCACGATCCTCCTCAAAGAGCCAGTCGGGAATTGTTATCGGGTAGGTGCCCGAGAAACAGGCGTTGCAGTGACCTGACTGCTTGCCGAGTGCCTCGGCGACCGCCTGGTCCAGCCCCTCAATGCTCAGATAGGTGAGGCTGTCGGCTCCTATACGCTGCCGAATACCTTCGACGTCCATCTGGTGCGCGATGAGCTGGCTGGCAGTGGCCATATCCACGCCCATGAAACAGGGATGGCGCACCGGCGGGGAAGCGACACGCATGTGCACTTCCGTCGCCCCCCCGTCGCGCAGCAGCTGTACCAGCGGCCCGGCCGTGTTGCCGCGTACAATCGAGTCGTCCACGAGCACGACGCGCTTGCCCTGCAGGTTCATCGTCAGCGGGTTGTATTTCAGCGCGACGCCCACCTTGCGTAGTTGGTCGTCGGGCTGGATGAAGGTACGGCCGATATAGCGGTTCTTTGTCAGACCCTCTGTGTACGGCAGGCCAGACTCCAGACTGTAGCCGATGGCGTGCGGCGTAGCGCTATCGGGCACGCCGACCACAATTTCCGCGTCAACGGGCGCTTCGCGCGCGAGCTGCCGGCCCAACTGCTGCCGCACGCGGTGCACCAGCTGCCCCTCATAGTGGGAGTCGGGGCGCGCGAAGTAGACATACTCAAAAATGCACAGCGCCTGCCGGGGGGATGGCATGCCGGTGAAGGAGGTCAGCCCGCTGCCGTTAAGGCGCACAATCTCGCCCGGCTCGAGCTCGCGGACCAGCGTTGCCCCGATCGTGTGCAGCGCGCACGATTCGGAAGCGAGTACATACCCGCCGGTGTCCAGCTGGCCCAGGCACAGCGGCCGCAGCCCAAGCGGATCGCGCACCCCGTAGATGGCATGGCGGGTGAGTATAGTTAGCGAGTAGGCGCCCTCGGCAACCGCCATCAGCCCGCGGATGCGCGCCACCCAGCGGTCGGGCTCCGTCCCGTTCACGGCCGGCTGAATCCAGGTACCGGCCGGGGCGGCGAGCATCTGGGTGATCACTTCGCTATCCGACGTCGAGGAGAGGCCAACGCCATGCTTGAGAAGCTGTTGGCGCAGATGAAGAGCGTTGGTCAGGTTGCCGTTGTGCGCCACGCCAAGCGGGCCGTGGATCGTCTCCAGCAGGTACGGCTGGGCATTGCGCAGATTCGACGAGCCTGTGGTCGAGTAGCGGTTCTGGCCGATCGCCAGATGGCCCTTGAGCGGCGAGAGGTTCTCTTCCTTGAAGACCTGGGAGACGAGCCCCATGCCCTTGTGCACGAAGGCAATGCGGCCGTCGCTGGTGGCAATGCCAGCGCTCTCTTGCCCGCGATGCTGCAGCGCGTAGAGGCCAAAGAAGGCCAGCCGCGCCACGTCGCGGCCGGGCGCATAAATGCCGACGACGCCGCATTCGTCGTGCGGCTTATCCCCTTCGTAAAAATGCAGCGGTTCCATAGGCACCTCTCCTACCATGCGCTGTAGAGGCGGCACACAAGTACGCCTCACGATTCCGGCAACAGTCTCCTTCTCACGTCCAACACGATCGCTTTCGCCGCTTCCGGCGTCTCGGCCAGCGCCGTCAGATGGCCCATCTTGCGGCCGGGGCGCGCTTCCGCTTTGCCGTAGAGATGCAGCTTGACGTGCGGGTTGGCAAGGACGGCGCTCCAGTCAGGGGATTGGGGTTCCGGCCCGCAGAACCAGAGATCGCCGAGCAGGTTGGCCATCGCCGCCGGCCGGCGATAGCCCGTGTCGCCCAGCGGCAGCCCACAGACGGCGCGTAGC
This sequence comes from Anaerolineae bacterium, assembly GCA_032260445.1. Taxonomy (GTDB): domain Bacteria; phylum Chloroflexota; class Anaerolineae; order Promineifilales; family Promineifilaceae; genus JAAYYY01. Next base: position 1,731 of record JAVVFG010000179.1, on the reverse strand, counting down.
TGCTGCTCAAACTGGCTTGTCGTGCATGCCTCGATGGTCAGATGGCCGGAGTTGTGCGGCCGCGGCGCGATCTCGTTGGCCAGAAGCCGCCCGTCGCCGGTCAGGAACAGCTCGACGCAGAGCACACCCACCAGCTCGAGGCCCTCGACGACGCTGCGGGCAATTGCCACAGCCTCCGCGGCAACGCCGTCCGCTACACGCGCCGGGGCGACGGAGACGTCGAGGATGTGATCGGCATGGTCGTTGGCGATGGGGCCATAGTGGGCAAAACAGCCGTCCTGCCCGCGCGCAGCGACGACGGAAAGCTCGCAGGCGAAATCGACGAAACCTTCGAGGACGGCCGGCTGCTGCCCGATCGCCTGCCACGCGCCCTCCGCAGCCGCGCTATCTGCGCGCTCCACATAGACCTGGCCCTTGCCGTCGTAGCCAGAAGTCGCCGTCTTGAGAATGGCCGGCACGCCGGTGGAGGCGAGAGCGGCCTCCAGCTCCGCAAGGTCGTGCACCGGGGCGTAGGGCGCGGTCGGCAAACCGTGACCGGTGAAAAACGCCTTTTCGCGCAGCCGGTTCTGGGCGATATGCAGCGCCCGCGCATCCGGATGCAGCGGGGCAAATTCGGCACAGGCTGCCGCCGTCGCCGCCGGGACATTCTCAAATTCGTAGGTCACCACGTTCACGCCCTGGGCGAAAGCGCGCACGGCGTCGAGGTCGTCGTAGGGCACCGTATATACCTTATCGGCAACCATGCCGGTGGGTGTGGGCTCCGGGCGCGGCGAGAGGACGTGCACGCGGTAGCCCATCGAGCGAGCGGCGAGCGCCAGCATCTGGCCCAGCTGGCCGCTGCCCAGAATGCCGATGGTTGCCGGCGGAAGAATAGGACGGCGCATCTTTCCTTAGATCACTCCAGTGGCAGGACATCGCCCAGGACCTTCTCGCTTTGTGCCTGGCGAAAGGCCCCGAGCTTTTCACGGTATTCCGGATATTTGTTGCCGAGTATGGCGATCGCTAACAGCGCGGCGTTTTTCGCTCCAGAGGGGCCGATAGCCAGGGTGCCTACGGGTACGCCACCAGGCATCTGCACGATGGACAGCAGCGAATCGAGCCCGTTGAGCGCGCGGCTCTGCACGGGCACGCCGAGCACCGGCAACACCGTCTGTGCCGCGACCATGCCCGGCAGGTGCGCCGCACCCCCTGCCCCGGCGATGATCACCTCCAGGCCGCGCTCAACGGCCGTGCGCGCGTACTCCGCCATCCACTCCGGCGTGCGGTGCGCCGAGACCACTTTCGCCTCAAAGGGCACGCCAAACGCCGCCAGCGTCTCTGTCGCCTGGCGCATCGTCTCCCAGTCAGAGGTGCTGCCCATGATCACGCCAACCAGCGGGGCTGTCGTCTCGTTCATAGTAAGTTCCTGCGAATGCGTTCAAGGGCGGGTTTTTCGCCGGGGACAAAGGTTTCGCCAGTAAGCTTCTCGTAGGCGCCGATGTAGCGCGCGGCGATCTCGGCGATGAAGTCGGCCGGCATCGTGGGCGGCGTGCCATCGCCGCGATAGCCCTGCGCCGCGTACCACTTGCGCATGAACTCCTTGTCAAAATTCTCGGGTTCATCACCGCCCGGCTCATAGCTCGCCGCGATCCAGTAACGGCTGGAATCGGGCGTGTGCATCTCGTCGATCAGCGTCAGCCGGCCGTCGACCAGCCCCATCTCGTACTTGGTGTCGACGAGGATCAGCCCGGC
>JAVVFG010000178.1:0-8175 GCA_032260445.1 Anaerolineae bacterium | reverse complement strand
GGGCAAAGGCCTGTCGACCTACGTTGGCCTGTTCGATTCGGTCAGGATCGACCAGCGTCAGCTCGACCCGAATGCCCTTCTCGCGGGCGTGGTAGGCCAGGCCGGCCAGGAACAAAGCCAGGGTTGAGCCGGTGCCGCCAACGCCGACCAGCATGATGCGGAAGACGTTGGCTTCCCCCAGTGGGACCCGGTAGGTTGGCTCGATGTTCAGGGCCGTCACCGGGTGCGGTTCCCATTGGCGGCTCTGGCTGATCGGGAAGCCGGCGGCGCGGCCGTCAGGTCCTCAACCGGGATCTGCGGCATGCCCAGGAAAGCGCCGCTGGCGCCGTGGCCCCGGGCGCGGGCGATCTCGTCCTCGACGTTGGCCCAGAGCGAGGCCCACATCCGCGCCAGGGCCAGGTGCAGTTCGCTCGGGCTATGAGCCACGTGGCGGAGGTCGGCCCAGTCGGCGTAGCCGGGCGTGATGGAATTGTAGTCGCCCAGGTTGACCTTGTAGACCAGGCTGACGCTGACGGTGCGGACGAAAATGGGGTCCTCGCTGCCGTTCGCCGGCGGCCGCAGGCCCAGAAAGACGACTTCGCTGTTCCCTTGCAGCCGCTGCAGCTGGGCGCGCACGTTGTCGCGGGCCATCTGGCGCAACCGGTTCTTGCAGTCGTGCAGGTCGAAGGCTGCGCCTTCGGGAACGTTGGTCTTGACCCAGACCGTCATGGCCGGGTTCAGGCTCTCGAAGTTGCCGAGGTTGAATTTCCGGTCGTAGGTGGCCGAGAAGCCCTTGATAGTTAGCTCCTCCAGGGCATGGGCAACGTCAGGGTAGGCCTCAGCCTCCGTCAAACGGCCGTTTACGTCGAAGGTGGGATAGAAAGACATGGCACATTCTCCTCGTTGTACAGATCGGTGAAGCCGCCGGCGCCGGTAAAAACGGCCGTGACGGGCAATGGGTGCCAATAGCCGTATACGCCGACGCGAACGCGGATTTCAGGGGCGGTGTCCAGACGGCCGGTGACGGCGTAAACCCGGACGCCCTGCTCATCGGCGTCGTCAGTCCGGCCCCAGAAAGCGCTCATATTGCCGTGGGAGTGCAGCTCGCAGAGGATGTTGGCATCGCTGTTACCGGTAGCCATGACACTGGTCCCGGTGGCCCGCTGGAACGGCCGGCGCAATTGCACCCTGTTGCCATGGTGCAGGAACTGGTATAGCGTCTCGTTCAGGCCGCCATCCGGTCGCCGGGCGCCTCGCGCGTCTGTGAGCGCCGCTCTCAGCAGTTTTTCCGGAATTCGCGCGACTTTTAGACAAAACCTCGGCTTGAGCGGCGCCAGGCCGCGAATCGAACAGGCGGCAATGGATACGAGCGTGGCGAAGAACGGTGTCTCTGCCCTGACAAATACGCCGTTGCCGGCTAAGATGTACTGATACGCCTGCGCGTCAAAGGGTGGCAGTTGACAGCCGTCGTAGACGTGATAGGTGACGAGATTGGGGAAGATCATATGCACGACTCCTGTGGTGCGCTATGCCATACAGAAACAAGGCATAAAGGGGTTTTCAAGACACAGATAAAGGTAAAAGGTATCTCTCCTGCGAAGATTTCAGGTTCCCTCACCGCCCACTGAACCAGCCTATAGCAACAGCTAGGGAGGTGTTGTGTCCGAGCTGCCAATCTCAAAGCAACCTCAGGTGTTCGAGGCGATTGCGCACGACACGACATCGTTCGCGTCGTTGTTTCTGAGCATTCGAGAGCACCCCAAAGCGGGACTATTGTCGCCTGCTCTGCTGCCGCCTGCTTCGATGTACGTTGTTGAAAGTCACCGGGCCATCAAGAAGCTGGCTCCCGGCGTCGCTGCTGCACTGCTGGAAGAGTTTGTGAATCGTGTGCGCCCGTCACGACACCGAGCGAAATTGCTTGGCGGCGCTGAAAAATCCGTCGGGCAAGTCGCAATCGACTTGGCTGAGGTCGCGGAACGCCAGAAGCGATTCTTCCTAGAACCACATAGCGGTATGCTCGGCCCTTTGAAGAGGGCAATCCAGCCAGATCTCGGCTTCTCCACCTACGACGGACATATTTTCGCCACAACTCACGCCACTGCGTTCAGTTTTGGCCACGACCATGATCTCGCCGAAAGAGCCTTCTCGATCGGAGAAGCGCTCGGCGCATATACTGCAACATTGCTCACCATGCTCGGACTTCAAATGCCGGTGCCGGCTCCCGCATCGGCACTACCAGGCGTCATAGAGATGAGGGACATCAAGTCACCAGCACTTTATAGGCGAGGACCCCTTGGCAAGACACCGACGGAACTGGCGGCGGGTATGACTTTGTTGCTTGCCAGCTTGAACCAGATGCGCTACATCATGCAAAAGCTGCTACCTGTTGGCGGTCATACTCAGTTCAGATTGAAGTTTATCGTCGCTTATCATGCGGACTCGAATCTGCGGGCCATACAAGACAGACTCGCCTCTGATTCATTGCTTCCTGAAGATTCAGCCAGCATTTTTCGGGAGATCCTTGGCAACCCTGATAGTAGATGGCTACGTAAGCGAACAGACTTGAGAAATCTACTTGCTCACTACATGGTGGACGAACGGCATGTGACGGCTCTGTCGCCAGCGACGGATCGGACGAAGATGATTGAGCACTTCGGAGGTGACCTAACTTACACTGAAATGGATGCCCTTCTAGATAGGCACATTGAGCGGATGTCGCTTACACTTGAGAATGGATTTGCCCTCATTGGCGACCCCTTTTGGTATGGGCGTGTTAGCTGAAGCGAAGTTTCACGGTGTTATCACGGCCTGCAGCCAACGCGCTACGGTGCGCCCCGCGCGGCTGATAGCGACCATTGGGCGCCGATGTTAACCGATATCACATCACAATGAGCTGACGCTCGATCAACTATTTCGGACGCGATCATGACCAAGTTGGGGTTCAAGGCGATAAATCAGCAGAACTGGCTAGAGCCTGATGAGGCTATTAAGGGTTTTGTCAAAATACCGCCTACTGGTAGGCCTCAATCAATAAGCGGTGAAGACTGGCTGCAGCCCATACTTGCCCCCAAGCTCTTGGAAGCTGTGCCCCAAGATGTCCAAGCCCTTTTCGAAGTGGCTCGAGGTGCTCTTCTGTATGGGTATTTCTTTTATCCGCTTTATACCCTTGCTGCCGAGCAGTTATTTAGGGTGGCCGAGGCGGCGGTTTCCCACAAGTGTAAAGCCTTGGGAGCACCGAACTCGAAGAAGAGATTTGCAGATAAGATCACTTGGCTGGCGAACAAGGGCGTCATTCCAGAGGCCGATGTTCCCGCGTGGGACGCGATACGCGGGTTGAGGAACTATGCTTCCCACCCAGAGCGCCAGTCAATACTCATGCCTAGTATGGCGATAGGCTCATTGGTACGAGTGACAGAGAAAATTAACGCTCTATTCAATCGCGCCTGACATGGCGTGCAACGGGCTGGCCTTCGGACTCGGACAGCCGCTGGCGCCAACCGTTTGACGCGTAGGAGATGAGCCAGCGGCCGGGGCAATGGCAGATGAACCAGATGACGAACTGATCCGCGAGATGTACGCCAGGTTTGGCTTGGCGTACTACCAGAGCGAGTGCCTACATCGTGGTCTCTGCATCATCCTAGCCTGGTCTGGGCTGCCGTCGCGGGAGTTGATCACGCGACCCCGGGTGGAGGAACGACTGGCCCTGGCATTCTCTCTGACGCTTGGTGATGTTACTGCCAAGCTGCATGGCGTGCTTCCGGCCGAGCTCGTTGGCGAAATTAGTCAGGCCGTAGATACGCGCAATTTCCTCGCACATCACTTCTGGTTCGAGCGTGCGCACCTCATGTTCAGTGTCAACAACGTGCGCCAGTTGATTGCCGAGCTTGATGGGTACGCCGAGATGTTCGACCGGCTCGATGCCCGGGTTTCTGAATGGTCAGAGCCAATGCGCGAAAAGGCTGGCCTCACCGACCAGGTCCTTGAAGAGAGTCTGAGACAGATCCTCGCGGGTGAGTCGGATGAGCCCCTCCCCGACAGGCGGGCCGTCAAGGAGCTGGAGAAGAAACTCAGCAGGCGGCAACGGCTGGTTCGAGTTTGGGAGTTTGACCTGGAAGATGGCAGGAGACCCTTGGTCTTCGAGCTGGCCGACGCGTCCCTGTGGCAGCTCTCCGACGTCGGGCTCGGGTTGACGCAGTTCCATGAAGTAGGGCCAGGCTGGATGGAGCACCCAGCGATCAAGCCCTATCTCCCGGCAGAGATAATGCCGCGCCCGCAGACCGCCGCGCCGTGGAACTACGAATTCACATTCTCCAACGGAGCAGTGCTGTGGGTAAAACCCGGACGCCAGAAGCAGACTTTCAACTGGGGTGTGCGGAAGCCCAAGGTAAGCGCCGAACAAGGCACTGGACTGGGCGGTGATTCCGCTTCGCGTCATTCCCACCAGTGAGCGCCGGGGCGTTACAACAAATCCCGCAACACTATTTCACAACCAACCAGTTCTGACAGCGGGAAGCGTTCCTTCCCCACAAGGTCAACCCACAGCTTTTGTACGTCATCCGGGTAACGGTGGCACTTGCCGCGGCTCAGGTCACCATTGAAATAGCTGTCTTCCAGGAAGAGGGTCAAGGCCGCCCTGATGGTTTGTGACGAGCAGGCCGGGAAGGAGGCGTTACCTGGGCAAATGCCGCCGTGATCGTGGACGTTGGGGCAGGGGGCGTGGTAGAGCCGCTCATACTCGCCCCGCGGCCGTCGTTTCACGGCGTAGATCTGGTAGGCGTTGCCGCTGCCTACAAAGACGAAGGGGGGCATAGGGATGTGATAGACTCGTTCTTCGTCTCGATTCGCAGAATCGACCTGCATCCGCCAGCGGCGCGCCGGGACGTAGATGCCGATCCCCAGCCGGTCCCCCTGCTGTTTCCAGAACAGGGTGTTGGGTGGCAGCAAGCCGCTACCCAGCGCGATGTTGGTACAGGCGCTGACGACATCGTGGACGGAGACAGGATGGGCGATGATCCGGCCGTCCTCTTCCCAGCGGCTCATCAATACGGCCGTCGGGTAGAAATCAAGCCGGAGGCGTGGCGGTCGCGTCGGCTGGGTCATGGTACTGTTTCCTTTTATGCGCAGTGACGAGAGCGCTGCGGACGGCCGACAGCTTCTCGGCAATGGTCTCGACGTTCTCGTTTTTCCAGTTCAGCAGGGACAGGACGCCATCGAGCACCGGCCGGGCCTGGCGCCACTCTTTGGCCAGCCAGTCGACGTTCTCCCGGCTCCACTCGGGATAGCCGCCGCCCTCGGCCAGGCTCATCTCGCCCACGTCCAGCCACACGTTGCCGGTGCTGTAATCCAGCATCCGGATCAGGTCGGGCAGCGCGGCCAGCGCAGGCGGCAGCAAGCGCGTGCCCCGGCCCTTTTCGGCATAGGCATCACGCAAAGCATCTGCCAACTCCTGCGGCTCCAGCCCGGGCGGCACCTGGTGATCGGGATAGAGACCGGCAAAGGTATCCCGTCCATACGTGTGGTCCTCGGCATCGCGTGAGTGCTGCATGTGCAGCAGGTAGAGAGCTGGCTCCCGCAGATCCGCCCAGTCATCATGCCACAGGTCGTAGCCCATGGGCACAACCGGAATCTCGTACAGGCGCCATTCGATAGCCTCGAGATCGGCATCCCAGATCTCGTCGTGGACCGGGAATAGCGTGTTGACGCGCCCCAGGAACCGCTCGACCGCGGCGGCCACATCTTCCTCGTCAGCCCAATCCACCGCTTCCTGCCCCAGCCATTCCGGCCGGTCGGGAAAGACCATCTCATACAGCTCGCCCAGCCGGCCGGCGAGCGAAAGGAAGTGAAGCGGCGGCAGGTCGGCCGGCAGATGGCGCTTATCGCTGGCCGGCACGAGACACAGCGTGGGCTGCAGATTCAAAATCCCAGTGGCAGGTTCGGCAATGGGGTAGGGGGAAGTCGTTGGCATCTCTCAATCACTCGCTGAATGGCGTCGACCTGGTCGTGAGCCCGGCCGGCGCAATCCTGCAAAAGCCGGCTGTGATCGCGGATGGCGCCCAGGGTCAGGGGTCGCTCAGGCCCCAGCGCTTCGTAGACCGGAAGCAGCGGATCCTCGTAGGCCGGGAGGACGGCCAGGGCCTCGACCAGGGCCTCTACGAGGCTGTCGATAGCGGGTTGGGGACTCATGCTTATCCCTTCCGGGTCACCTGTTTGCTGAAGGTGATTTCCAGCGTGCCGTCGGCCAGCGTCTTTTCATCCACCCGGGCATGACCGAGTTCGGGAAAGAAGGTGCGCAAGTGGTTCAAGACTTGTTCCGTGCTGTACTCCGACCCAGGATCGGGAAAGGTCTGCTGGCCATACTTGAACACGCGTCTGGTGGTGGTGTTCGTCTGGGTAGTCATCGATAGTACTCCTAAAACAGGGACAGGTTTCCGGCCGGCGGCTTTTCCGGCAGCGCCGCCGCCTGTTCATCGGCGGCGGCTGTGGCCACCAGCTCCTCATCAACTGCTACTATTTCTGGTTCTGTTGGTATAGCGCCTGCAACTTGCGCCCGCACGCCGAAGGCGTTCCAGGCCTCGTCAATCAGGGATGGCGCGTCGGCAAACAACCCGGTCTTGATTATCGGGGGTTGCCCGGTAACGCCCAGGCTTACCAGGATCGGCCGCTCGTCGCGCGGCCGGTCGCCGGCGGACAATGTCACCACAATGGTTACTTCCTGGCCAACCAGGGGATCGCTGACAGTCAGGGGTGTGTTCATAAGCATCTCCTTTTTCGAGAGGACTGATTCGGACACGTGCAATGGATGTTTGCTTGCTACACCTCGCTGAATTACAATTCGTAACCTTTGTCTTATAGTTACGAACAGAAGACTTATCTTATGGTGCGACGTTCCCTATTGCAGGCTGAGATTCTCTTTCAGCTTGAAGCGAAGCCAGCTCCAACTATTACCGAACTGGCCAGACGAGTGAATGGCAAGCGACCGTCGGTAAGCCGGTCATTGCATCGCCTTGAAGAGCAGGGCCAAGTCAGGCACAGCCAGGATGGGTGGACGCTTACAGAGGAGGGGAAGCTGGAAGTTCCCAAGGCGAAGGATAGAGTGTTGAGCCTTACTGAAGAGGCTGGCAATCTGGCCGAACGGACTGGCAATGTCGTTAGAAGAACGGGAACGCTCGCGTTCTCTGAAGTGATACAGAAACTCGGCGAGCTGCATGAGCCGTCTGTCATTAACATAGCTGGCGATCAGCTAGAAACGCTCCGCGCGGCTCTGAAGACGGCCACCGTTTATGAGGAAATGAGTAGATTGATTGAATCGCCTTTGTTGGCGGTTGCAGAGCAGATCAATTGGAAGTCGCCTTGGGCCAAAATCCATCAGCACATGGAATCCTCAATAGGGGATTCGACTGGGCCACTTCGTATGGCAGTAGAAGCCACCAGGATCCACGGCCTTATTGAAGAGCTGCCCGTGTTCAACCTTGCTCAAAAGCTGGTGGATGTGCCTGAGCTGATGTTTGGAACGGTGGCTAGTGAATCGGCCATTCGTGGTTTCGGTGAAATCGTTCCAACGAATATTCTCCCCATGTTTGGCCGGATGATTGACGTTCCCGATTTGAACCTGGCAATTCAGGAGGCCGTTGGACCATTGCTCCGCACACAAGAACTGAATTCTACCCTTTTGAGTAACCTAGCTTTCGCCCCCCAGATTACGGGTTTAGAGGAACTGGCGAGGAACAACCACCGGCTCCTGGCCGATGCCATTGATGATGTCCTGGCGTTGCGTTCTGGGGCTTTGGCAGATTGGCCGGACTTGGCTGGGATGATTGATTTTCCACGTTTGTTGCCCGATTTCGTGGACCTGAACGTAGCTTACGAGCAGCTCTTTCGGGAGAACATCGGTCGATTGGTCTTAGTACCCCCACTGCCATCCTATCAGGAGTACTTGGTCCCAACGGTTGCTGTGAGCAGCTACGCTGGCTCGGTCAGAGACCTGATTGAAGAGGAATTGATTCCATACGAAGAACCAATCCAGCAGCCTAGACAACGCAACTCTGACGCAACCGTCCAGGAAGAATTGGACGATATGCTGGCGTCGCTCGATGTGAAATTTGTGACCATGCGGCAAGGTTGTTGGCACGCACTTAACTCCCGCGGCCCTGATTATCAGAGACATGCAGCTGTCTCACAGCGTGAACTCGTAGTACA
>JAVVFG010000177.1:6060-8183 GCA_032260445.1 Anaerolineae bacterium | reverse complement strand
AGGCCATTGTGCGACACGCGTCGCGGTTGCGTGGCTATGCCGGGTTGAACTTTGCGGCCGATACCCAGAACCAGCGTGGGCAGAATTTCATGGCCCGCATACAGCAGGTCCTGGCCGAGCTTGACAACGACACCATGTTCTTTAAGCTGTGGTGGAAGGGGCTGGACGATGATGCTGCCGGCCGCCTTCTGGCAGCTTCTGGTCCCTACCACTACTGGCTCGAACAGCTGCGTCTCGAACGGCCGCACACGCTCAGCGAAGCCGAGGAGCGGATCATCAACCTGAAGGACGTCAACGGCGTCAATGCCCTCAACACCCTCTACGATGCCCTCACCAACCGCTACACCTACAAGCTGGTGGTCGACGGCGAGGAGAAAGAGCTGACGCGCGGCGAGCTCACCGTCTACTATCGCCACCCCGATCCCGACCTGCGCGCCCAGGCCTTCCAGGAACTGCTGCGCGTGTACGGTGACGATGCCTTTATCATCGGCCAGATCTACCAAGCAATCGTCCGCGATTGGGGCAGCGAGAATCTCCGGCTGCGCAATTATGCCACGCCCATCGCCCCACGGAACCTGGCGAACGATATCCCCGACGCCGTCGTCGAGACCTTGCTCCAGGTCTGTCGCGACAACGCCGCCCTGTTCCAGCGCTATTTCCGGCTCAAGGCGCGCTGGCTCGGGATGGAAAAGCTGCGCCGCTATGATATCTACGCGCCACTTGGCGAGATCGACCGGCAGTATCCCTTTGCCGAGGGTGTCGAGCTCGTGCTGCAAAGCTACGGCGAGTTCGACCCGCAGATGGCTGCCATGGCGCAGCGGGTGTTCGACGAACAGCATCTGGACAGCGAAATCCGGCGCGGTAAACAAGGCGGCGCCTTCTGCGCGACCATCACGCCGGACCTGACGCCGTGGGTCCTGCAGTCCTACCAGGGACAGCCTGAGGATGTTGCCACCCTCGCCCACGAACTAGGCCACGCTGTGCACAGCATGCTCGCCGCCCACCATACCGCTCTGACCCAGCACGCATCGCTCCCGCTAGCGGAAACGGCGTCGACCTTTGGCGAAATGTTGGTGATCGACCGGCTGCTCGAAGAGGATCCCGATCCCGACGTCGAACAAACGCTTCTTTTCCGGCAGATGGATGATGCCTATGCTACGATCATGCGCCAGTCTTTCTTCGCCATGTTTGAGCGCCGCGCCCACGAACTGATTCTCGGCGGCGCCGCAGTAGACGACGTTTCCGCCGTCTACATGGAGAACCTGCAGGAGCAGTTTGGCGATGCCGTCACGCTCAGCGACGATTTTCGCCACGAGTGGCTGGCCATTCCTCACTTCTACGGCTCGCCCTTCTATGTTTACGCCTACGCCTTCGGCCAGCTCCTGGTCCTCGCCCTGTACCAGCAGTTCCGCGAAGAGGGAGACAGCTTCAAGCCGCGCTACCTTGAGATTCTGGCTGCGGGCGGCAGCGACGCCCCCGAGCGTGTGCTCACCCGCGCCGGTATCGACATCCACGACCCGGCCTTCTGGCAAGGCGGGTTTGACGTCCTTGACGGCCTGCTGCAGCGGCTGGAATCGCTTCCCGTCCCGCAACCGGCCTGATCGCCCGCAGGGACAGGCTCGTCTGGCAGCCTGTCCCTCTCCTTCCTTGCCGGAAAGGCAGCGCGGGCCGATAATCAGCCTGTCATGCGTTTCTGGTTGCTTGTCGCCAGCCTTCTCGTCATCTCTCTCATCCTCAAGCTCAGGCGCTCGCGGTCGCGCCCTGTTCCCGCCGGCGACGCCGTCGCAGACGCGCAGGTTGGGGAAGCCATCGCGGTCTTTCTCGGAGGCGGGCTGGCGCTCGTCATGCTCGCCTTTGCCATCTACCAGGCACGCGTTGCCAACCCCCCCTGGTTGCTCTATCCGCTGCTCATTGCCGGCGTACTCAGCTTTCTGCTTGCTGGACATAGCGCCAGTCAGGGCTACCTGCCGGCCGCGCAGCACGCTCTCTGGTCCCGGCTGGCAGGATGGTTTCAGATACGGCCCGCGCAGCTCATCCTGCTGCTGCTGGCGCTGCTCTTGTCCCTGCTCGCCTATCTGGCAGGTGGCGACCGCCTCACGGCCTGGCACCCGGCGGCTGCCGTG
>JAVVFG010000177.1:0-6050 GCA_032260445.1 Anaerolineae bacterium | reverse complement strand
GTGCTGGCCTGGTGCCTGGCGATCGCCGCCGTCCTGCTGGGTGGATTCCGCCGCGACGCGCGAGGTCCCGTGTCGGCCTGGGAAATTGCCGTTGCCGCCGTGCTGACCGTGGCCGCCTTTCTGCTGCGCGGGCTTGGTCTGGAGCAGCTACCGGCAACGCTGAGCGGGGACGAAGCCTCGGCCGGGCTGGAAGCCGTGCGCTTCGTGCAGGGCGAGGCCAATAACCTCTTTGGCATCGGCTGGTTCTCTTTCCCTTCGTTCTATTTTGCGCTGCAGGGCGCCCCTGTGGCCCTCCTTGGCCAGAGCGCGACGGCGCTGCGCATCACCTCTGCCGTCGCCGGCTCGCTCACCGTCTTCGCCGTCTATTGGCTGGCGCGGTCGTTGTTCGGGCGCGTGGCGGCGCTGCTGGCAGCCCTCTTCCTGCTGGCCTCCCATTACCATATCCACTTCAGTCGCATCGGCCTGCAGAACATCTGGGACGGCTTCTTCCTCGCCGTCGTCCTCTGGGGCATGTGGACCGGCTGGAAAGAGGGACGCCGGCTGCCGTTTCTCATTGCCGGCTTTGCTCTCGGCCTTGGGCACTACTTCTACGTGAGCATACGCGTGGCGCCGCTGCTTCTGCTCGTCTGGGCCGGTTTTGCCCGGCTCTTCCAGGGCTCGCGCTTGCGTGCTCGCCTGCCAGGCATGCTCCTCGCCGCGTATACGGCGGCAATTGTCTACCTTCCGCTCGCCCTGCTCTATTGGCGACAACCGGACGAGTTCTTTGCCCCGATGCGGCGCGTTTCCGTCTTTAACGGCTGGCTCGAGGCAGAAATCGCCAGGCTCGGGCAGCCGGCATGGGAGATCATCGCCAGCCAGATGGCGGCAACGGCAATGGGAATCATCCATCTGCCCCTGCGCCACTGGTACAATCCGGGTGCCCCCCTCCTCTTGCCGCTCGCTGCCGCGCTGTTTGTCGCCGGCCTTGCCTGGCTCTTCTACCGTGCAGACCTGCGTAGCCTGTTGCTCCTCCTCGTTCTCTTCGTGCTGGTGCTCCTCGGCGGCTTCAGTCTCGACGCGCCCGCTTCCCAGCGCTTTGCCATCGCCATGCCGGTCATCGCCCTGGTCGTCGCCTTGCCGCTGGCTCAGGGCGTTGCCTGGCTCGGTCCGTACCTGACGCGGGCTCGCTGGTTGGCGCCAGCGCTCGCTATCGTCCTCATGGCCCTCGTCGCGCAACGCGATCTTGCCTACTATTTCTTTGACGTCTACGACGGTTACGTCTTAGGCGGCTACAATACAGAAACGGCAACCGCTATTGGCCGCTACCTGGAGGATGAGCCAGCACACAGCGTCTACTTCTTTGGCCCGCCGCGCATGGGTTATACAAGCCTTTCTACGATTCCTTACCTTGCGCCGCAGATGGAGGGCAACGACGTTGCTGTGCCGCTCGACGGTCCTGCGCCGTGGGTCCTGGACCGGCCCACATTGTTCGTCTTCCTCCCTGAACGCGTAAGCGAGCTCGAACACGTTCGCGCTGCCTATCCCGGCGGGCGCTACGAGCAGGTGTGGCGCGCGGGCGGCGACGGCTCCCAACCCCTGTTCAGCATCTACGAAGTCATTCCGTGAACGGCAGCTCTCCCTGCTCTGCTTCGTGTTCCCCTGCTTCGCCAAACCCGTCGGGCCGTCGCAGCTGCGTATTGAACATGTTGCTCGCGCGCATGCTCCACATCTCGTCGCCGTTGTCGGCCTCCAGGTGATCGAAGAAACCCTGCACCCGGCTGTCGAGGAGATCAAGCTGGTGCAGCAGGATCGCTTCCAGGGTCTTTGGCACCACCGGCGAGCCCCATTCCAGCGTACCATGGTGGGAAGCGAGGAGATGGACAAGGTGGCGGAGATCGGCCTCGTCAATGTCGTCGCGCTCGGCCGCCACGCGTTCCACCATGGTAACGACACGCACGATGTGCCCGACGAGCCGGCCGTCGTCCGAGAAGCTAAAGCCGTTCGTCAGATCGTACTCCAGGGCCTTGCCTGCGTCGTGGAGCAACGTCGCCGCGAGCAGGAGATCGCGGTTGACATAAGGATAGTGGCCGGCGAGTAGGCTGCCGAGGTAGGCCATACTCAGGGTATGTTCGAGCAGGCCGCTCACGTAGGCGTGGTGCATCGAGCGGGCTGCCGGCGCGTCGACGAACCGGGGATAGAATTCGGGATCGAGCAGGACGTCGCTGACCAGCTCTTGCCATGGCGATGCCAGGCTGGCGATGTGCTCGCGCAGCTCCTTCTCCATCTCAGCCCGCGGCCGTTTGCTCGAAGGCAGGAAGAGGCCCATGTCCGGCTGCACCCACTGGTTGAGGTCGGTGGTGTTAATCTGCGTGGCGTTCCGGTACTCGGTGACCCGCCCTGTCACCAGCACGGGCAGCCCAGCACGGACCCACGACTCGATATGTTCCGGCACATCCCAGAAGACCCCGGCCGCCTGACCCGTGCGATCGGCATAGGTACAGAGCAGGTAGGGCCGGCCATCGCGGGTTGTCCGCCGCACCATATCCTGGATGAGGAACGGTTCATTTTCCAGCTCCTCGTGTGTCTGAAGTTCACGAATGAATCGGTGTTTCACGCAACCATCCTTTCTCGTGTGGCAGCCTCTTGCACTCTGAGGGATGATTATAGCCGGAAGGGGACGAGGTGCAGATTGACATAATGGTAGCAGGATGGAAGGCGAGGAAGATATGCGCATGCGTAACCGGTTGGTAGTTGGCATTTCTGGCGCGAGTGGCGTCATTTACGGCATCCGTTTGTTAGAGATCTTGCGCGCGGTAGATAACGTCGAGACCCATTTGGTGCTGAGTACGGCCGGAGCGCAGACGATCGGTCTGGAAACGGACATGGAAGCAGCCGAGGTTGCAGACCTCGCCGACGTCAGCTATCGCTTCCGTGACATCGCGGCGGCCATTGCCTCCGGTTCGTTCCTGACCATGGGGATGATCGTCGTTCCCTGTTCGATGAAGACGCTTTCAGGCATCGCCCTCTCCTACAGTGATAACCTCCTGTTACGGGCCGCCGACGTGGCGCTCAAAGACCGCCGTCCGCTCGTCCTTGTTCCACGTGAAACACCCCTGCATCTGGGCCACCTTCGCCTGTTGACGCAGGTCACGGAGATGGGGGCCATCGTCGCTCCGCCACTGCCTGCCTTCTACCACCGGCCGCAGACCGTCGACGAGATCATCAACCAGACCGTCAACCGCTTGCTTGACCTCCTGCACATCGAGCTGCCGCGCGATCTGTTCCAGCGGTGGCAAGGTGCCGGCCAGCAGCATGGAGCGTGACCCACGGCGTCTGGCGCTCGACTACCTCGCTGCGAACCATGTGATGACCCTCGCCACCTACGGTCACGACGGGGTGTGGGCCGCCGCTGTCTTCTACGCCCACCGCGCATTTGAGCTCTACTTCCTTTCCGCCGATCACACCCGCCACGTGCGCCACATCGAGGAAAACCCCCGGGTTGCCGCCGCCATTCATGAGCAGCAGAGGGACTGGTCGGCGATCTGCGGCATCCAGCTCGAGGGTATTGTTACCCGCCTTGCCGGCGCGTCGCGTGCCGAGGCGTTTGCCCGCTACCTGGCTCGCTTTCCCTCCATCACCGCCGAGCCGGAGCTGTCTGCCCCCTTTGCCCGGGTGAGCTGGTTCCGCCTCGTCCCTGACCGCCTTTATTTCGTCGATAACCGCGTCGCGCTCGGCCATCGCGACGAAATCCATCTGCCTTGAGCGACGACGATCGCGCCCGCTGGGACCAGAAGTGGGCGGAACGCGAAGGTGGCGACAACGTACCCGCCTGGCTCATTCGCCACCAGTCGCTTCTCCGCGGGGGGGTTGCCGTCGACCTGGCGACCGGGCGCGGCGCCGCCGCGCGCTGGCTCGCTCGACTTGGCTACCACGTCGTCGCCGTCGACCTCAGCGCCGTCGCGCTCCAGCAGGCGCGCGCTGCGCGCCACCTCCTCTTTGTGCAGGCCGACCTCGATCATTGGCGCCCTCCGCCGCGTAGCGTCGATCTGATCACCGTCTTCCGCTTTCTCGACCGCCGCCTCTTCCCCATGTTCCGCGAAGCCTTACGTCCCGGCGGGCTCCTGATCTACGAGACGCGAACCGTCGGCTGGCTGGAGCGGGAGCCTGGCACCAGCCCGTCGTATCTGTTGCAGCGCGTCGAGCTCCTGCGCCTCACGAGCGGCCTGACCGTCGAGGCCTATCTCGAGACCGAGCGGCACGCCGCGCTCGTCGCGCGCCGCCCGGCCGAACGGTAACTCTGAGCCGCCCCAATTGTTTCACGTGAAACAGTCCCTGGTCCAAAACTCCCCTTTTCCGGCCAGAGGAATCATGCTAGGATCGGCTGCGTGCCAGGGAGGTGCCGGGAGAACACCTGGCCGGACATGCAGACAGTCCGCAGTCGCCTGGAGGGATACGCGACCCGCGGCCGATGGGAGGAAGGAAATGCGGTACTTGTGGCAGGCGCGACCGTGGCAGGCATTTAAGAGCTTCGCCATTATCTTCTCGTTCGTTGTCAACCTCATCTTGATCGTCGTCCTGTTCCTGACGCTTCCCCTTATTCTGCCCGCGGTCGACAACGTCGCTGGGCCGATCGTCAGCGGCCTGAGCGACAGCTTTGACGAGATGGGCAACGCGCGCATTGTGCAAACTATCGAAATCGACGAGCAGATCCCCATCGAGCTCTCCATCCCCCTGGCGGCGACCACTTCCGTCGTCCTCAGCGAACCGGTGCCTCTCGCCGTGCCCGCGACCTTTAACCTGCCAGGCGGTGGCGGCACGATCAACGGCACCGTCTCACTGCAGCTGCCGGCCGGGATGGAACTTCCAGTGAACCTCGCGATGACCGTGCCCGTCAGTGACACAATCCCCGTACAGATGCACGTCGCCGTCGATATCCCCCTGCAGGAGACTGACCTCGGCCCGCCCTTTAACACGCTTCAGCAGCTCTTCAACCCGCTTGACACCATGCTAGAGCGGTTGCCTGCCAACAACCGGGAGCTGATGGACCGGATTACACAACGCGAGCCCACCGGTGGCGACCTGATCGATGCCAGTCCCGCCGGCGCCGAGTAGATGGACGACGATAGACTACCCGTCTGCGATTATGAAGGCTCCGATTACCGCGACCGCTTCTGGGAGGGCCAGGGACGCCAATACGAGGACAGCGTCGAGCGCCTTGCCCTGCGCCATCTGCTGCCACCAGGCGGCGATACGCTCATCGAGCTCGGCGCCGGCTTCGGCCGGTTAGCCGCCGAATACAGCGGCTACCGGCGTGTCGTCCTGTTCGACTACTCACGCTCCCTGCTGCGCGAAGCCCAGGCACGCCTCGGCCCCGACCCGCGCTACATCTATGTCGCCGGCAACTGGTACGACATGCCTTTCGTCGCCGGCCTCTTCGAGACCATGGTCCAGGTTCGTACCCTCCACCATGCCGCCGACGTCCCCAGGCTCTTCGCCGAGCTTGCGCGCATCGCCCGGCCGGGGGGCACGTACGTCCTCGAATTCGCCAACAAGCGTAATCTCAAGGCGATGGCCCGCTATCTGTTACGGCGCCAGCGCTGGTCGCCATTCACCGCGGCCCCAGTCGAGTTCGTCGAACTCAATTTCGTCTTCCACCCGCGCTGGATCGAAGAGCGGCTGCGGGCGGCCAGTTTCACCCCCGGGCAGAAGCGCACCGTGTCCCACTTTCGCCTTGGTGCTATAAAGCGTCTTGTCCCGACACCTCTCCTTGCCCGCGCCGATCGTGCCCTGCAGCCCACCGGGCAATGTCTTCAAGTCACGCCCAGCGTCTTCGTCCGCAGTGCCCATCCCACGGGAGGCGCTGTCGCCGCACTCAATGGGTTCTTCGCATGCCCTGTTTGCCTGACACCGCTCGCCGAAAGTAGCGATCCTGTCCTACACTGCGGCGGCTGCGGCCGGGAATGGGGGATAGATGGCGGCCTCTACGACTTCAAGGCGCCGCGCTAACCTGCAGCGCTCCGCCTTCCAATCGGCGGCGACCGTTGCGACACCTTGATGAGCCGGCCCAATCT
>JAVVFG010000176.1:0-8185 GCA_032260445.1 Anaerolineae bacterium | reverse complement strand
GACATGGCCACAAAGGCAGCCATCGAACTGTCTTCGCCCGCCGCTGCGGCGGCATGGAACCAGACCGGCGCGGCGGTAACCCCTTCGCGCTGGAAGTGGCGCGCCCAGTTCTGCAGCAACCCAAACGCTGCCGCGTAGGAGAGATAGCGGGCGAAGGTGTCGGGTCGCGTCACAGCGGCTCTCCCTTTCGTCACCTGCTTGAGATAGTCGGCAAACGGTTTCCAAGTGGCAGCCGCCTGGACGCCCTGCGCCGTGAGCGGCTTCACCGCCTGGCCCAGGACAATGCCAATCGTGCCAGCCACAAGGAACCCAATCGGGACGACCAGTGCCGCGGCCCCTGCGTCAAACGCCAACAAGAGCACCGGGAAAAGCAACGTGCCGAACAGCAACACAACGATGCCGGCGAGGGTCAGCCGCTTACCTGCCGCCCGCTTGACCTCGCTGACTAGCCCCGCCTGCTTCAGCTCCTGCCACAGGGTTTCCTCGAACGCCTTCCATCGTCTGCCAGTCACCCGCTGCTGCAACTTGGAGAAGCGCACTTCCTCGTCGCGGCCGTGCTTTCCCTCGAACAGCAGCGCCAGCAGCGCATCCTCGTGGGGCGCTAGCTCGACCGTTGTTCCGAGCCGGCGCACGATGAAGTCGCGGCTGCCGAACAGCCCCGTGCGCGGCTTTTCCTCGATTTCCACCACCTCGCGTTCCGCCAGATCAAACAGCGTCGCCAGCGCGTGCTGCCACTGCGCGCGGGCTCCCGCGCTGGCCAGTGCTCCCGCGTACGCCGGGGGCACGTCGGCCGGTGGTTCGTATACTCGCTCGCTGCCCCTGGCCGGCACAGACGGCGGCTGCAGGCGCCGGTATGCGGCAAAGAAGGCGCCGCTCACGGCGACTATCACCATGCCCCCCGCGAGCAGCCACCACGGCGCTGCCTCCCTTTGCGTTATCTGCCGTGCCTGCCATGCCGGCGGCTCGCTGATCACGCTGCCCGCCGGGAAAACGACCTCAATCGCCAGCGAGGTATCCGCCGCGACTTGCCCAGCAGTCACCACGACCCCATCCTCGACGCGCGCCGCGCTGCCGCTGCCCGCGACGACCGCCACGTCGCCCACCGGCCGGACCCCTGGCGGAAAGGTCAACGTCGTATCACTCTCCAGGATTTCGAACGCGTGCTCTGTCGGCAAGATCTGGAAACGCAGCAGGTCGCCGCGCTCGTCCTGGCGCACCACGCCGTGCAGCCGGTAGCGCAGGGTAAATGTGTGGCTCTCATCCACTGTGGGCGCCATATGCCAGGTGACACGCTCGCCGCGGATCTCCGCCCGCCCGGCATCCGTCCCTGCCGGCAGGCTCTCGCCATCCATCGCCACGTCAAGGACCGTCACACCGTCGCTGAAACCCGTCTCCAACTCACGGAAAACATACGTAAACGGCTCGCCATAGAAGGCATAGGTGACGGTCTCCGTTACCAGCAGATCCCCGCCCGCCTCCACGGTTGCCGCGACGTCGTAGCGAGTGGCGACATAGCTTTTCTCAGCTGCGGCTGCCGGCGCGACCAAGAGCGCTAGCGCCGCTCCCACCAGCACCATCACAGACAGGTAGCGCTTCATTGTTTAACTCCAGACCTCTCGATGGCACCACGCCCATGCCCTGCTGGAGGACACCTCCTGTGCCGGCTACGAGCGGAGCCAACCCCACGACTGCATCTGTTCTACTTTACGATGATTGGTCAAGTCCAGTTGCAGCGGCGTGACGCTCACATAGCCGCCCATCACCGCGCCGAAGTCGGTGCCTTCGTCCGGCACACCCGTCGGGTGCTCGCCGCCGATCCAGTAATAGGGGCGCCCGCGCGGATCCAGCCGGCGCTCTAGCCGGTCGCGATAGACGCGCAGCCCCTGCCGCGTGACGAGCACACCTTTCATCTGCTCGCGCCGCAGGTAGGGCACGTTGACGTTAAGCAGCGTCGTCTTTTCCAGCCCGGTTGCCAGTGCCGCGCTCACGATCTCTCGCGCCACCTCGGCTGCCGGCCCGTAATCCAGCTCCTCGGGATGTTCGTCCGGCGACACGAGCGAAAACGCGATGCCCGGAATGCCGGCGATCACCGCCTCCATCGCCGCGGTTACCGTGCCCGAATAGGTCACGTCGTGGCCCAGATTACCGTTGGGGTTTATCCCGGACACGACAAGATCGATCGGCTTCTCAACCATCCCCATGAGCGCCATCGCCACCGAATCCGACGGCGCACCGTCGGTGGCCATGGCGACCGTGCCGTCGTCTAGGGTAACCGTCTTCACTCGCAGCGGCCGGTGCAGTGTCTTCACGTGCCCGCTCGCCGACCAGTTGTGGTCCGGCGCCAAAATGCTCACCTCCCCGACGTCACGCATCGCCTGCGCCAGCGCCAACAACCCCGCCGCCATCACCCCATCATCATTCGTCACCAAAATATGCATCTCTTCCCTCTTCGCTGACTTGACCGATCCCTGATCCCCGTTCCCCGTTTCCTAGTCTTGTGGATACGGCACCTCATCCTCCTCATCCGGCATTTCGATCAGCCGGCCTGTCACTGTGAAGATGATGCGCTCGCAAATGTTGCTCACCCGGTCCGCGGTTCGCTCCAGATTGTGTGCCACCCACAGTAGATGAGTCGCCTGGTCCATGGCCGCGACGTCGTTGCGGATCTCGCCGATCAGCTTCTCGTAGACTCGGTTGTAGAGCGCGTCGACTTTATCGTCCTCTTCGTGCAGGGCATACGCTGTCTCCACGTCGCGTTTGACGAACGCTTCGAGCGAGCGGGCCAGCATGTCGGCTCCCATTTCGGCCATCACCGGCAGGTCGCGTGCTGGCTCAAGCAGTGTCGCATCTCCAATCATCAAACTGATCTTCGAGTTTCCCTTGGCATAATCGTTAATTCGCTCCAGCTCCGTGGCGATGCTGATCACCGATGCGATCAAGCGCAGATCGCTCGCCAGTGGCTGCTGGGTCGCTAATAAGATCAGGCTGTCCTTCTCTATCTCGATCTGTTCCTCGTTGACCATCTGGTCGCCACGGATAATACGCCGCGCCCTATCTTCATTACGTTCCAGCAATGTTTGTACTGAGCTAACGACATTTTGGGCCACTTCGCTTCCCAGACTGAGTAATCGGTCTTGGAGGCTCTGCAGCTCGCGGTCAAAGTGCTGTCTGATCATCTCGTTCCTCTCCTTAGTGGCCCGTTAGCCAAACCGGCCGGTGATGTACTGCTCTGTTAGCTCGTTCTGTGGATTCGTGAAGATGCTGCGGGTCGCGTCGTACTCGATGAGGTAGCCCGTGCGGTTCTCGTCAACGCTGAAAAAGGCCGTGAAATCCGAAGCGCGCGCCGCCTGTTGCATATTATGTGTCACGATCAAGATCGTGAACTCCTCTTTGAGCGTCTGGATGAGCTCCTCGATACGCAGCGTGGCGATCGGGTCTAGCGCCGATGCCGGCTCGTCCATGAGGATGATCTCGGGCCGTACCGCGATCGTGCGCGCGATACACAGCCGTTGCTGCTGGCCGCCGGAGAGCGACAGCCCGCTTTGCTCCAGCTTGTCTTTCACTTCCTCCCACAATGCTGCCTGCCGTAACGACGATTCGACAAGCTCGTCCATGTTGCCCTTGTAGCCGTTGATGCGTGCACCCCAGGCGACGTTTTCGTACACGCTCTTCGGAAACGGGTTCGGCTTCTGGAACACCATGCCGATCTTGCGCCGTACCTCTACCGGATCGACATCGTCGTCATAGATGTTTTTCCCGCGATACAGAACACCACCTTCGACGCGCGCGGACGGGATGAGGTCGTTCATCCGATTGAAGCTGCGCAGCACCGTGCTCTTGCCGCAGCCCGATGGCCCGATGAGTGCCGTGATCCGGTTGCGCTGGAACGTCAGGTTGACATCCTTCACTGCCCGAAAACTGCCGTAATACACCTGTAAATCGCGCGTTTCGATGGCAATCTGGCCAGTCGCTGCTGTATCAGGGGTCGCCCGCTCGTTCTCTTCAATGCGAATCATGTTAACTTCCTGCTGAACCGGTTGCGCAAAATGACGGCGGTCGCATTGAGGCTTAACAAGAGAGCCAGCAGCACGATAATCGCCGCCCCGGCAATATTGCGAAACTCCGCCTGCGGGCGCGAGGTCCACTGGTAAATCTGGATCGGTAAGGTCGTGAATTTGGAGAAGGGGCTTTGCGGGTCGGCTGTGATGAACGTCGATGCGCCGATCACCACCAGCGGCGCCGTCTCCCCAATCGCCCGCGACATCGCCAGGATCGTGCCTGTCAGGATGCCTGGCAGCGCATTGGGCAGCACGTGCGACCAGATCGTCTGCCACTTGGTGCCGCCCAGCCCGTAGCTGGCCATGCGCAGTGAGTTTGGCACAGCGCGGATCGCTTCCTGGGCATTGATGATGATAATCGGCAGAATCAACAGCCCCAACGTCAACCCTGCGGAGAGGATCGTACGCCCGTTAGCCGTCGTGCCCGCATCCGTGGCCCCAAAGGCGGCCCCACTGGTCATCGCGACCAGCAGCCGTACGAAAATCGCCAGACCCAACATCCCGTAGATAATTGACGGCACCCCCGCCAGGTTATTGATGTTCGTCTGGATGAAGCGATTGATCGCGTTCGGCCGCGCATACTCCTCCAGATAAATCGCCGCACCAACGCCGATGGGAAACGAGAAGGCGATCGTGATCGCGATCACCCAGAGCGAGCCTAGGATCGCTGTGCGCACGCCGGCCACTTCCGGCTCCGCTGCCTGCGGCCGGGTGATAAATTCACCGGTGAGCCAGGTGCGGAACTGCAGTTCGGCGTTCGGGTATTCTGCCCGTGCCGTCGCTGCGATCTCGCTCCGCCTGAAGAGTGAATCGACGAATGACCATGTCTGCACCACATTTGGCTGCACCACCCATTGCACCACCAGGTCATAGACGTTCTCCTGGCTGCGTGCTGGGGCCGTACAACCCGCCGGCGCGCCGCTCACGGCACACGCCGCTTCGTAGCTCTCCACCGTGTCAAACACGAGCACATTCTCGTAGAAGCGCTGTTCGCGCTCCAGGCGCCGCCCGAGCCCGCGTGAGATGTGCGTACGCAGGATGCCTACCAGAGCATCATGCGGTAGATCGGCGAGCGCTTCGCCCAACACCGTATCGGCGAAATAGTCGAGTGTGCCACTGCCCGGACCGGGCACGTAGCGCTGGATCGCGCTGCTCGGCCAGCTCTCGTCGAGGTCTGACCAGCGCTCCGCCGCGGTGAACAGGGCGCCTAGCTGCTCCAGGCTGACTGCCTCGATAAACCTGTTCTCGCTACTCGTGACCACGGTGAGCGCGTCATGGGCAACGCGCAAGACGCGCGGCTGCAGCCGGTTGTCCCGGCACTCGCTTACCTCCGCCGCCGTCATCGCCCGGCTCGCCTGGCTAATATCCGCGCCGCCTGGGCGACACAGCTGCGTAAAGCCGGCATCGCTGCCGTTGCTCTGTAAGCGGATCGCCCCGCGGAACCCGTCGTCAATGAACATCTCCGCAATACGCCGCGTCAGCGGCTGCATCGTCGAGCTGCCCACGATGCTGATCGTTCCGCTGTAGTCCGCCGCATCGACCGCCGGCAGCGCGTCCAGCCCTAACGTGTTCAACCACGCCTGGCGCGTCGCCGCCACCGCTGCCTCGTCCGCCGCGAAGTAGCCGGTCTCCGCTAAGACGGCGTCCGCGTGCGCCAGATAATAGTGGATGAACGCGGCCACCTCAGGCCTGCCCATGGCAATCTCCGCTGCCGTGTAGAGGAAGAGCGGTCGTTCCAGCGCGTACCCCGCTTCACCGGGCAGCAGCTCGTCGACGGCCACCGCCCGCAGCTGGTCCGCATTTGCCTGGTAATGACTGTAGCCGAAGAAGGACACGCCGGCCGGGTCACCGGCCACCGCCTCTGCCAGGCGTGTATCGTCTTCGCTGCTGAGGACCGCCCCCTGCAGCATCGTCCTGGTCTCGTAATCACGAGCGAGGCCGGCCGGATCGACCCGGTTCTCAACCGCAGCAAAGCCAAACGTCTGGTTGATAATGTTATACAGCAGCGCCACGAGGGTAATGATCCCCACCATCGTCGCGCCAGCAAAGATCAGCCGCCACGCCAGCCCTTTGCGATGGCGCGCCTCGATCTGCGCCTGTAGTTCCTCCCCTTCGGGGTAGATAATCGTCCCTTGCCTATTCATAGACTTCCCGGAAGCGGGCGACAACCCGCTGGCTGACGATATTGAGGAGCAGCGTCATGAAGAACAATAGGAGGCCGATGGCGAAGATGCTGTTGTAGTCGATCGAGTCATAGCTCAAATCTCCGCCGCTGATGCGCACAATATGGCCGGTCATCGTCTCCGCCGCTTCGAACGGGTTGAGCGTGAATGCCGGGCCCGCGCCAGCGGCGATCGCCACGATCATCGTTTCGCCCACAGCGCGCGAAATGGCCACGACGAACGCAGCGGCAATGCCCGAGAAGGCGGCCGGCACCACCACGCGCAGCGCCGTCTCAAATTTGGTGGCCCCGACTGCCAGCGCTGCCTGCCGTAGCGAATTGGGCACGGCATGCAGCGCGTCTTCACTCATCGACGATACCAGCGGGATGATCAGGATGCCCACGACGATGCCCGCTGATCCCGTGTTAAAGATCTGCACCGTGCCCTCGCCGAAGATCGCCCGCAGCAGTGGTGTCATGAACGTCAGGGCAAAATAGCCATAGACAACCGTCGGGATGCCCGCCAGCACTTCCAGGATTGGCTTCAGGGTGTTGCGGGCTCGCTCCGAGGCATATTCGCTCAGGTAGATCGCCGTGGCTAACCCTAATGGCAGGGCGACGACCATCGCAATCGTGCTCGTCAGCAGCGTCGCCGTGACTAGCGGCCAGATGCCAAACTGCAACAACTGCGGCTGCCACCGCGTCGTCGTGAAGAACTCCACCAGATCGACCTCGGGGCTGCCGAAGAATAGCCACGACTCTTTACCCAGCTCGTAGACGATCCCCAGCGTCGTCAGGATCGAGATAGCGCCACATAGAAACAGGATTCCCTGGATGATCGACTCTTTAACTCTTGGCTTCCGCGTCAGCATAGGGGCAACCTCGTCGCTGCTGCGCGTCACGGCTTCTCGCTGGCGGCTCATCACCTCGCTGCCTTCTGCCATACGTCCTCCTCTCGTTGCCTCGTCCCCATCTAATTGTACGGCAACCGTCCATTCGCGAACAGATCACAGACGCGGCAAGAGGAGAGACCACTGCTGCCTCTCCTCTCGTTTCCCTTAGCCGGCTGGTCGCATAGTTGACCGCCGCTACCGCGCCTTGGGCGCGTTCGTTTCGCCCTTACTGCTGCCCCAGCGCCTCCAGGTATGCCTGTCGCGCCGCATTCAGCGCCGAGGTGCTCGCCGGGAAGTAGCCAACGTCAACGACTTCCTCGTCAACGTAGGTGAGGAAGAAGTTGATGAAGTCCGCTACCTGGGGTTTGCTCTGCATAATGTCGGCGGTCGAGTAGATGAACAGCGGTCGCGCCAGCGCGTAGCTCCCATTCTCGACGTTCTCGGCGCTTGGCTCGACACCCTCGATGCTTAGGATTTTGAGGATACTCTGATTCTCTACATAGTAGGCATAGCCGAAGAAGGCGATCGAGTAGGGGCTGCCCTGTACGCCCTGCACCAGCACGTTGTCGTCTTCGCTCATCTGCAGGTTGGCGGCACCCAGGATCGGCGCCGTATTCTCGTCGAATACCGCTTCGACGAAGTAATCAAAGGTGCCGCTGTCCGTGCCCGGAATGTAACGCAGGATCGTCTGCTCCGGCCACTCAGCGCGCACGTCACTCCAGTTGGTCGCCGTGGAGAAGAGAAGCGCGAGCTCTTCCAGCGTGAGATTGTCCACAAAGTCATTTTCAGCGCTGACGACCACGGCCAGCGCATCGGTCCCCACGCGAAACTCGATTGGCTCACGTCCAATCGCCCGGCAGCTTTCGACCTCGCTTTCTTTGATCGGCCGGCTGGCGTTGGCGATGTCCGTTTCGCCGGCGACGCAAAAGCGCTCGAGGCCGGCGCCGCTGCCGATGCTGTCGATGGTGATGATCCCGCTGTAGCCTTCATTCTCGAAGCGCGCCGCCATCCGCTCCGCCAGCGGAAATACCGTCGAGCTGCCTGCCGTGACGATGTCGCCGCGCGTATTCAGC
>JAVVFG010000175.1:0-8235 GCA_032260445.1 Anaerolineae bacterium | reverse complement strand
GCGGGCGGCAGGATGAACGTGGCCGGCGAGGACATAACCGTCGTCCGAGAGCGCGGGCTCGTGGCGGAGGACAAAGGGCCGCTGCCGACAGGGTTGGTCGACGCAGCGCACGCGCCAGGCCGCGGGCGGGTCACCGGCGTGGCGGTCGTGGTTGCCACGCACGAGGAGCCAGTCGAGGTCAGGGTGCTGCTCGCGCCAAGCAGTGATGGTGGCTAGGGTCTGCTCGGAGCGGCCAGCGCGCGCATGCAGGAGGTCGCCAAGGCAAATGAGGCGCCGGGCAGCGGTTTGCGCCAGGACGCTGGTGAGGCGGGCGAGGGTGCCACCGGTGGTGCCGTCAGGCACGGGGATGCCGTTGGCACGGAAGCTGGCGGCTTTGCCGAAGTGGGGGTCGGCGATGAGCAGTGTCTCGCGCGCCGGCCAATAGAGCGCTCTCTCGCCGAGAACGGCGAGCCGCTCTCCTGCGACTTCCAACTCCAGCTGCTTACTCAGAATCAGCTCCTGGCATCCTGCACCGGCTCAGGGTTCATCGTGGCCGGCCCATTTCTCCAGACCTTCGGTCATGCGCCGGATACGATCGGCGAGCTTTTCGGAGCTCAGTGTAGCCTGCATGCGGCTGACGAACAAGGGAAAGCTGAGGGGCGTCGGCCGCGGAGGAAACACCTGTACGACGCGGCTCTGCGCGAGGCGTGCCAGGGTGTGGCTGAGCCGGCTCTGTTCAAGCTGCCGTTCCAGTACTTCCCGGTGAGCCTGCAACAGGAGCAGGTTATCTGCGTCGTACTGGCTGAAGACGTCATAGAAGAGGCTGCTCGACGCCTGCAGTTGTTTGGCGCTACGCTTCTGGCCGGGAAAGCCCTGGAAGACGAGGCCGGCCACACGAGCGATTTCGCGGAACTGGCGGCGTGCCATCTCGCTGGCGTTGAGGCTGGCGGGGATATCTTCGAGCAGCCGAGACGGCGAGAGCAGCGGGGCGATATCACCGTGTTCTGCCAGCGCGGCATCGAGGGGGGCGGGCTCGGCGGCTAACAGCTCCAGCCCGTAGTCGTTTGCCGTCAGCGTGAAGGTGATCGGCTGCAGCAAGGAGATGCGGTAGGCAAAGAGTGCGGCGAGCCCCTGGTGGACCAGCTTGCCGGCGAAAGGGTAGATAAAGATGTGGTGCCCGTCGCGGGTCTTGACGCGCTCGATGAGCACCTCGTCTGCTTCGGGAATACGCGACCATTTCTGCTGCAGGGAAAGGATTGGGCGCACCGCCCACATCTCGGGATCGTCAAAGACACCGTGGTGGGCATCGTCCAGCTTCTGGCGCACGGCCGAGGCCAGTTCGGCGGAGAGGGGCAAGGTCGTGCCCGTCCAGCGGGGGATAGCCCCTTCCCGCCCTCTGCCCCGGCGCACGTAGGCAGTCATGTCGCGAATACGCACTAGCTCCAGGACGCGGCCGGCGAAAACGAACTTGTCGCCGGGCGAGAGGCGGCTGATAAACGACTCGTTGATATTTCCCAGCGTCTTGCCGCGCAAATACTTGACCTGGATGAGCGGGTCGCTGGTAATCGTGCCGATGGACATGCGGTGGCGCCGGGCGACATGGCGATTGGCAACCAGGTAGGTGCCGTCGCGCGGTACGACACGGCGATAGTCGGGATAGGCCTGGAGCGCAGCACCGCCGCTGCCGAGAAAGGCGAGCACCCATTTCCACTCCTGCTCAGTGAGGTGGCGGTAGGCATAGGCGCGGCGCACCTCGCGCAGCAACGATTCGCTGCGGAAGCCGCCGCCCATGGCTACCGTCACCACGTGCTGCACGAGGACGTCGAGCGGCCGGTCGAGTGGCTCGCGCCCTTCGAGCTGCTCCCCGCGCACGGCGCTGCGCACGGCTGCGACTTCCACCAGCTCCAACGCGTGGGTGGGCACGCAGGTGACACGGCTGACAACGCCGGGCTGGTGGCCGCTGCGCCCGGCGCGCTGCAGGAGGCGGGCAACTCCCTTGGGGCTGCCGACCTGGAGGACACGGTCCACGGGCGAGAAGTCGACGCCGAGGTCGAGGCTGGAGGTGGCAACGACGCAGCGCAGGGTGCCGCCGCGCAGGCCGTCTTCGACAAAGCGGCGGGTCTCGGCGGCGAGCGAGCCGTGGTGCAGGGCAATCTCGCCGGCCCAGTCGGGGCGTGCATCGAGAATGGCCTGGAACCAGGTCTCTGTCTGGTTGCGGGTATTGGTGAAAATCAGGGTTGAGCGCGCTCCCTCGACGGCGGAAATGACCTGGGGCAGCATTCTGAGGCCCATGTGCCCGGCCCAGGGGAAGCGCTCGACCTGCTCGGGGATGAGCGAATCGATGACGACCTCTTTGGGGATGACGCCGCGCACAAGATAGCCCGCCCGGGGCTTCCCCTCATCGTCTACGCCCAAGAGTGCGGCGAGCGCTTCGTCCAGGTTACCGAGTGTGGCGGAAAGGCCCCAGGTGCGCAGTTCAGGCCGCCAGCGGCGCAGGCGGGACAAGCCAAGCTCGGCCTGCACGCCACGCTTGTTGCCGAGCAGCTCGTGCCACTCGTCGACGACGACGGCCTGTAGGTGGCGGAATAGCTCTTTCGCGTCGCGCTGCGAGAGGAGAATCGAGAGGCTCTCAGGGGTGGTGACGAGGGCCGTGGGCGGGCGGGCGAGCTGTCGTTGTTTCTGATAGCTGCTTGTGTCGCCGGTGCGCCGCTCGACGCTCCAGGGAATGCCGAGGGCGGCAAGTGGGCGTCGCAGCGCTTGGGTTGTGTCTGTCGCCAGGGCGCGCATCGGCGTGAGCCAGAGCACGAGGAGAGGCAGCGGCTCTGCCAGGGTCGTGTTCGCCGGCTCTTGCTGGGCCATCCAGGCCATCAGCGGGCCAAGCCACGCGGCGTACGTTTTGCCGGTGCCGGTTGGGGCGTGAATCAGGCCGCTGGCGCCGCCGTGGTAGAGCTGCCACACCTCGCGCTGGAAGGCAAAAGGCTCCCACTCCTGCTCGGCGAACCAGCGCTCGACCTGCTCCAACGGGGGCAAGACGTCAGGCATCACCTGGTACGGGTGGCAGCAGCGACTGGATCGTCTCGAGATGGTCCGCGTCGTCAATTTCCCTGTCGTGGCGCCAGCGGACGATGCGCGGGAAACGGACGGCAATGCCCGACTTATGGCGGTTGGAGCGCTGGATGTTCTCAAAGGCAAGCTCGAAGACGAGCGCCGGTTTCACACTGCGCACCGGGCCGAAACGCTCCCTGGTATTACCGCGCACGAAACGGTCGACAGCGCGAATTTCGGCATCGGTAAGGCCGGAATAAGCCTTAGCAAAGGGTACCAGTTCATCCTCATGCCAGACGGCAAAGGTATAGTCGGTGTAGAGGTTGGCGCGGCGCCCGCTGCCCTTTTGGGCGTAGATGAGCACGGCATCTATCGTGTACGGATCGACCTTCCACTTCCACCAGTCGCCGCGTTTGCG
Organism: Anaerolineae bacterium; assembly: GCA_032260445.1. GTDB lineage: Bacteria > Chloroflexota > Anaerolineae > Promineifilales > Promineifilaceae > JAAYYY01. The sequence continues at coordinate 4,793 of JAVVFG010000175.1, read as the reverse complement.
ACCAACGCGGTAAGGGGAGCTGAGACGCTTGAGCATAAAGCCCTCGACGAGGCGATCGCGGCATTCGTCGTGCCGTTCGGCCAGCTCCTGCCAGGAAGCGGCGCTGACAAGCGCACTTACGGGTAGTCGCGGGTCACCGCTGGTAGAGACCAGCCCGGCGAGCTGGGCGCGGCGGCGAGCCAGGGGCCAGGCGCGGATGTCCTCGCCGTCCCACTCCAGTAGATCGTACAGCAGGAGAACAACCGGGACTTCGCCGAGCAGCTTCTTCCCGACCGTCTTGCGGCCGATGCGCCGCTGCAGGAATGCGAACGGTAATACCTGGTCGTCGCGCCAGGCAAGGATCTCGCCGTCGAGCACGGTTCCGTCGGGCAGCGCGTCGGCCGCCGAGGCGATTTCCGGATAGCGGGGCGTGACGAGTTCCTCGCCGCGCGACCAGAGGAAGGTTTCGCCATGGCGACGGATAAGCTGGGCGCGAATGCCGTCCCATTTCCACTCTACCTGCCAGTCGCCAATGTCGCCGAGGCTCTCAGGTCCGTCTTCTAGCGGGTAGGCGAGGAAGAAGGGATAAGGGCGACTGATGTCGGCGTCACCTGTGTCTCTCGCGACGAGCGATGCGAAGAACTGCGCTGTTGGCTGCCAGTGGCCCATCAGGCGGTGGGCAATGACAGCAGCGTCGACGCCGCTATAGGCCGCAAGCGCACGCGTCAGGAGGCGCTGAGAGACGCCGACGCGGAAGGCGCCGGTGATCAGCTTACTGAAGACAAAGCGCTGCTCATCGCTAAGCTCTTGCCAGGCCTGAAGGATGGCCTGCCGCTGCTCGTCCTCGTCCTGGTCGCGCAAGGGGAGGATGCGCTCTTCGACCCAGTAACGGAGACTGCGGTCGCTGGCGGCTGTGGCTGGCGGCAGGAGGAGCACGGCCGCCTCGGCCGAATCGCCAACGGCGCCGTAGGATTCTTCCAAGAGCCAGAGAGGGATGCCAGCTATCTCGGCGGCCCAAAGGCGGAGGAGCTGTGCCTGAATGAGGCGTTTGGGCCGGCGCCCGCTGAGGAAATAGACCGCCCAGGCGGCGTCGGCCGGCGGCGCGTCCTCAAAGTAGCGCTCCATCGCGCCGATTTTCTCATTCGTGCTGGTAGTCGAGTCGAGCGCGCCATAGAGGGCGGCGAATTCGCGCAATTTACCTCCTTCTTACATGGGGTAGCCTACCATGATCGTGTTCGCTGTCCATGAGAATCGCGTTAACCGCGCGCTCGCTGGCCTATGTTCGCCGGGGATGTGCGCGATGGGTGCGGAACCTTTCACCACTAGACGGCGTCCATAGAGTGCAGGCCCGGACTGCGGGCCGGCAACTTAATGCATGAAGTGAATTGGAGAAGGAGTTGACAATGCGACGACTGATCAGCGCATTACTGATGATTGTGGTATTGGCCGCACTCGCGGCGTGCAGCCAGGCGGAAGCGGAACCGGGTGGTGCGCTGGAGCCGACAGCGGCGGTTGAGCCGCGCCCGACGCCGACGACGGAGACCGGTGATACGGACGAGGCAACGCCGGCGCCGGAACCGGTCGTCGAAGCGAACCCAGCCGTCGAGGCAGCACGCGAGCGGCTCGGCGACCGTCTCGGGGTTGACCCGGACACAATAGAGGTGGTGTCGGCCAGTGAAATGGAGTGGCCGGACGGCTGTCTGGGGTTGGCAGAGCCGGACGAGATGTGCACGATGGCGATTGTGCCCGGCTGGCAGGTGATCCTGCGGGTGCCCGGGGAAACAGGCCTCTATGAAGCGCGCACGGATGCGACAGGCAACACGGTACGCTTCCAGCAGATGACCGATGCAGGCGGCGAGCTACCGGCCGCCGCGGTCCGTGCACGCGAGGAGCTGGCCGCTGAGCTGGGTACCGGTATTGAAGCGGTGGAAGTGGTCCGTTTTACGCAAGAGCAGTGGACCGATTCCTGCCTGGGGCTGGGCGGGCCGGCTGAGAGCTGTCTGCAGGTCATCACGCCCGGCTGGCTCGTGATCCTCGCCGCAGACGGGAAGCAGTATGAAGCGCATACCGACCGGACCGGAGACAGCGTGCGCATCAGCAACCTGCCGCTCCGAGGCGACGCCGGAGCCAGGCCGTTTGGCGAGGCGGTAGTGATTTTTGAGCAGAGTGGCGGCTTCGCTGGGGAAACCGTGACGTACCGCGTTTACCGCGACGGCGTGGTCGAGAAGGAAAGCGACGGTTCTGGCGTGGGCACGGTGGCAGCAGCAGTCATCACCGATACCGCGGCCGTTGAGGAGCTGCTCGCGGACCTGGAAGACGCCGGCTTCTTCGAGCTAGAAGAGGACCAAATGCCGGCCGACCCGTGCTGCGACCGCTTCAATTACATGTTGACGGCGACTTCTGGCACGCAGAGCAACACGATACGTACGGTCGAAGGAACAGAAGGGCTGCCCAGTGCGGTATGGGAGAGCATCGAGCTGGTAGAGCGGTTCGTGGAGATGTCTGGGACCCTTCCGACCAGCTAACCGGGCCGGCGGCCGGCGGCCCGCCACAAGCCACAAGAGAGGGCTCTGCGATGTGGAGAGCCTTATCTGCGTCTAGGTAGGCTCCTCATCTTCAGCAGCGTCTTCGCCGCGGTAAGGCGTCTCCAGCGCAAATGCTTCGAGCCCCTGCTCGCGCAGCCAGCGCACGACGGGCGGGGTGTAGCCGTGCGTTACGAAGACACGATGGGCACCGGTCTCAGCGACAGTCTGCATGATGCCGGGCCAATCGACGTGGTCGGAGATGACGAAACCGCGGTCGACTGAACGGCGCCGCCGCTGGCCGCGCACGCGCATCCAGCCCGAGGCGAAGGCGGTGGAATAGGGAGCGAAGCGGCGCAACCAGGGCGAGTTCTGGGCGGAAGTGGGCGCGATGATCAGCGCTTCGTGCCAGGCCGTGTCCTCGGGCGCGTCGCCTGCGTAGCGCGCTTCGGGTAAGGCGACGCCGCTGGCGACGTAATGCTGGTTGAGGTTGTGGACGGCGCCGTGCACGAAAATCGGGCCAATCATGCTGTCGACACCGGCAAGGATGCGCTGTGCCTTACCGAGGGCGTAGGCAAAGAGGACGCTCGCCTTTCCCTGCGCCTGGTTACCACGCCACCAATCATTGACCTCCGCCAGGACGGCTTCCTGTGGTGGCCAGCGGTAGATGGGCAGGCCAAACGTCGCTTCGGTGATGAAGGTGTGGCAAGGAACTACGCTAAATGGGGTGCAGGTGGGGTCAGGCTGACGTTTGTAATCGCCGGAAACAACCCAGACCTCGTCTTCGTATTCAACGCGTACCTGCGCCGAGCCGAGGATATGGCCGGCGGGGTGTAGCGACACGCGCACCCCGTTGACCGTCAGGCGCTCGCCATAGGCCAGGGTGCGCAGCTGAGCCTCTGGGCCAAGCCGATGACGCATGATGGCCGCACCCTCGGCAGCGACGAGATAGCGCGCGCTGCCGCGACGGGCGTGGTCGCCATGAGCGTGCGTCAGAACGGCGCGCTCGACCGGCTGCCAGGGGTCAATGTAGAAGCCGCCGGCATCGCAGTACAGCCCGCGCGCGGTCAGGTCGAGCAGCATCACCTAGTCTCCAGGAGGGTTGCGCTGAAGCTGGCGCACATAGGCGACGAGTGGGTGACTCGTGGTGCGGTCCTGAAGCCAGCGCCACAGGTCGCCCTCGACGTCGACGTCGACGAGGCGCGGCAGGAAAGCCGGGGTCAGGCCAAGCCCTTGCATGATTTCCAGCGTGTGCCCGTAAACCAAATGGGTGCCCCAGGCCAGGTTGCGCAGGAAGAGGTCAGGGTAGACCATGCGCAGGCCGAGCAGGTAGTAACCGCCGCCGTGGTCAGGGCCGATGACCGCCGGGTAGCGGTCGAGCAGGTGGAGGGCCTCGGCGATGACCTCCGCCGACAAGTCGGGCACATCGCTCCCGGCGATGACGGCCTTGCGGGCGCCTGCGGCAAAGACGGTCTCAAAGGCGGCCATCATCCGTTGGCCAAAGTCGCCGGAGCGCTGGGGTACATAGCGGAAGCCGGCGCCGGCCCAGGCGCGGATTGCACGCTCATCCCGGCCGGCGTAGAAGAGATAGCGGGCGATGGCAGGATCGAGACGCGCGCATTCGGCGAAGAGCTGCTCGGCAATCAGCCGGTAGGATTCGGCCGCCGCCTCAGCGCCCAGCGTGGCGGCGAGGCGCGTTTTGACCTGCCCGCGCTGGGGGGTGCGCGCCAGGATGATAACGGCGCTCTCAACGCTTGTGATCTGCATATCGTTCATATTTCACAGCCAAATCGGCAGGTGATGCGCCGAGCAGATACTGTAACACGAGCCAGCCATTGTGCAGCGACTGGCCGATAACGCCGCCGCGCTGGAAGCGCCGCGCGGAGGTGACGACGGCGGCCGGAAAGGAGCGCAGCCGCGTCTCGCGCCGCGCGCGCTGCAACAAGGCGACATCTTCGAACAGGGGCCAGTCGGGGAAGCCGCCCAGATGCAGGAACAGGTCCCGGCGGATGACAATGCACTGGTCGCCGAACGTTGTGAACACCGAATCAAAGCGCGAGAAGTAGGCGTAGAGGCTGAAGAGCCAGTGGCGCTGGTCGAAACTGAGGCGGAAGGTGCCAGCGGCGACATCGGGCCGGGCCAGCTCGGCGCTGAGGAGGCGAAAGGCGCCCCGCGGCAGGCGCGTATCGGCGTGCAGGAACACCAGGCAATCGCCGCGCGCCACCCGCGCGCCCGCATTCATCTGCACCGCCCGCCCCGCCGCCGAACTGATGCACCGATCCGCCAGCGCGC
>JAVVFG010000174.1:0-8308 GCA_032260445.1 Anaerolineae bacterium | reverse complement strand
GCCTTATTCGCTTGATTCCACCAATCCGGATTCAATCGCCCAACGGACGATTTGGGCGCGGCTCCCGAACCCAAGCTTGCTGAGGATGTGGGAGACATGCGTCTCCACCGTGCGCTTGCTCACGACCAACTGCTGCGCTATTTCGTCGTTTGATTTGGCCTTGGCCACCAGGATGGCAACTTCGCGCTGGCGCGGCGTCAGCTCGTCGAGCTTGCTCCTGGCAGCGGTTGCAGCGGCGCCTTTAGCGGCCGTCTCCAGAGCGAAAGCCACAGCCGCTTCAAGCGACAGGCCCTCGCCAACTGCTTGTTCCTCCAGGAAGGTTGCTTCTCCGAGAGTGGCGCGGGCGCGTTGCAGATAATGTTCATAGGCCAGGCGCGTCGCCGCCCACTCAGACGTAACCTGGCTCCCGCCGATAGCCTCTGCAGCGGCGAGCAAACGCGCTCCGGCCCGCGGCACCTGATCGCTGATAGCCAGGGCGGCAAAGCCGAGGAGACATTCTGCCATACCCATCGTGTTTTGTTGCTTTTGCTGGATGGCCATGCTCTCGTTGAAAAGCGCGCGCGCCCTCCCGACCTCGCCGAGATGGAGGCACGCGTGGCCCTGATTATGCAGGGCAGACGCAAGGTCACGGTCGGCCTCGACGTCGCGCAGCAGGGCGATGCTTTCATCGTAAGCCGCTACCGCTGTGGCGTAGTCCTGTTCACAGCGGGCCAGATCGCCTTTGAAGTTGAGGGCCATAGCAATCCGGTACGGGCTCCCAGCTGCCCGCAGTAGTGGCAGCCCTTCGTCGAGCATGGCATGCGCCTGATCGTACTCTCCCAGCGACATTGCCAGAAAGCTGTAAATGGTGAGGGTCAGACCCAGCTGATAGGGGTCATCCAACTCGCGAACCAACTCGATAGCGCGCCGGGCAAGGCTGAACGCGGTGGCAGCATCACCTGCTTTCCGGGCGGCAAAGGCCTGAGCGCCGAGGGCGGTGACGAGCGCTTGCTTGTCTTCTCGCCCGGCCGTCTCGCCGAGGGTGACAGCCTCATCGGCATACTCCCTTTGCAGGGCAGTATGGCCGTGGAAGCTGGCTAGGAGCGAGGCGAAGGAAAGCGCGTTCAGACGGACGACTGGAGAGATGTCGTCGCCGGCCTGGGCAAGGAGACGCTCAAACCAGCGCAGCCCCTCTTCGCGATAAGCGCGTATCGTCCAGAACTGGTAGAGGGCAGTGGCGATGCGCAGGCCAGCTTCAATGCGCCCGTTTTGCAGCGCCCAGGAGAGAGCGGCGCGGATGTTGCCAACTTCACCTTCCAACCAGTTCAGCCAAAGCTGCTGGAACTCTCCCTGTAGTTTCGGCTCCGTCTCCTCTACAAGCTCCAGGAAGCAGTGCAGATGGCGGTCACGAATGGCCGGCTTCTCCCCTGGCCCCTCTAGCTTCTCCTCCGCGTACTGCCGGATGGTTTCCAGCATGGTATAGCGCGCCTCGCCCGCCCGCAGCGTCTCGGCCGCGACGAGGGACTTGTTGACCAGCGAGGAGAGCAGCGCCAGCAGTTGTTCGCCCTCTATCCCATCGCCAGTGCAAACGGCTTCAGCCGTGGCCAGCGAGCACCCGCCGGCGAAGACTGATAGTCGCCGGAAGAGCATCTGTTCCGGCGGGGTGAGTAAATCGTAACTCCAGTCAATCGCGGCCTGGAGCGTCTGGAGTCGCCCGCCAATCGCGTCCCTGCGGTCGGATTTGAGGAAGGTGAAGCGGTCGCCAAGGCGCGCGGCGATCTGCCCGGCCGTTAACACATTGGCTCGCGCTGCCGCCAGTTCAAGCGCCAGCGGCATGCCGTCCAGCCTGATACAGATGTCGGCCACTGCTCGCGCATTCTCCGCTGTCAGGATGAAGCCCGGCACAATCGCCCTGGCCCGGTCTAAAAAGAGCGTCACCGCTTCGTAGCGGGACAGGGCTTCGAGGACATCAGGCGTCATCGCGTTCTCAGTAAGCAGGTTGGCAGACGGCACGGAGAGTGCAGGCACTGGATAGACGTGCTCTCCGGCGAGTGCCAGGGGTTCGCGGCTGGTCGCCAACACCTGCAGATCTGGGCAGGCTGACAACAAACCGCTCACCAGCCGGGCGCAAGCGGCAATGAGATGTTCACAATTGTCTAACAGGAGAAGGAGATGGCGTTCAACCAGAAAATCTGCCAGCACCGCGCTCATCGAGCGACCTGTTTGCTCGACCACCCCTAACGCCTTCGCTACGGTCTGCGCCACCAGGGATGCATCCGTTACCGAGGCTAAATCAACCCAGACGACGCCATCTTGGTACGCATCCAGCACCTGGGCGGCAACCGCAGCCGCCAACCGCGTCTTGCCGCAGCCGCCCGGACCGGTCAGGGTGAGGAGGCGGGTTTGCGCCAGTTGCTGCCTGACGTATCCTATTTCCTGCTCACGGCCGATGAACCGCGTCAGTTGGATGGGGAGATTGCTGCTCATGCCTGATGTCTCTTCTCGGTGGGCAAAAGGCGGGATGGCCATCTGCCGCATCCGGTCATATCAGGCATTATAGTAGAAAAATCGGAAGCGCAACCGGGCGCCCACCTGTACCATCGGCGATCAGTGCCCTTTCGCTGAGTTCGGCGCCGGGTACTCGCAACGTTTTTGTGAGCGCGAGGCTACGGCGGTGGAACAAGACCAAGCTGCTGCAGCATACCTAGCTCATCCTGGTTGAACCAGCGTTCCACGATTTTGCCATTGCTGATGCGCTCAATAGAAATCGCGCTAACCTCAATCTCTTTACCGGTTGGTGGAACTCCTTGAAAGTTTCCACTGTGAACGGCTCGCCACGTAAGGCGCGTTGCCACAGTGTCTCCTTCGGCAATTTGGTCATGGATGGTCACACGAATATTGCTGAAGGCCGCGCCAAGCGAGCTGATTCCTTGTAGATGCCTTTCCCGGTTCACAGGGCCGCTCGGGTGATGGAACGTGTGCCCGGGAGAAAATAGCTCTCTCAACGTTTCTTGGTCATTTACTGCGAATGCCTCAAAGAAACGACGGACGATTGCCTTGTTTTGTGCTGCCATTTGAGCGCTCCTTTGGAAACTCAATCTCTATTCTGACCGGTACGAAGAACATTGACATGGTAGCAAAGTCGAGATCGAGTGTCCTCCGTGCAGGCACGGATATTCACACTTAGTCTGCCTCCAGGTGGGCCACAATCTGATGTTTGGCAGACCCTTGATGGTGGGTGATGACGGCCGCACGTCTATCTTCGCATGTCTGGCTGGCCCACATCTACCAGACCCGAGGCAATGGCCCAGCGCACAATTTCGGCGCGTTCCGTGAAGCCCAACTTGGAACGAATATTGGCGATATGCGTTTCAATGGTGCGCTTGCTGAGTACCAGTTCTGCGGCAATGTCCCCGTTCGCTTTGGCCTGGGCGATCAGGGTTGCCACTTCGCGCTCGCGCGGCGTCAATTCTTCTACTTGCTGTGCCGTTTCCTGCGCTGATTTTGCCATGCGCGCAACGTCTTTGGCGTAAGTCACCGCATCTTCAAAGGATAAAGCACGCCCGAGCATCAGTTCCGCCTGAAATTCTTGCGCGGTTAATTTGCTCTCGGCGAGCGCGAGGTAATGTTCATACTCCATTTTTGTCGCTGGCCAGGCGGAGGTCAGCTTCTCGCCACCGATCGCCTCAGCCGCTGCCAATAAGCGCGCGCCGGCAGCCGGCCGGCCACTTAATATCGCCAGCGCCCCAAAGCCAAGGAGGCACTCTGCCATGCCCGGCTCGTTCTGTTGCTCCTGATGCGTTGCCATACTCTGACTGAAGAGAGTGTATGCCCGTTCGACATCGCCGAGATGGAGGCTGGTATGCCCCAGATTCTGCTTGACCGAGGCCAGGTCCCGTCCTGCGTTGACCTTGCCAAGCGTGACGATACTCTCTTCATAATATTCCTGCGCCCGAGAATAGTTTTGCTCACAGCGTTCCAGGTCACCGGTAAAATTGAGCGCCATGCCGGTGCGGTGGGTGTCTCTCGTTTTTTGAAGCAAAGGTAACGCTTCCTCGAGCATTGCCCGGGCTTGCGCAAACTTGCCAAGGTTCATTGCGGCCGTACTGTAAGTAGCGAGGACGACGCCCAATTGGTAGTTGTCACCAAGCGTTCGATTCAGCTGGATGATGCGCTGGCCTAGTTTGAATTCAGTCTGAAAATCGCCTGCGGCCGAGGCACTGATTGCTTGTGCCAGCAGCGCCCAAAAAAGCGCTGGCTTACTGGCCTCGCCCACGACCTCCGCCAGACGAGCCGCTTCGCGCCCGTAAGCCCCTTGGGCTGGGTCATCTCCTCTAAAAAACGCCAACATTGCGGCATAGGCCAACGCATTTGCGCGGACAGTGGGTGAGCCACCTTCATCCGCAGCGGCCAGGTGCCGTTCCAGCCAGGCCGACCCTTCTTCCACATAGCCGCGTACCGCCCAAAACAGATAGACGGCCGACGCAATCCGCAACCCCAGTTCAGTTTGATCGCTCTCCAGCGACCAGGACAGGGCAGCGCGAATGTTGTCATATTCGCCTGCCAGCCAGTTCAGCCACAACTGCTGGTATTCGCCTTTGAGTTTCGGCTCTGTATCCTCCACCAGCTCCAGGAAGCAGTGCAGGTGGCGATCACGGGTGGCTGGCTTCTCTCCCGCATCCTCTAGCTTCTCGTCCGCGTACTGCCGGATTGTTTCCAGCATGGTATAACGCGCCTCGCCCGCCCGCAGCGTCTCGGCCGCGACGAGGGATTTGTTGACCAGCGAGGAGAGCAGCGCCAGTAGTTGTTCGCCCTCTATCCCATCGCCAGTGCAAACGGCCTCAGCCGTGGCCAGCGAGCACCCGCCGGCAAAGACTGATAGTCGCCGGAAGAGCATCTGTTCCGGCGGGGTGAGTAAATCGTAACTCCAGTCAATCGCGGCCTGGAGCGTCTGGTGTCGCCCGCCAATCGCGTCCCTGCGGTCGGATTGGAGGAAGGCGAAGCGGTTGTCGAGCCGGCCAGCAATCTGATCCGCAGTCAAGACCTTGACACGAGCGGAGGCTAGCTCGATGGCCAACGGCAAGCCATCCAAGCGGGAGCAAATGGTGGCAACGGCGCTGGCATTGTCTGGCGTCAAGGCGAAGTCCGGCACGACCGCTGCCGCCCGCGCCACAAAGAGAGAAATCGCCTCATACGCGCCCAGTTGCTCCAGAAGCTCTGCGAACGTCGTCCCAGTAGCGCCGAGCTCTGCTATCACGGCGGGCGGTGGTACAGAGAGCGGTGGCACGGGATACAGGCGTTCCCCGGCAACGGCGAGCGGCTCGCGGCTGGTTGCCAGGAAGCGCACGTGTGGGCAGCTGTGCAGCAACAAATGCACGAGCTCGGCACAGGCAGCAACCAGATGCTCGCAGTTATCCACAATGAGCAGGAGCTGTTGCTCGGCCAAAAAGTCGACCAGCGCCTCGGTCGCCGGCCGCCCCTGCTGTTCCGGCAGGCCGAGGACCCTACCGACAGCTCTTGGAAGCAGAGACGCGTCGCTAATCGCGGCCAGGTCGACCCAGAAGAGGGCTTCCTCATTCGCCTCTGCAAGCTGGCGCGCGACTTCGATCGCCAGCCGTGTCTTTCCACTCCCGCCCGGTCCAGTCAGAGTCAGAAGGCGTGTTCCCGCCAGCAGGCGCTTGACATCGCCAATCTGTCGCTCCCGGCCGATGAACCGCGTCAATTGGATCGGGATATTTGGAGCCATGTTGGCGTCACTTTGCCGGCATCAAGAAATCGTGTTCTCAGGGAGGTTTACGGTGCTGTGGGACGATGTCACCAAAGCTTACCAGAGATCTGTGCCTGTACAACTGCTGCTGGTCGCGTGCTTGCGCACACTTCTCAGTTCATCTAGAATGCCGCCAACTTATCCACTGGCGAGAGAGAGCCATGCAGCGAGAAACTGTTTTGGACGAAGCTCGTATCGCTGCCCGCGACCGAGCACCAGGCGCAGACGGGCACGATAGGGCGCCCGGCCCGCAGCAGCCACCACCCAGCCACTACCAACGCTACCACATCGAGACAGAGGAAACGCCGGACATCGAGCCGTGGCCCACCCGCTTTCTGGTGAAGGTGGGCAAAGTGGGCCTGGCGAAGCTGCTGTTGAGGGAGCTGATCGAGACGCGTGGCGATATGGCGGTAGTCACGAGCCGGCCGTGTGTCTATGGCGTCTTCTCCGGCCCGGTGGGCGGCTTCGCGCCCCGGCCGGAGAAGTGCGTCGGCTGCCTGCGCTGCGTGACGGAGTTTCCGGAGTTTGTCGAGGTGCGGCGCAACCCGGAACGAGAGCGGCTGGGCGATAGTTTTTTCACGGCGGGCTACGTCGACGCCGTGGCCTATGAGGCGGCGACGGGGCGCATCCCGGTGAAGGGGGCCGGCTATCGCGGGCGCTTCGGCGGCGAGGGCTGGGACGGGATGTGGACGGATATGTCGGAAATCGTGCGCCCGACGCGTGACGGGATTCACGGCCGGGAGTTTATCTCCACGGTCGTCGATATTGGCAGCAGGCCGCCTTTCCTCTGCCTGGACGGCGCTGGGCAGCCGGCTGGGTCGCTGCCGCAGACGCTGTCGATCCCGCTGCCGGTGCTGTTCGACGCGCCGCCGGCGGCGGTAAGCACCCCGGTGCTGCGGCAGATCCTGAGCAGCACGGCAGCGGAGATTGGCAGCCTGGCGATTTTGCCGGTCAGGGATCTGCTGGCAGATAGGCTGGCCGGCGAGCATCTGGTGCCACTGGTCGGAGTGGGGGAGGCGACGCTTCTGGAATCGCTGCCCTTTGCGCCGCGCCTGGTCGAGCTCGGCGGGTGGGATGCGGCGACGTTCGCCGAGGTGCGCGCGCTGCTACCGGCGACGCTCGTCAGTCTGCGTATGCCGTTTGGCGATGGCGATCAGCTGGCGGATATTGCCGCCGCGGGCGTCAAGGTCTTTCACTTAACCGCCGATTATCACGGGACGACGGACGGCGGCACGTTCATGCTCGACGCGATCCGCGCGGCGCATCTCGGGTTTGTGGCACGCGGTAACCGCGACGACGTGACGCTGCTGGGCAGCGGCGGGATCATTGCTGCCGAGCACGTGCCCAAGGCGATCATCGCCGGGCTGGACGCGGTGGCGCTGGATACGCCGCTGCTGGTGGCACTGCAGGCGCGTTTTGACGGCGAGTTCTGCACGCAGGGAGACGTGGGTATGCGGCTGCCGCAGGGACTGTCGCTCGCGTGGGGCCAGCAGCGGCTGCTGAACCTGATGGCGGCGTGGCGCGACCAGCTGCTGGAAGTGATGGGGGCGATGGGGCTGCGCGAGGTGCGCCGGCTGCGCGGCGAGATCGGCCGGGCAATGTTCGCCCGGGATCTGGAGCGCGAGGCATTCGCCGGCATCGAGGGGTACGAATGAGCGAGCAGACGGCAGAAACAGCCGTGAATCACGGCGCTATTGAAAAGCATATCCATGCCCTGCACCACGGTTTCCACATCTGGCCCACGCTGGAACTGGGGAAGCCGCCGGCACTCGGCGACGCGCGCTGGACGGACGAGCTGATCCTGTCCACGTGGCAAATGGCGGAGACCGGTGCGCCCCCACAGAACGGGCTGGAATATCGCCTCGGGCGCTCCGGCGGCGGCTTCGACCGGCTGCGCTTTCAGTTCTTGCCGGAAGCGGAATGGACGCCAGCGGCGACGGCAATTGAGCTGGGGATCCCGCTGAACCGCCGCGGCGAAGGGCGGGCGATCACCATCGGCGTGCCTTTCTACGGCGGTGGCATGTCCTACGGCTCGGTGAGCGAGCAAGTGATGCTCGCGCGGGCGATGGCGGCGCAGGTCTGGAACACGTTCACCTGCACCGGCGAGGGCGGCTACCCGCCGTCGCTGGTGCCGTATAAGGAGCACATCATTACCCAGGTAGCGACGGGCATGTTCGGCGTGCGCGAGGAGACGATCCAGTACGCGCCGATCGTCGAGTTCAAGTACGCGCAGGGGGCCAAGCCGGGGCTGGGCGGGCACCTGCTGGGCGACAAGACGACGATGACGGTGGCGAAGATGCGCGAGAGCGTGCCGTGGGTCAGCCTCTTCTCGCCGTTCCCGTTCCACTCGGTCTATTCGGTAGAAGATCACCGCAAGCACGTGGACTGGATCAAGACGGTCAATCCCGAGGCGCTGGTCTCGGTGAAGGTCTCCACGCCGCACGACGTGGATATGGTTGCCGTGGGCAGCTACTACGCCGGGGCGCACATCATCCACCTCGACGGTAGCTACGGCGGCACGGGCGCGGCGCCGGAAGTGGCCAAGAAGAACATCGCCATGCC
>JAVVFG010000173.1:0-8310 GCA_032260445.1 Anaerolineae bacterium | reverse complement strand
GACGTCGGCGACCTGACGACGCTGGAACGTTAGCCTGCCCGCGGCTGGAAAGGGGCAGAAGAGAACCGCCCGCAGCTTTCGTGGCTGCGGGCGGTTTTGGTTATGGGTAAGCGCCTTGAGCTAATCGGCGGGCGCTGTCGCCAACGACGCTTCCGGCAGCGGGGACGCCTCGCGCTTGGAGCGCACGATCGCCCACCAGAGGAGGGCGAGTAGGAGGGCGATCACCAGGCCGGTGGTCCAGGTGAAATCCTTGTACTGCACGATGATCGGCGCGAGGATGAGGCTGACGAGGTTGACGACCTTGATCATCGGGTTCAGGGCGGGGCCGGCGGTGTCTTTGAGCGGGTCGCCGACGGTATCGCCGACGATACTTGCTTTGTGACGCTCGCTGCCCTTGCCGGTGTTCGCGGCGACGTTCACTGGCTCATCTTCAATTAACTTCTTGGCGTTATCCCAGGCACCGCCGGTGTTGGCCATGAAGACAGCGAGCAACATGCCGGAGACGATAATCCCTGCCTGGAAGCCGCCCAACGCCTCGACGCCCAGGAGCAGACCCGTAGCAATCGGCGTGACGACGGCAATGACTGCGAGGTTGACCAGGTCGCGCTGCGCGGCGACGGTGCTGATAGTCACGGCGCGGGTGTAGTCAGGTTTCTTCGTGCCTTCGAGAATGCCGGGGATGCGGAACTGGCGCCGGACCTCTTCGACCATCTGGCCCGCGGCGCGGCTGACCGCCTTGATGGCGAGCGAGGAGAAGAGCCAGGGCAGGGCGCCGCCGATGAGGAGGCCGATGAAGACGACGGGCTGGCTGACGCGGATGCCCGAGGCGAGCGCGGCGGGGTCGATCTTGGCGACGTCGGTGATGTAGCTGCCGAAGAGGCTGACGGCGGCGATGACAGCCGAGCCGATGGCGATGCCCTTGGTAATGGCCTTGGTCGTGTTGCCCACGGCGTCGAGGTCGGCCATGATCCGGCGCGCCTGTTCGTCGAGGCCGGCCATCTCGCCGATGCCGTTGGCGTTGTCGGCGATGGGTCCGAAGCTGTCCATGGCGACGTTGTTGCCGGTGAGGGTGAGCATGCCGATGCCGGTCATAGCCACGCCGTAGAGGACGAAGGCGACGCGTGCGGCTTCGGCGGAGACGACGCTGCCGGCGACGACGAAGGCTTCCACGGGCATGGTGGCGTAGATGAGAATGGCGGCGCCGATGGTGGCGGCAATGACGACCACGGCCCAGACAGCCGATTCGTAGCCGACGCCCAGCCCGGAGAGGATGATCGTCGCCGGTCCGCCTTCGGCGCTTTCCTTGATTTCTTGGACCGGCTTGCCATGGCTGCCGGTGAAATAGTCAGTGACGCGATCAATCAGGATGGCGAGAAGGACGCCGGCGGTCGCCGATAGGAAGGGGCGCCACCAGCCGCCGGGTACGCCGCGCATGTAGAAGAAGGCGACGAGACCGAAGCTGAAGACGGAGATGACGGCAGAGGTGAGGAAGCCGCGGAAGATGGCAGCCATGGCATCGCCGCCGGCGTCGGACTGCCCGCGCACGAGGTAGGTGCCGACAATCGAGGCGAGGACGCCAATACCGCGCACGAGGAGGGGGAAAAGGATCCATTCGAGATGGCCGGTAATCGCGGTCAGGGCGAGGCCGAGGATAAGGCCGGAGACGATGGTGACTTCGTACGACTCAAAGATGTCGGCGGCCATCCCTGCACAGTCGCCGACGTTGTCGCCCACCAGGTCGGCAATGACGGCGGCGTTGCGCGGGTCATCTTCCGGCAAGTCCTCCTCGACCTTGCCCACCAGGTCGGCGCCCACGTCGGCGGCTTTTGTGTAGATGCCACCGCCGACGCGCATAAAGAGCGCGATCAGCGTCCCGCCAAAGCCAAAGCCGAGCAGCGCGTCGGGGGCCGCTTTGGCGAAGACCATGAAGATGATGGTGCCGCCGAGCAGGCCGAGGCCGTCGGTGAGCATACCGGTAATGGTGCCGGCGCGATAGGCGATGCGCAGGGCGTCGGCGAAGCTGGTGCGCGCGGCGTTGGCGACGCGCACGTTGCCCTGGACGGCCATACGCATGCCGATCTGCCCGACCATGAGCGAGAAACCGGCGCCCATGACGAAGGCAATGGCCCGGCCAAAGCCCACCAGGAGACGGATGGTGCCGGCCCCATATCCCTCGAAGCGCTCCACCGCCTCGGCGCTAGGCTCGACGATGTAAACGCTGAGGAAGAGGGCAATCGTCAGCAAGGCGATGAAGGGGAGGATGGTACGGAGCTGCCGGCCGAGATAGGCATCGGCGCCCTCGCGGATGGCCTCCCACACGTCGATCATCTCTGGCGTGCCCTTGTCCTCCTGGAGAATCTGCCTTCTGAGGAATAAGGCATAGGCGAGGCCCAGCAGAGCCACGCCCAGTACACCCCAGATGGCGAGCGTCTCAACGGCGGTCAAATCGAGCGTATTCATTTGTCTACTCTCCTCTCTAAAAACAAACAAGGCCAGACCGCCGCTCGGAGTCTGACCCTGCAATTACCATATGCCGTAGCAGAAGGTAGCAAGATAGGAGGATGCTGCCCTCATGGCGCCGGGAGCGCCGGTCAATTATCCAGGAGATGGCGATGCGCTGTTCCACGCCTGCCTCCGGCTCTCACCGCCACGACCGTCTAGGTATGCTCAGTGGGGATCATGGACAGTAAGCTCTATATCACAGGTTCGCCGAGCGCCACCAGCGGTAATAGTCGCTGCGCAGCTTTTCCCGCGGCGGTAAGGGGAAGTAGAGAAGTCCTTCTACATTGCCAATGAAAAGGCCGTTCTTGATCATGCGATAGGGGAACTCCGGCGCCTCGACTCGATTGACCATCTTGGTGTGGATCTGCTTCTCTTGCAGCTCCACCAGACACTCGCGCAGGTGGTGGATGCCTTCGTAGGGTAAGTCGCGCAGCTCGCCGAATTCGGGGTCGCGGGCCAGCTCGCCTAGCTGTAGCTCGACGAAGGCCACGGCCGGCAGGTGCACCATGCTCGTCTCGTCCTGAATGAGGAAGTGGTAGAAGTCGTAGGGGGCGGCTGTGCTGACGACGAGCGGCGTGACGGGAGCGATTTCCTGATAGAGGTGGAGCGGTTCGCCGTTCTCGGGGTAGTCGGTGCTCGGCTCGAGTCGCAAGCTTTCGCCGTAGGCGGTGACCAGATAAAGGTTGCGCATGGCGTCCAGCGGCACGTGCTCGAGGACGCGGTAGTTAGCAATGTAGACGGAGCGCTTGGGCCGGCCATCGGGATGGGGCACGCAGCGCTCCAGTCCTTCGTCGATGCGGAAGAAGGGATGGCGAAAGTCTGTGTCCAGCTCGACGAAGATGGCCTCGCCGTGCTGTTTCTTGGTGATGCCGACGGCATAGTAGCTGCCGAACTCCTCCGGCGAAAGCATGGAGGCGATGAGGGCTTCCGGGATGAGTGACAGGTAGAGATGAACAGTCATGCGTTGGACCTCGACACGGGTGAGTTGAAACCAAACTGGACTAAGAGCATAGCGCGAACCATTATAACAGGTTTGTCGAAGCATGAAAGTTTTCGGGTTGATGAACGATTTGAGGGAAAAGGGACGGCCGGCATAGTCCGGGCTTTGGGGCGAGCAGGATGCAGGCGGTCCGAGTGGGGCTTTGACACTGTTTGTGCGCTTGGGTACAATCGTTCCGTTCCATGGCCCGCGTGTGCGGGAATGCATCTTTAGACACCAACTGCGGGTAATTTCCCGCTTTTTGTTTGCCTTAGACCATACGGAGGAGGCCCGTTACGTTTATGGAGTCACAAATACTGGCACAGAGCGCGCCGGCTCGCGCAGCCCTGCCCCTGCTGTGGTGGCTGGGTCCCATCGCCGCCCTGGTTGCGCTGGGTTACGCTTACTACTTCTACCGCCAGGTGATGGCGCATAGCGAGGGCACCGGCCGCATGATCGAGATTGCGGAGGCGGTGCGCGACGGCGCTTCGGCTTACCTGACGCGGCAGTATCGGGTGGTGGCGATCGTCTTTGCCCTGCTGTTCGGCCTGTTTCTGCTGATGAGCCTGTTCGATCTACAGAACCCGGTTGTGCCGTTCGCTTTTCTGACGGGCGGTCTCTTCTCGGCTCTGTGCGGCTATTTCGGCATGAAAACGGCGACGAATGCCTCGGCGCGGGCGGCCAATGCGGCACAGGACAGCCTCAATGGCGGCCTGCAGATCGCGCTCCGCGCCGGCGCAGTGATGGGGTTTGTCGTCGTCGGCTTTGCCCTGCTGGACATCACTGTCTGGTTCCTCATTCTCTACTACCTCTTCCCGGCCCTGCTACCGAACAGCTTCATCGCCGCGGCGGCTAACCCGCTGCCGATCATCACGGCGACGATGCTCAGCTTCGGTATGGGCGCCTCGACGCAGGCGCTGTTTGCGCGTGTCGGCGGCGGCATTTACACCAAGGCTGCGGACGTCGGCGCCGACCTCGTGGGCAAGGTGGAGGCTGGTATTCCCGAAGACGACCCGCGCAACCCGGCGACGATTGCCGATAACGTGGGCGATAATGTGGGCGACGTAGCGGGGATGGGCGCCGACCTGTATGAATCGTACGCCGGCTCGATTCTCGCGACCTCGGCGCTGGGCGTGGCGGCGGTGGCGACGGCCGGGGCCAGCTTTCTCGGCGGGGTAACGGCGATGGAGATGCAACTGCGCTATATTGGCGCGCCAATTGCGCTGGCCGCCGTCGGCGTCTTCCTGTCGATCATGGCGATTTATCTGGTGCGCGCTGACGAAACGGCAAATCAGGCGCGCCTGATCGCCGCGCTGAGCCGCGGGCTGTATGGCAGTAGCCTCGGTATTGCGCTACTTGCCGGCGGCGTGCTCTACCTGCTGGGTCTCCCGAACTGGGTTGCGGTGTGGATCGCGGTCGTCTCCGGTCTCGTTGTCGGGCTCATCGTGGGGAAGGCGACGGAGTATTACACGAGCCACGCATTTGGGCCGACGCGCAGTATTGCCGCGCAGGCGGAGACGAGCAGCGCCACGGCGCTGATCGAAGGCCTTGCCGTGGGGATGGAGTCCGGGGCAATTCCCGTGCTGGCGATCGTGTCAGGCATTGCACTCAGCTTCTATATTACCGGCGGCAGCAGCAATATCCTTATGGGTTTGTACGGGGTGGGCATCGCCGCCGTGGGGATGCTGAGCACACTTGGCTTCACCCTGGCCACGGATGCGTACGGCCCAATCGCCGACAACGCGGGGGGCAACGCGGAGATGTCGGGTCTGCCGCCGCATGTGCGCGACCGGACCGACCAGCTTGACGCGGTGGGCAACACGACCGCGGCCATCGGCAAAGGGTTCGCCATCGGCTCTGCCGCGCTCACATCGCTTGCCCTCCTGGCGGCCTATCTTGAGGAGGTGCGGCTGGTGCTCTCCGAGCTGCGGGGCATCGAAAGCCTGGTGATCGACGGCGAGACGGTGGCCGTGGCCGAGATGACGATGCAGCATTTCATGACCTTTTACAATGTGACGCTGCTCAACCCGGCCGTGCTCATCGGGCTGTTTGTCGGCGCGGCGACGGCGTTTTACTTCTCGGCGATGACGATGCGCGCCGTGGGCCGTGCCGCGGGCGGTATGGTAGAAGAGGTGCGCCGCCAGTTCGCTGAGGACCCGGGCATCCTGGAAGGCACGTCGCGGCCGGACTACGCGCGCTGTGTGGCGATCAGCACCGCGTCCGCGCAGCGCGAGATGGTTGCGCCGTCGATCGTGGCCATCGCCGTGCCAGTGCTGGTTGGCGTGATCTTCGGCGTGGCTGGGGTGCTGGGGCTGCTCTCCGGTGGCCTGGCGACTGGCTTCCTGCTGGCGATCATGATGGCTAACGCCGGTGGCGCCTGGGACAATGCCAAGAAGTATATCGAAGAAGGCAAGCACGGCGGCAAGGGGTCGGCGGCGCACAAGGCAGCGATCGTCGGCGACACCGTCGGCGATCCGTTTAAGGACACGAGCGGCCCGTCCCTCAACATTCTGATCAAGCTGATGTCGATGGTCTCGGTGGTTTTTGCCGGGCTGATCGTCGCCATCAGCTCCGGTCAGGGGCTGCTCAGCCTACTGATCGGCGGCTAGAAGGGCGCTGCCTGGAAACCGTTGGGGCGCAGCCGCGATAGCGGCTGCGCCCTTTGTGTGTCAGGGGGGCTGCTTGTTCGGACGACTCGTGACCTCTACAATAGCGTGCCAGGGTTGGCGAAGAGGAGTATTGGATGAAGCCGTATTTGTTTTTTGCGCCTGCTGCCGAGCACACGCGCCTGGGGCATCCGGAGAGCGAGCAGCGGCTAGTGGGGCTGCTGCCGTTCCTAGAGGCGCATGGTGTGCTGGGGGGTATGACGCTGGGCCAGGCGCGGCCGATCGGCGTGCGCCAGCTCACGCGGGTGCATGCGCTGGGGATGGTGGAGTGGGTGCGGCAGGTGTCGGGGCAGGGCGGCGGGTTGCTCGACGCCGATACGTACACGACGGCAGAGAGCTATGACCTGGCGCTGGCAGCGGCGGGGCACGCCTGCGCTGCGCTAGACGCCGTCCTGAGTGGCGATACCCGGCGTGCACTAGTGCTGGCGCGCCCGCCGGGCCACCACGCCACACGCTACCGGCCGGGCGGCTTCTGCCTGTTTAACAACATTGCCGTGGCCGCGCGCCACGCGCAGGCCGCTTACGGCGTGCAGCGCATCTTCGTCGTCGATTATGACGTGCATCACGGCAATGGCACGCAGGATATCTTCTACGAAGATCCTGGCGTCTTTTTCACGAGCGTGCACCTCTACCACCCGTTCTTTTATCCCGGCACCGGCGGGCTGGACGAGATCGGGCGCGGAAACGGGCGGGGCACGACGCTGAACGTGCCGTTTCCGCGGCACGTCGGGGATGAAGGGTACCGGCGGGCGTTTGAGGAGGTGGTGCTGCCGGCCGCGCGGGCTTTCGCCCCGGAGCTGATTCTGGTTTCAGTTGGCTTTGACGCGCACTGGCAAGATCCACTGGCCTCGGCCGGGCTGTCGTTGGTGGGTTACGCGGAGCTCTCGCGCCTCCTCCTGGAGCTGGCGGAGGAGCTGACGGATGGCAAGATCGTGTTCATACTGGAAGGGGGGTATCTGCTGCCGGCGCTGCATCATGGCATCCTTAATTTGTGCCGGGCGCTGCTGGGGAGCGCTGAGGTCGACGATCCGTTAGGGCCGATGCCTGGGCGGGAAGAGAAGGTGGATGACCTGCTGAGCCGCCTGCGCCGCCTTCACTTGCGTTCTTAGCGGATAACCTCCATAATACTTTGCATAATCATCTGGGAAACGTTCCGGTGGTCGCCGCGGACCTGCAGGGGTTGCAACACAATCAGAGTCGTGGGGTGCGGTCGCTGCGCCCCCGTGGTGGCGGGACGTTTGGCCCATATGGGAGCATGTGCTCTGGCAGTACAATCACACGAAGACTGCGGATAAATGTTCCACATGGTGTGACGGACGATGGCTGAGATAACCCTGCCCAAGTATGTCCAGTACATAAACACGTTGATTGATGACAGCCGGCTGGCGGAGGCGGTGGCGCATAGCCGCCATATTCTCGAGCAGCACCCGCGCTTTATCGACGCCTACCGCACGCTGGGCAAGGCGCTGCTGGAGCAGGGCGACTATCCTGGCGCCGTCGATATCTTCCAGCGGGTGTTGGGGGCGGTGCCTGATGACTTCGTCGCGCACGTCGGCCTGGCGATCGTACACAAGGCGGGCGACCGTTGGAAAGAGGCGCTGTGGCACATGGAGCGCGCCTTCGAGGTCGAGCCGCACAACCCGGCGATTCGCACGGAGCTGCAGAATTTGTACGGGCGGCGCGATGGCCTGGCGCCGGAGCAGCCGGAGCTGACGCGCGGCGCCCTGGCCCGGCTCTACGTCAAAGGGGGGCTCTACCAACAGGCGATCCTCGAGCTGCGCGAGCTGCTCGCGGAGGATCCCGAGCGCATTGACCTGCAACTGCTGCTGGCGGAAGGCATGTGGCGGGCGGAGGATCGCGTCGAGGCGGCTGACGTTTGCCGTGACGTTTTGGACCTCCTGCCGGATTGCGTGCAGGCCAATGCTTTGCTAGCGGATATTTTGCTGCAGATGGGCGAAGCAGAGGGGGCTGAGCCGTACCTGCGGCGGGTACAAGAACTGACGCAGGTTTCGGCGGCGACACTGGCGACCATTGACCCATTTGCGCAGACGTTTGGCCTGCCGGGCGCCATGCGTCTGCCGCACGAAGTGCGGGTGGACCGGCTGAGCGATGAGGTCGCTTTGGGGATGGGCGAGCGCGCGGAGGCCGCAGCGTGGACGGAGG
>JAVVFG010000172.1:0-8324 GCA_032260445.1 Anaerolineae bacterium | reverse complement strand
AGGCGTAGTGGCAGTTCGGAAGAGAATCGGGACACACCGAACTCGGCAGGGGCGTAGTCCACACCGGCGTCTGAATGCCGATTAGTTGCTCGACATCGGCACCCTCCGCCTCGGCTCGCGGTGCCAACGAGAGCAACAAGATAAGTGCAAATCCTAAAACGACCGAGACGCCGAGTCCCTTCATCCTCATATCCAGCTCTCACTTCACGAATTAGCTCCCCGGTACAGGTATGATACGGCATAAGAGGATTTCGTTCGCGCGCCGCGCATGGGAAAATTGTACTATCTGGTACCTAAGTGGGATCCGGCTGAGACGTCAGCGGGCGATGACGTGGCTTAGCGCGCGCCGGTACTTGGCGAGGATGACGTCCCAGCTATACGTCTGCTCGGCGAAGGCACGCCCTTGTTTGCCCAGCACCACTCGTAGGTCCTTTCGCTCCAAAAGCAGGTCAAGCAGTGCGCGAAATTCCTCATAGCCGCTGTAGTAGAGCCCGCCATGGCTAGCGCGGCATTGCTGCTTCAGGACTTCGCACTGCCCGTTCACCAGCACTGGACATTCCATGAGCCATGCTTCAAGGACGACAATCGACAGACTTTCATAGCGAGACGGCATCAGAAAAAGCGTGGCGGCGCGCAAGGCGTCGAACTTGTCCTGCTCCGAGACAAAGCCCAGCGGGATAATTGCGGGATGATCGGGAAGCGAGAAGTGGGGTTTGCCGATAAGCACCAGAGGCGGGCTATCCTGCCGAGTTTCACGATAGCGCAGGTAGTCGTCCAGCAATGCTGGTACATTCTTGGCTTCGTCTACGCGTCCCACATAGAGGAGGAAGTCACCTTGTATCCCGTATTTCTCACGAAAGCGCTCGGCCGACGCTGTCTCTGGTACGTTGACGCCAATGCCGACGACGGCATCATCTGAACGATAGCCGTTACGGGTGGCGGCGTTGACCAGCCGTTTCTCGGTTACCGTGTTATACATGATGGCCCGGGGCAGATGGAAAAGGTGGCGTAGCAACGGTAGGTAGAGATAGGGTTCATCGTGTGCGGTCGGTACAAGGATTGCCTTGTCGGAAACAAGGGGTAGACCGAAGTACGTGTGGGCATAGACGTAGGTGACGAAAATGAAGGCGTCGTGGTACGCATGGGCCGCTTCGATCGCCGCGAAAAGCTCTGACGAAATTGGGCCTTGTTTAGTCATCCAGGCGAGCTGTTGTAGAAGAGGTGTCGATGGACTGGCAACGGTGCGGCTCAGCTCCTTGAAGCGTGACCAATGACGTAGGCGGTCCACTGGGAAGCGCCGCACGGTGACACCATTGAGGACTGTTTCACCGGCCGGATAGTGGTTGGCCCAAGTAC
Source organism: Anaerolineae bacterium (assembly GCA_032260445.1). Taxonomy (GTDB): domain Bacteria; phylum Chloroflexota; class Anaerolineae; order Promineifilales; family Promineifilaceae; genus JAAYYY01. The sequence goes on along the minus strand of JAVVFG010000172.1, from coordinate 6,968 downwards.
GATAGTCAAGGGCACAGGTCGTAAACACGCTGACCTCACCGAGGGCGAGAAGATGCTCGGCGAGCCAGACGGCATGTTGCTCTGCCCCGGCGCCGACTTCCTCACCGTAGCGCTGTACGACCAACGCAATTCTCATTCGACGGCTTCCGTGTTGCTGCGGTCGGGCGAAATCATCGTATCGCGTAGAACGAGCTGCATCAGCAGCCGGACATTCCGCTCCAGGGCCCTGCCGCTGTAATTCTTTGCCTGTTGTTGCGCCCTTTCGCGCAATGTCTGGTAGCGAGATTCGTCTTCAAGCAAGTTGCCGATCGTGGTGGCCGCAGTGGCTGGCTCGGTGCTATCAAAGACAATCCCCGCCGGACCGGCCACTTCCGGCAGTGGAGGAACATTGTTTACGGCAACGGGTGTACCGAAATAGAGGGACTCGGCGACGGGGACACAGAAGCTCTCCCATTCCGAGGCGATGACCGTCAGGCGCGCGTGGCGGTATAAGGCGGCAAGAACGGCCGGGTTGTTCACCTGGCCCGTGAACAAGACCCGGCCTTCCAGGCCCAGGGCCTTTACGCGCTGTTCGAGGATGCTCTGATAGCGCGAAGCGAGGTCGCGCGCCCCGGCAAGGATGAGCATGAGATGGGGAAAACGAGCCTGCACTCCTGCGAAGATCTCCAGCAGAGTGTGGATAGCCTTTTGGGGAACAATCCGGCCCACGAATAGCATGTAGCTGGCGCGCGCGAGGAGAGCCGCCAGCTCCTCATCTTCGCCGCGAAAGTGAGCTGTGTCCACAAAAAGGGGATACTGGCATATATTCTCCTGTCCGAGGGCGCGAAGCTCGGCAGTCGTGTAGCCGCTATGTGTGACGAGATAGTTAGCATTGGCGGCGACCGCGGGCAACGTCTCCAGCCCGCGGCGACAAAGGGCTGCAAGTCTTTCGTTCTCGCCTGAAAAGAGGTGTGGTGGCGAAACTCCATGGTAGTCGATCACCTTATAATCGCCACTTGCCAGGGCCACGGCCACATTGTCACTGTAGATTGAGTAGTGATACCACAGGACGCCATCCCCCCCGCGCGGGTAGGAATGAGATGGATACACTGGCGCGCCATACGCAGGATCGACATGATCGGCATAGAGCTCCACCCTTGCGCCCCAACCCCGTAGCAGGCGAGCCAGACTGCTAATGTAGTTCCCAATCGCATCGCCCGGGGATATACTTGCCGTCATCAGCCGGATCGTTAAGCGCATCACTCCCCTCGCTTCAAAGCGACGCCGGCGGCCTCCAAGTACATACGGAAGTGCTCGGACACTTGTTCGGGCGAAAACGCCGTCGCACGTTCGCGACCTTTGACGACGAGGCGCTGCCGCAGGTCGGGCCGACGAAGCAGAAGGTCGATCAGCTCGGCTATTACCGGATAGTCCTTTTTGTGGAAGAGGATACCAGCATCGCCCAGGGTGCTAGGAACGGCAGCTGCTGCGTAGGCGAGGACGGGCAAGCCGAGGTGCATGCTTTCGAGTAGCGGCTTGCCAAATCCTTCATGCTCGCTCATCGAGACGTAGAAATCGGCGCGATGGTAGTAGCTTACCATCTTCTCCTGAGAGACTCGGCCTGTCAGCGTCACTGCCTGCGTAAGGCCGACCTGACCGACGAAATCGCGGAGCCACGCCGTATAGGCTGGCATCCAGTTCTCGCCGACCAGCACCAAGTGTGCGTTGGGGTGGAGGCGGCGCACGTAGAAGAGGAGCTTGACCAGATCTTCCTGCCGCTTGTTGGGAGCTAGGCGGCCGACGAATAATAACAGCGGAGCTTGTTGCGCGTGACGCGAGATTATCTCACTGTCTGTTATCCCCTGATACTGGCTTTCGTCAAGCATGATGGGCAGCACCCCTGTGCGGCCAAAACCGGCAAGCGCTAACTCGCGCTCGTTATATGGTGAGTCAGCAAGGGCAAGATCCGATAACGGCAACAGCTGTTCAAGCTGGCGCCGCCCGGCTGTGGCCCGTTGTGCCAGCGGGGGATCGACCGCCATGAGGAAATGGGGTGGGGTCACATTGTGGTAGATGAGGAGGAGCCGGCGATTGCTGGCGATGAACCGCTCGACGAGCGTGGAACCAATGCTGTGGTGGTAGATGCAGAGTGATTCACCTCTCTGCGGCCGGTAAGCGAGCGCCTGTTGTACCTCGCCGCTCAAGCTGGGATCAACATGCTCAGCAAAGATATCAGAGCTAAACTGCCAGGCCCGCAGCCATTTTCTCAGCAAAAGAGCCTGGTCGGTGATCGCGTCCCCCGGCAAAGCTCCTGCCAGGAACTGGTGGAGAATTCTAGCCACCCGCCTGCTCCGTCCACTGGGCAATTACTTTTCCAAAGCGACCGATGACGGCGGGCCAGGTGTAGTTGGCCTGGACGTATGCACGACCGCGCACCCCCATGCGCTGTGCGAGCTCTAGGTGCGTCTGGAGCCACCGGAAGGCGCCCACGAACTCATCGTAACTACGAAACCAAAGGCCGCCCTGGCTGCGCTGCACGTGTCCGCGCGTCACGTCGCAGGCGCTGTGTACTAGTACCGGTCGCTGCGCCAGCCACGACTCCATAATGGTCAGGGAGAAGCTTTCATTCAGCGAAGGCTGGCACAGGGCGAGCGCGCTGCCAAGCACCCGGGCTTTTTCGACGTCGGAAATGTAGCCAAGGTAGCGGAGGGCCGGATGGGCTGGCGGCGCCAGTGGCCCGCTTCCTGCCACCAGCAGCTCGATTTCACCGCCTTCGTCCGCATAGCGTTGCACGTATTCATACAGGAGCGCCACGTTCTTTCCTGGCTCTAGCCGCCCGACGTAAACGAGCGAAGTTGGCTGCAGAGGAGACGGAGCTATGGTAGATAAGGGAATCACACCTTCACCTAGAACGAAAGAGCGCCGTGGCTTAATACCGAGGCGACCCTCCGACAGAGTTAGCTCCTCTGGTGAGTTATACATAACGCCTTGTACGCTCTCGAGTAACAGCCGCGTTGGCTCAAGATAGGCGTAGGGCTCATCATGTAGGCACGGCCATAGGATGATGCGTTCCGGCGCCGCCCAGCTGGCATAGTGCGTGATCGGTGAAGCGTAAGGCAGCGTAATGACGACATCCCGGTCAGCAGCATGTTCCGAGATGTGGGCATAGAGCGGGACACTGTGCCTACTCTCATGGAGCCACTGAAATTGCTGATCAGCGGTGACGTCGCCCCCGAAAACGATAGCCTCTTCTAGCTCGCGATGGGCTGCGGTGGGAGTGGTGGTTATGGGGAAACGGCGCACGATCACCCCAGCTTCGCTAGTCGCTCCCGAAAGATATCCATTCTGCCAGTCGTAATGACTCTTGGCGGCGCTGGTCCATACTTCGACGTCCCACCCGCGGCGGGCCGCCTCAACCGCAAAACCGCGAGCCTGGTTGGTGGCGCCACCCCCAACGCCGGTGCCATATACGGGCACGACAATCGCGACGCGCATTTACGTGCGCCCCTCACGTTCACGTAATGCCACAATTTCTTCCTGGAGCGCATGCAGCTGCTCCCGCTGCTCCCGCACTTCGCGCGCCAGCTCGTTCGCCACGCTGACCAGATGGCGGTTAACGTTGGTCTGGTATGTGAGAAACCGGTTTACATAAAAAAGAATGAGTTGGTGGGCCTGTTCCCGGACTAGCGCCCATAGGCGACCTAGGACTGGCAGTTGTGTGGCTGGCGAGGCAACTAGCAGGGGCGATGTCTCCGCCTGATTATATAGCTCGTTGGCCAGCCAGAGATGATAATAGAGGCTGTCTTGCGGTGTAGTTTGCTCCGGCGTGCCGGGATAGGGCGTTACGTCTCCAAAGGTGGGAAAAGACTGCTCCGCATAGTGAGCCTCGCCGCGTCGCTGTTGGATTCTGGCCCGAATCTCCGCCATAATCGCCGCGGCATCGATCTCTGGGTCTCGGATTTCCAGTAAATCATCGTTGTCCATACTTCCTCCAGGATGTCCTGGCGAGTGTGTATCGCGACAGCCAGTCTAGCAGATGTGTCTTACTTATGCCCAGCTCAGCGGTTTGCAGTACAACAAATCGACCTGGTTCTCATCGCGCCGGCTCGAGCTCGAGTCGAGAAAAGCCCACCGCAAGAGGACGCGGGTCCAGGTTGGCACCCCCGGATACTTCTGCAGGTACCAAAGCACGGTCAAAATAGAAGGTCAAGCTGTTCCAACCGACTTGCAGCGCGGAGCTGGGGATAGTCCACTGAAGTTGCTTACTTTCGCAATCATGCCAAGTAGTCTCACCAACCACGACTTCGCCAACGGACACGCGCATCGACTGTGGAATACTGCCACAATAAGGAAGAGCATCCACTGTCAGCGTTGTTTCTCCCGCCTCGAGCGCCACCCAATTGGCAGAGGCAACTGAATTTGCAGCCCACACCCCCCAATCTTCCGGAATGTTCCAGCCATCCTGCAGGACTAGATCCAGATTGCCACGTATAGGTTCGACTTCGTAAATGCAGATAGGGTAAGCCCACGGCGACGGTCTGGAGCTAGGTTCGAAGCAGTTCACCTTAGCCAAGCCGGGGGCAGCATCGAGAAATGGTTGCACAGCGCGGTCTTTGGCAGATTGCACGTGTAAGAGGAGGTATCGTATTTGAAAACGCTGCAACACATAGGCTAAATCGGGAGATTCCAGGCCATAATGAGCGTACCAACGGTTCAAGAACCTGCTGTGCGCTGGCCATTGCGAACTGATTCCAGACGCAGTCGGCAGACCGTGGTAATCAGTGGCAAGCATAATTGCGGGATCAGTGATCAAGGAATCCGAACGCACGTCTACCACGCCCTCGCCGGCCGCTACCACCTGGTTGGCGAGCCAGGTATGAGCAGGATGTGGTTCTAAGGGAGCAACGCTCGTGCCTTGACGAGACGGCACCACCTCGACAAGCCACAATAGCGCAAGAAGCACGACGAGCCAGGTTCGGCGCAGTCGGCTGAGCGTGAATGCCGCGAGGAGCGGTATCGCCAGAACTGCGAGGTAGGCGAACCGGGCCGGAACACGGACGCCTTCCCACAGAGGCACTACAGCAAGCAGCGCCAGCTCAGGTAAGGGCACTGCCGAATCGAGAGGAGGGGGAGCTGTGTTCTCTGGGAAGAGCCCCGGTTTCAGCTCGTTGCCTACTCTCCAGATCCCCTCATTTACCGGTGCGAACCAGGCACCACCAATAACTTTCCCGTCCCACTTCAAATAGGGCCCTAGAGCCAATAGGGTACCGGCAATAGCCAGAAGCCAGAGTGCCCGAAGGCGCGCACTGTGCCGGAGCCAGCGTACGCTGCCTAAAGCAACCAACGGGGCCACGACCCCGAATGACATCACGGCAGGTTCGTGCCTACTTCCCGAGTACATGTGCCGCGCTACTCCCCCAAGGTAAGGGTGAAACAGAGAAGGTGAGATTACACTGTTTGCGCTCATGCCCCAGTAATTGATATCTGACACGGCAACGAAAGCCACCGCGTCGGCGTGCCGAGCTACTATGTAGAGCACAAAGTGGGGAAGGTTGAAGAGGAAAGCAACGAAGGCAGTAAAGAGAAGGCGTGATAGGTTCCGGAATGGTTGTGGTCGCCATCGTACAGCAAGAACGATCAGCAGGCCGCCGATGAAGATAAAGTAAAAAGAAGAAGTGATCGCAAGGCCCCAGATCAGGCCAAGCACCAGCAACCAACGGAGCGAATGGTCGTGCTCCTCAGTTCGCCATATGGCCCACAGTAGCCAGGGCAGCGCAGCAAGGCCACCCAACACATTCAAGTGTCCAAAGGCACGCCAAAAGACTGGAAAGACAAAAACATAACCCACTGCGGCGAAAGTAGCCAAAACGGCACCGACAAGCTGGCGCGCCACGAGGTAGGTGCCAGTATAGGCCAGCAGCAGCGCTGCCAGCGCCACGATGTTATAGAAGAGTCCGGCACCGATAAGGGGATAGAGTAAAGCTCCCGCTAACAGAAGGTACGGCGAGTATGGGAATGTGCCGACATGCCAGCCTTCAGGATGGAAGACCCGGTCAGTGAATAAGAGATCGTGCGCCCCGGTCAAGGCCTCGTGGTACCAGCGAATGCCCCAGACTACTTCCAAGGGATCGCCATAAGCGGGCGGCACAAATAGATCCCAATGGCCCCATCTCCCGACCAAGAAAAGCAAAAAAGCCCCAGCAACGACAATGCGGCGCCAAACAACCGGCAGACGTTCCGCTCTATTCTTCCAGATCGCGCTCAAATTCATCGCTCAAGATGCTTAGCCCCCTCAGCAGGTGCATATTCATGATTTGCTGGCGCTCCGCAACCCGATTCACATAGAAAATGACCAGCCGGTGCAGCGCTCGCCTAAACTGGCTGAGCAGCGGGCCGATCAGAGGTAGCCGGCTTTCCTGAATCAGCTCATCAACCTGGAGCTGGTTGTATGCCAGGCCAGCTAGATAAAGGTGGTCGTAGAATTCGGGTGGTAGCCGCTGCCCGCCGACAGGGATGTGAGCAGCCGCGTGGTCGCCGGATGCTGCACGTTTCTCCAGGATCTGGCGCCGGATCTGCTGCATTAGCTGCTCGACGTCGACATGCTCGTCGTCTGTATCACTCATGGTGTCTCCTGTCCCTGGAAGGGGAGCCTGCTGGCTCACTCTTCTTCGCCCTCGAGCCGTTTTAGCCGTGCTTCCAGGGCGTCAGTCCGGTCGCTGAGGGCCTGCAGAGTTGCCCGGCTCTCCTCTTGCCAGGCGAGCAACACCTGCAACAACATGTCGAGGTCGGAGGCGTTGGTCTGTGTCTGGTCGCGCGCGCGCAGCTGTGCCTCCAGCGCCTTTACAACAACCCGGTTAAAGGCCTGCTGCTGCTCCATGATCAGCTGCACATACCAGCGGGCGGCCACGCTGTTCCACGCTTCACGAAAGGCGCTCACGAGGGGCCCTACCAGCGGAGCGTTCGAGACAAGGGCCGGTTCTTCGATATGC
>JAVVFG010000171.1:0-8342 GCA_032260445.1 Anaerolineae bacterium | reverse complement strand
ATAACCAGCTGCACGCCGGCGAGGATGAGCATCGCGCTGCCCAGGAGGTAGAGCCACAGCCGGCCGACCTCCCAGCCGCTGATGCCCAGCGCCAGGCTGCCAATGCCTAGGCCGAGCCCGGCGAGCGTTGCCAGCACACCCAGCCAGCCAAAATGGTGCTCCAGCGGCTGCTTGAACAACGGTCGCCCGCCCCACAGCCCCTGGCGGATCGGCTGCTTGTAGAACAGCGACACCAGGTAGTTGAAGGTCACGCCCAGCGAGAAGACGCTGATGCCCGTAACGCCGGCGACGACGCCGCTAAAAAGCGCGGCGACCGCCCAGGGCGCCAGCGTCGTCTGCCCTTGCAGGCGGGCTACGACCAGCGCGGCGGCGACCAGCAGGCTGAGAGCGATGCCTGCCAGCCCGAGCACGCCCAGAATGCGCACCGGGTTGTAGGCCAGCGCCGTCCAGACCATCGAGCGCAGGAAGAGCGAGCCGTCGTGCACCACGCTCAGCTTGGAGCGGCCGAGCCGCTCGCTGTAGGGAATGGGCACCTCGGCGACGGCGATGCCCTCGTGCAGGGCACGCGTGCTCATTACCGGGGTCAGGTTCAGCCCGTCGGGCAGCGGGTAGACCCGCTCCAGCACCTCGCGCTTGAAGACGCGCATGCCGCTGGCGCTGTCGGTGACGCGCTGGTGGGCAAGCAGGCTGAGCAGGGTGGCAAAGAAGAAGTTGCCCAGCCGGCGGGTGCCCGGCATCTGGCTGGCCTCGCCGGCCATGCGCGAGCCGATGACCAGGTCGCTGCCGTTGAGTGCCTCGCGGCAGAGCGCGGGGAAGAATTCCGGCGGGTAGGTACCGTCGGCGTCGAGAAAGCCGATGAGTTCGCCTTTGGCGTGGGCGAAGCCGGTCTTCAGAGCGGCGCCGTACCCTTTGTTCTGTTCGTGGCGGATGAGGGTGACGCCGGGAATGGCGCTGGCAATCGTCACGGTGCGGTCGCGCGAGCCGTCGTCGACGACGAGCACCTCGAGGTCGTCGACGCCCACCGCGGCGAGCGCGGGGCGCACGGCAAGCACGCGCCCGGCGATGCCGGCGATGCCGTCTTCTTCATTATAGGCGGGAATCACAACTGAAAGGCTAACCATACTTCTACTCCGAATAAGAAAAACGGGGGCGGTGGCCCGGGGGACATAAAAGCGGCGATGAGGCAAGCTCCGCCCCCGCCGCACAGAATCTGGCGAAAAAATGATTCATGAATCCCCTCCGGAGCGCTGGCTACGACAGAGGCGAAATTGTCGCGAGAGAAAAGTTAGCTGGAGCGAATGTGGCGCCCTTTACCGCGTGTGCGGCGCGGGCGCTTCTGGTTGTTCTTTTTCTCTTGCTCTACCTTCTCCAACGCCGATGCGGCAACGCGCATCCGCATGGAGCGGTTCATTGTCTGTAGCAATACGTGCACCCACTCCGCCGGGTCGACCGGACCATCAAAAATGGCCAGCATCTCCTTGAACGGGCCATCCTTGATGCGCACCTGGTCACCAGGGCTGAACTTGGCCTGCGGGCGCTTACTACGTTGGTTGAGAACGGCGACGCGCTGTTTGAGCGCCGCGATGACTTCAGGCGGAACCGGAATCGGATATTCGCCAAAGGCGACGAGATAACGAACGCCGGGTGTCCACCGCCAATGGTCCGGATTTGCCTTCATGTAATCGATATGAACGAACAAATAGCCTGGGAACAAAGCGATCGTCTTCTCCCGTCCGGTACTGCCCTTCTTGCTGATTTCTGGCAGGAAGGTCTCGATATCGTTCTCTTCCAGTTTGGAAGCGACGAAATGTTCGGCCGATGTCCGGGTGTGCAGCACATACCAGTTACTCATCGCTCACGCCTCACACTGGGCGTTGTCCGAATGCTGGCTTGTAATCGTAACGATGGCATACTCAGGGACTCCGGCGCGAAAGACAATTTCGATCGTTCCTTCAGATTCAGCACACTCGGCGAGCAACCGCCGTGTGAAGGCGACTTCATCCTCACCTGCCACTGCACGGACGGTCAGAGTAGTGCCGGTGTGAACAGCGTTGCCCTTGCAGAACGCGAGACGTCTGCGGCCGTAGACAATCGTTTGCATCTGGCTAACTCCACTCGCACAAGACGGCGGCTACCCGGGCAATGGGGGCGATGAACTGCACCGCGTGGAGCTCACATCTGGTCCAGGTCATAAGTTGGCGGCTGGCAGGAGGCAAGGCAGATTAATCCAGTCGCAATCGCCGGACGTCTACACTCACGTTATTGCCTGAATTTGGACTGTTAGGGCGTGGGGACCCTTTTCCTTAACAAGCAGCTCGCAGCTGCTTGGACACATTTGCCGGGCAGGAGAACGCTGCTCGGCCTGAACAGGAGTTATCATAACAAGCGATTCTTACGAAGAACATTTCAATCTTGCGACTGGCGAGGAATCGAGACTAGGCGCTCGATGAGCAGAAAGAAACAAGCTAACTGCCCAGAAGTGCAGCCCAGGGGTCAATCGCGCAGCCTGCACCAGCCGAGCGAAAACGGTACCAGCCCCGAGGAGCGGGGGCGAGGATGTGCTCCCCTGTGGTAGGCTCCCCCATGACGAAGCCCTGATGTGACTAAGTACCGGCGGCTACCTGCCAGCGGCGGGCGTTCACCCCTTTCATAATGTTGGTTGCCTCGTCCGCGCGGGCATCGTCGGCGTCCACAAGCAGCAGGAGGTTGCCCTGCTTCATGCTGCTGGCATAGCGAAATTCGTCTTCTTGGACCACACCCACCCCAATCACCGCCCCAAACAGCGCCCCGAAGAACAGGCCAGCGGCGAAGCCGGCAATGATTGTGACCACCATCGCCGGTAGTGGCGTCATATCAGCGAGCGGCCCAACAGGGCCCATCAGAGCGCTGATCCCGGCGACGAGACCGATGAAGCTGCCGAGGAGGCCGCCAAGCGTCGCGCCGGCTGCGGCACTCTCAAATACCGTGCGATCTTGCCCCTGCCCTTGGTACACCAACACCGCCTCGTTGAGCTGAACCCGGTCGACATCCTCCACCGGGAAACCGGCTAGCGCCAGCTCGTCTTCGGCGACGGCGGCATCGGCCGAGCTGTCGAAGAGCCGTACGACCAGACGCTGTCCTTCCTCGCCGCACAGCTTCTGTACCCGGTCGCCAACCGCTTCGACGGCAGCATACTGCGCTTCGACCACACGGCGCAGTTCCTCTGGCAGCGGCTCGCGCAGCGCGTTGCGGTAGGTTTCGCGTGCAGCTCCCTCGCCACGGCTGACCTCAGCCAGGACCACTCGCTCCGTCTGGGGCTGGCCGATCGTCATCGCGGCCTTGATATTGATCCAGCCGCGATGCAACACAGCCAGAGCGCCGCTGCCCTCTGCCGGCAGGCCACCCGCTTCCTCGATGAGCTCACGCAGTTGCGCCGCAAACTGGCCGCGCTGCTGCGCGTAGCCTTTGAAGATGACCGATAGGCCCCGGTTCTTCACGTTTTCGGCAGCCAGGTTGAAGCCTCGTTCGCTCGCATTGCAGATGCGCACGAGCCGGTTCAACACTACCACCGTCTCTGAATTAGTTGCCATTATCAACTCCTTGCCCGCCTCTACCGCTCGTTTCGAATGGCCGGGGGAGCGTGAACCACGACCTAGCTCAGAGGGATGAAGGGAACGACGCACTAACGATGGTTGGATACCAAAGCGGCAGCCGGCAGGGCCAACTGCTATTTCGCTAACGTATACGCAGTCGTGGCCTATCTGGATCTGCCCTCCAATTTTCATGCAGCGGGTATAGTGCGTCACAAGGGCGAGCGAGGCCGCTCCCAGGCTGAAGGGCGGGCAGACGTGCCCACAGGCCGCTGCGGCGAACCTCACACGCCGCCCGTCAGTTTCCCGGGCGCCGGGAGTAGGCTATACTTTCCGGTGTTGACTCTCTCGTGGAACAGCAGACTGTCTGGCCATCTCAATGCGCGGTGTGGCGCTTCGAACGCCGGCGGAGACGAGCGGGATGGCGGCAGCCGAGCCGGAGACACCCATGATAAACGTTTCCAGCTGTATGAAACACAATGTCATCTCCTTGCCGGAAACGGCCACAGTCGCAGAGGCTGCTGCTCGGCTGGCCGACGAGCACATCGGTACTTTACCCATTGTTGATGCCCGCGGGCGATTGGTCGGCATTCTCCACATCCGTGATCTCCTCAGTCTGATCATGCCTGACTTCATTGCCCTTGTAGAGGATTTTGATTTTGTCGGCGACTTTGGCGCCCTCGAAGACAAGGCGCCCTCTCCGCACGTTCTTGCCCAATCGGTGACGCAGGTCATGGAACGGCCAATCTCTGTCGCCGCTTCCGCCGGCTTATTGCGCGCCTTTGCTCTCATCGACCAGCATGACCTTTATGACCTGCCCATCGTCGATGAAGAGAGGCGGCTGGTGGGCCTCGCTTCTCGCGTCGATGTCGGTACGGCGCTCCTCGCCACGTGGCGCCTGTCGTCAGCTTCCCCCTGATCGCGATGGACAACATGCTCGTCGCCGCCATCATCTTCGTCGCCGCGCTTGTCCTTATCTTTTCGGAAAAGCTAAACCGGACGATCGCCGCCATGTTGGGTGCTGTCGTCATGGTCGGCGTCGGCAATGCCCTTGGCTTCTACAGCGAGGCCCAGGCAATTGCCGCCATCGACTTCGCCACCCTCGGGCTCTTGCTGGGGATGATGACCCTTGTCTCCCTGTTGCAGCCCACCGGCTTCTTCGAGTATGTCGCCATCATTGCCGGGCGCTGGTCGCGTGGTAATCCGGTGCGGCTCATGATCCTGCTCGGCGCGATTACGACCATCCTTTCGATGTTCCTGGACAATGTGACGACGGTCGTCCTCATCGCGCCAGTTACCGTTCTGATCAGCGAGATCGTCGGGCTCAGTCCCGCCCCGTTCCTGATCGCGCAAGCGATTCTCTCCAACACCGGTGGTGCCGGCACGCTCGTCGGCGACCCTCCCAACGTGATCATTGGCCTCCAGGCTGATCTCAGCTTTGTCGAGTTCCTGGTTAACGCGCTTCCTGTTGTTGCCGTGAGTTGGGTTGTTGCCGTTGGTCTGCTCCTGTTCTTGTTCCGGCAGGAGCTGCGCGTCCCGGCGTTGAATTCAGCGGCGTTGATGCAGCTTCGTCCGGCCCGCGCGCTGGACCAGCCGCAGACTGCGCGCCGGATCCTCATCGTCCTCGGGGCGACGATTGCCGTCTTTTTCCTGCAGGAGCCTCTTGGGCTTAGTCCCACCTATATCGCCCTCGCCGGGGCGATGTTCGGCCTGTTGTGGGTGCGACCCAACGTCGAAGAGACGCTCTCCCGTGTCGAGTGGACGATCCTGGTGTTCTTTGCTTCTTTGTTTGTGCTCGTTGGCGGGCTCGAGCGCTCGGGTTTGCTCGAGCAGGTGGCCCGTCTCTTTCACAATGCCGTCTATCTGCATCCTGTGCTGCTCGGCGTGCTCATGATTTGGGCCGTTGCCATCCTCTCGGCCATCGTCGACAACATTCCGATTACCATCGCCCTCATCCCGGTGATCTACGAGCTCGGCGAATTCGGGATCAACATCCAACCGCTGTGGTGGGCCCTCGTCTTCGGCGCCGGCTTTGGGGGCAACGGCACGATCATCGGCTCCAGCGCGAACATCGTCGTCGTTTCCGTATCGGAACGTACGCGTACGCCGATTACGGCGCTGATGTGGAGCAAACGCGGCTTGCCTGTCATGATCGCTGTATGCACGGTAGCCAGCATCATGTTTGCCCTGCTTTATGGCTACTTCAGTCGCTGATCAGTGGCGGCATGAGACGGTGGTGGTTCCTCGCCCAGCCCTTCATATGCATGTTTGGATGAACCTGTTTTTATACTATGCGAAACAAGCTTTCGCGATTGCGGTCGCGGCTGAATCGCCTGCTGAGCGGCTGTTCAAAATTTGATTCGGCGCCCCTTCCTTGAGTGCGTGCCGCTTGGCGACTATCCCTCTTGCCCTTCCTCCGGCCGGTCACGCAGCGCCTGTAGCCAGTCGTCCAGAAAGCGCAGCGCGTTCTCATAAGTATCCTGTGGGATGTCTTTGTAGCTCGTGCGCTGCGTCTGTAAGCTGAGCGAACGGTAGATCTCCGCGAAGTGGCTTTTGCCTGGGTCGTGCCGCGCCATCTCCAGCGCAATTTGGGTGACCCGCTCCTTGATCTCAAAGGCTTGCTCTTCGGTCAGGTTCTCCCCCGGCGCTACCCGCCGCTCAAGCAACGTCAGGCGGCGGTTCATCTGCCCGACGAATTCGGCGGCACGATCGAGACGCCCTTCGGTAACGTTCGTCCGCCGTTCCAGCTCGAGCTGTTGGTCAGCCATGCGGGCGATTGCCAACCCCATCTCCCGAATTTGCAGCAGCGCCGCTTCGTTGGCGCTGTGGACTGGCCGGGACGGGTCTGGGCCGAGAAAGGCATCCCGCAAAATCAGGTAACATTCCTCCTGGTAGCGGATCAGCCGTTCGCGAATCTCTTCTTTGACACGGCTGGCATTAATGCCGAAGAGCCAGCCGTTGAGGTAATCGAGCGGCAGGCACTGCATCGCCTGCGGCCCGCCTTCGGTAGTCACCTGCACCGGCGTTAATTTCGTCGAGAGCACGGCGTCGCGCTCGACACGCTCGCGTTGGCCTGTATAACTGACGCCGAGATAGTCGCACAGCTGCCGCAACGGAACGTAGATCTCGGGCTGGGCGGAGGGGGTACGTGTTACACGTACCCCTTTGATTTCGTCGCCATAGAAGTCGACGCTCCGCTCTTCGATCGGGATAAGGGCTGTTTCTTCGCTCATTGGCCTCTCTACTGCTGCACAATTTGCCGGTTGGCCGGCCGTGTCGGTATCACCAGGTCGCCTGATTCAATCTGTGCCAGCGCTTCACGCAGCAACCAGCGCACCAGTTCGTTGATCCCCACCCGCTCCTGTTCCGCCAGCTCGGCGATGTGATCCACCAGGTCCGGCGTCAACAGATAGGTTTTGCGCTGCAGCCGGTTCCGCCGCCGCCGCGTCTCCGGCGCTTTCGGCTCGGGCCGCGCCTCGCTCTCCGCTGCCGCTGTCTCCGCGCTCCCCGTAATCGTGTCGCGCCAGCCAGGGCGGCTCGTCTCCTGCGTCAACTTGCTTGCCAGATCGCGCTTACGTGCCACGGTTCAGGACCTCCATTACCAGCGCCTGGTACGCTTGGGCGCCGGCGCTCGTTGCTTCATATTCACCCACACTCACGCCGTCGAGCGTGGCCTCAGCAATGCGCACGTTGATCGGGATCACCGTTTCAAAGACCAGGCCGTCGAAACGCTGACGCGCCGCATCTTCGATCGCCCCGGTGAGACTGTTGCGCCGGTCATGCATCGTCAGCACGATACCGGTCAGTTGCAGATAGGGATTAATCTCCTCCACCTGCTCGACAATCGTCAGCAGCTGGTCAACCGCTTTGTAGGCATAAGGATGGACCTGCAGGGGAATAATGATCTCGTTCGCGGCTGCTAACGCGTTGACCGTGAAGAAGCCCAGACTTGGCGGGCCGTCAATCAAGATCAGGTCATAGCCACCGGCAATCCCGCCCAGCGCCTTGCGCAGCTTGTTGTTGCGGTCGATCGCATTGATGAAAGCCAGCTCAGCCCCGGCCAGGTCCAGATTCGCGGGGATGATGTCTAGCCGGGGGCGCAGGCGCAGGATACAATCTGCCGCCGACTCTGGGGTCGTCATCGCATCATAGATTGTCCCGCCGAGCGCCGAAGGATCTAGCCCCCAGCCGGTCGTCAGGTTGCTCTGTGGGTCGAAGTCGACTAGCAGGATGCGCGTGCCTGTGGCGGCCAGCTCGGCGCCAAGATTCTGCACCAGGCTGGTTTTGCCCACCCCGCCCTTCTGGCTGACAACTGCCACGATTCGTGTCATCGTGTGCCCTCCTCGACTTTATTACCCATCGCTGTGTGCTGCCGGCCCTCCTCGTATCGGTGCCGGCTAGTTGGCCGGTGCCCGTCGCGGAGCGAATTCATATCTGGCACTGCTTACAAGTGTACACACATGTGTTACCGTGTGCAATAAAGTCCGCAGATACTTACACATGTGTAGGTATGCACACTCCCGCCGTAACCCGCGCGGCCACCGCCGCCGGCCTGACGCTGCTCCCGGAATACCATTTTGCCGCCGCACCGGGCCACGGCGCATATTTGTTCTGAAAAGAGCTTCATCTTTGCCGCTCAGCGCGAAAATTCGAGGCTTATAAGCACTTTGTGACCGTCCAGGGAGGGGTAACCACAAAATCGCATGCAGTTCGCCTGCAACGCCAAATTTACCATAATCGGCCCCGTGCGTAAAAAGCTCGCCCGCGCCGGCC
>JAVVFG010000170.1:0-8343 GCA_032260445.1 Anaerolineae bacterium | reverse complement strand
TAAGCCGTTTCTGTCTCCCTCATGCCGAATTTGTGACAAAAATCACATACAGTAGCGCCGTTCGGCACTTATCGCTGCCACTCGGCTGCGCTATGCTCACCAGTGACGCGCGCGTCGCCGCTCGCGCCTTAACAACCAGGTTGTCATACGAAAGAGAAGGAAACCATGCTTCGTATGTCTCGAAGTTTCATTTACCTCTTGCTTGCGCTCGTCGCGCTGGCTGCTGTTGGCCCTGTCCTCGCCGCCGAGCCCGTCGTCCACGCAGTCCTCTTCTACTCACCCACCTGCCGCCACTGCCACGACGTGATCGACAACGACCTGCCGCCGCTCATGGAACAGTACGGCGACCAGCTCCAGATCGTCGGCATCAACACCGCCCACCCCGATGGGCAGGCGCTCTACCGTGCTGCCATCGACGCATTTGGCGTGCCGCAGGAGCGTTTGGGCGTCCCTGCGCTCTACATCGGCGACCGTGTTCTCGTCGGCTCCGTTGAGATCCCCGAGCAACTGCCCGGCCTCATCGAACTGCACCTTGCCGCCGGCGGCGTTGGCTGGCCTGCCATCCCCGGTCTCGCCGAGCTGGTCGCCGAGGTGCCCGAGGAAGCGACCGCGGCGCCGGCAGAGACGGCCCTCGTGGCATCGGCGACACCGCCACCGGCCGTGGCTGCTGCCGCTGACGAGCCGCCCGCCGCATCCTCCGATCTCGCCGGCGTCGCCGCCGAGCTTGAAGAAGACAGCATCGCCGACCGCTTCCGCCGCGACGTGACCGGTAACTCCCTCTCCGTCCTCGTCCTTATTGGCATGTTGGCCGTCGTCGTCGCTAGCTTTCGCCGCAGCCCCGCCACCTCCACCCCCGTCACCCCGGCCGGCTGGCGCCACTGGGCTATCCTCGCCCTCGTTACCGCCGGCCTGGCCATCTCTGCTTACATGGCCTTCGTGGAGACGACCGGCACCGAAGCCGTCTGTGGCCCCGTCGGCGACTGCAACACCGTGCAGCAGAGTACCTACGCCATGCTCTTTGGCTTCATCCCCATTGGCGTCCTCGGGCTCGCCGGCTATGCCGCCCTCGGCATCGCCTGGTTCGGCGCTCACATAGGCCGCCTCTCCTACACGCCGCTCCTGGTGATGGCCTTTGCCGGCACCCTCTTCTCCATCTACCTCACCTACCTCGAACCCTTCGTCATCGGCGCTACCTGCCTCTGGTGCCTCAGCTCCGCTATCACCATCACCCTCATCCTCCTCTTCGCCTTGCCCCGCCCCCAGACTTCCGATTTCGCTAAGCGGCAGCCAGAATCAGATGTCTCCCACGCCTCAACCTAATTGCCTCCCACTGGCCCGCCTTGGCCCCGATGCGAACCCTACAACGCCTCCGCCCGCTGCGCCATCAATCCGCGCAGCTTCGCCGCATCCTGTGGATACGTTATGTAAAATAGGCTGTAGATCGCCGCGCAGATAACCCACGGGAACGTCACCGTCCACACCATCGCCTCGGTCAGCCCAATGCGGTCGGCGAGTACGCCGGCCAAAAACGGCGCCACCGCCGCAAAGCCGCTTTCGATAAAGGTGACAATCGCGAATGCCGTCGCCCGCAGCTCCGGCGCCGTTACCGCCTGCATCATTGGCTCCTTCGCGCCCGTGCCCGTCCAGCTAATGAACACCGCCGTCACAAAACCAAGGACAAACACCGCGACAAACGGCCAGCTCGCCGTTCGCGTCAACAGGACGTAGCTCAGCGGAATGGCGGCCACGATCGAAATATGCCCCACCGCTGGCCGGCCATAGCGCGGGAAGCGCACCTCCGCCCAGTCGCCCAGGAAGCCGCCGAGGAGTTGTGAGATCGCCGTGCCCACCACGATGCCGGCGAAGACGTACGTTGCCGGCCCTTCGGACAGGCCGCGCTCGTTCACCAGCCACGTAATGAAATAGAGGGTCAGCACCATCCACGGCAGCGTGCCCGCTAACCCCTGCGCGACCGCTACCCAGATCGTCGGAATGGCCAGCACACGGCGCACGTCTGGCAGGCTCATCCGGTACTGCGCCGCCGCTTCCGCCGTGATCCGCCCCGCCAGCTCCGGCTCGGCCGCGCCGCGCACCGGCTCGTCGACAAACAGCCAGACGACAAGGCCCGACAAAATGCTGAAAGCGCCCAGGCCAACAAAACCCCAACGCCACAATGCGGGGGAAGCGAGCTGCCCCAGCGCCAGCGTGCCAATGATGATCCCCAACATCCCGATGGCCTGCAGCACCCCCAGTGCCCGGCCGCGCCGCTGTGGCGCAAAAGTATCGGAAATGAGGCTGAACGTCGCCGGCAGCAGGCATCCCAGACCAATGCCGGAGATCGCCCGCAAGATCAACAGCTGGCTGTAATCCTGTGAAAAGCCGATGAGTAGCGTCCAGATGCCCCACACCCCCGTGCCCAGCATGATGATCCGTTTGCGCGGGAAGCGATCCGCGGCATAGCCCCAGAACGGCGCCGACAACGCCTGCAGCACGTTGCGGATCGTGCCGATGATCCCCAGTTGGCTGTAGCTCAGCCCCCACAGCGCCTGCAGCGTCGGGAATAACACCGACATCGCCTGCGCCTCCCCCTGGTCGATGAAATAGCCGAATCCCAACGCCAATAACGTGCGCCAGCGTGCCACCAAGCCCTGCGGCTGCTCCCCCGCATCTTCGGGCGCCTGCGCCGCCGTCCCGGCGACGACCACCCGTGTCGCTGCTCGTTCACTCATCGCCAACCCTCCTCCGCCTGCCTCTTCCCTGGCAGACCACGTGCGCGTCTCCCCAGCCGGGCGCCATTGTATCCAATGAGCGCCAAAAACCTACCCATTCCCTGGGCATTACACGGACCGCGAGCTTTCAGCTCGCCTTCAGACGATTCGGGCGCCGCGGCGTTGTCGGGTTGGTAGGCGATTCACAAATTACAAGGCATTACGCCACTAGCTGGTAGGTCAGGTTTTCAACCTGACTGGGTCAGGCCCTGACGATTCTGCCGGCGCTGCGTTGTCGGGTTGGAAACCCGTCCTACCGGAATCCCCCGTATTTATTTAATCGCCAACCGGCTTGCCCGCTCTCGCCCTCCACACCATCTACAAGCCACCTTCACATTCTCTTCACAGCTTCCGGCTACATTAAATCACGTACGTTAGAAAAAGCGGCGCATCTCTCGCGCCTACGGAGGAATCCCATGAAGCAATTTATCGTCGGCATGCTGGTCACCATCGTCCTTGGCTCAGCCCTTTTCGCCCTCTACCAGGCGACCCAGGCTGAAGGCGCCGCCGCGCCCGCGCCCACTGGCGCACTTCCCGCTGCCTCCGCCGCTGCCGCTGTGCACAACGCCCCCGTCGCCGTGCCGGAGACAGCCGGCGAAGTAGAACGCCAAGCGCTACCCGCACCGGCCGTTGCGGTCCAGGACGTCGCCCCCGCCGCCTCCGCGCAGCAAGCTGGCAACGGCTATGGCCAGCAGACGACCAATACCACCCCCGGCACACCGCAGATCCAGGCCCAGACCTACATGACCACCCCGTTTGTCACGACTGGCACCATCCAGGCTGTCGAGCTCACCGGCATCTCCCTGCTCACCTCTGTGGGCGAGCCACTCTGGGTCCAGCTTGGGCCCAGCCACTTCTGGTCAACCCAGGGAGTTGTCTTCGGCCCCGGCGATCAGGTCACCGTTGACGGCTTCGTCGAGAACGATCAGATCCAAGCTATCTCCGTCAGCAACGACACGACGGGCCAGCTTCTCACCCTGCGTGACGCCAGCGGGCGCCCGCTCTGGGCCGGCGGCAACGGGAATGCAGGCAACGGCGGCAACGGCTATCGCGGCGGGCAGGGCTAACCCTAGGCGCCTGCCAACAGCGAGCACGACGAGCATCGGCACGAGGGTTCCATCGCCATGACCAGCAACCTGACCACTAACCTCAAGCGCTTCTGGCGCAGCGTAATCCGCGAGCCGTACACCGGCGACCGCCGCAGCCGCCTGCGCGTGGTGATGAACAACCTCATCCTCCACATCCACCCCGCCCAGGTGCCCACCCGCGCCCTCCGCTTCACCTACACCTGGGGTCTCGGCGGCCTCTCTGCCCTGCTCGTCGTGCTCCTCGCCGTCACCGGCTCGATGCTCCTCTTCCACTACACGCCTTCGCCGGATGCCGCCTACAACAGCATTCTCGCCCTCCAGACCGATGTCTGGTTCGGCGCGCTCGTGCGCAACCTGCACCACTGGGCCGGCAACCTCCTCCTCGTCGTCGCCTTCCTCCACCTGCTGCGCGTCTTCTTCACCGGCGCCTTCCGCCCGCCGCGCGAGTTCAACTGGCTGCTCGGCATCTCCCTCCTCCTGCTCGTCGTCGTCTCCAACTTCACCGGCTACCTCCTCCCCTGGGACCAGCTCGCCTACTGGGGCATCACCGTCGGCATCAGCATCCTCAGCTACATCCCCGTCGCCGGCGCCTGGATCTCGCGCCTGCTGCTCGGCGGCCCGGAAATCGGCGCCGCAACCCTGCTCAACTTCTACGCCCTGCACATCGCCGTCATCCCTATGGCCATGCTCTTCATTATGAGCTACCACTTCTGGCGCGTCCGCAAAGACGGCTTCTCTATCCCCCGCACCGTCGCTGAGCCGCCGGTGGAGCGCGTCGAGAAGTCCATGACCATGACCGACCTCGTCCGCCCCGAAGCGGTCATGGCGACTGTCGCCATCGCCGCCCTCACCATCTGGTCCATGGCTGTCGCCGCGCCGCTGGAGCCGCTCGCCAACCCTGCCGTTAGCCCCAACCCCGCCAAAGCGCCCTGGTACTTCATGGGCATCCAGGAGCTGCTCCTCCACTTCCACCCGCTCGTCGGCGCCATCATCCTGCCAGCCGTCGTCCTCTTCGTCCTCGCCGCCCTCCCCTATCTCGACACCGATATGGACGCCGTCGGCATCTACTTCCGCTCCCGCCGCGGCCGCTGGCTGTCGCTGTTCAGCTTCCTCTGGGGGGTCCTTATCACCCTCATCTACGTCATCGTCGACGAATTCTTTCTCGACTGGGCCGCCCTCTTTCCCGGCCTTCCTAGCCTCATCGCCAATGGCCTCGTCCCATTTGCCCTGCTCTGGCTCGGCATCATCGGCTACTTCGAGCTGACCCGCCGTGCTACCCGCGCCACCCGCTGCGAAGCCATCCTCGCCACCTTCGTGCTCATGCTCGCCGGCTTCATTACCCTCACCGTCGTCGGCGTCTTCTTCCGCGGCCCGGGCATGGCGCTCATTTACTAGAACAACATGGAAAACGAAAACAGCACCACCGTCACCCGCCGTGACTTCCTCAAGATGGCCTGGGGCACCCTCGGCGCCGTCGCCCTCGCCGAGATGGGCATCGCCGCCTTCACCTTCTCCCTGCCGCGCCTCGACGAAGGCGAATTCGGCGCGACCTTCACCTGTGGCGCCGTCGACGACTTCCCGCCCGGCTCCGTCACCCTCTTCACCCAGGGACGCTTCTACCTCGTCCGCCTCGCCGGTGGCGGCTTCCTCGCCCTCTACCGCGTCTGCACCCACCTCGGCTGCGCCGTCCCCTGGGACCCGGTTGAGGGCCAGTTCGTCTGCCCTTGCCACGCCTCCGCCTTCGATCAGACCGGCGCTGTCCTCAACCCGCCCGCCCCGCGCCCGCTCGACCTCTTCCCCGTCACCATCACGGACGGCACCGTCACCGTCGACACGGCCCGCCCTGTGCGCCGCGACCATTTCCTGCCCGAGCAAGCCGTCTATGCGGAGGCTTCCTGATGCGCATCCATATCGTGCTTGGTACCCTCGGTGCCCTCGCCCTCGCCGCTGCCATGGCGCTCTACATGGTGCAGGAGCCGGCGCGGCTGCAAAGCGCGCAGGAGGCCCTGCTCGCCAGCCGCGTTGCCGAAGGACAGCCGGTCTATCTCCAGAACTGCGCCCTCTGCCACGGCGCTGCCGGCGAAGGGCTCGGCGCCAACCCAGCGCTGGCAACGGAAGGCGTCGCCGCCATGGACTACGACGAGTTGCTAAAGGTCATCGCCCGCGGCCGCTACGGCACCGCCATGCCTGCCTGGAGCGTTGCCGAAGGCGGCCCGCTCGACGACGCTGCCCTCGAATCCCTCGCCCTCCTCCTGCATCACGGCGACTGGGCTGATACCTATCGCCTCGCCGAACAGCTCGACCTCGTTCCGCGTGCGCCAGTCGCCGTCGAACTCCCCGCAGAGGCCCTGGCCCAGGTCGCCGCCCTGCCCGGCGGCGCCACCCTGGCGCCCGCCATCCAGACCTACGCCTCCAACTGCATCGCCTGCCACGGCAGCAACGGTGAAGGCAGCCCCCTCGCCCCCGCCCTCAACGACCCCACCCTGCGCGCACAACGCACCGCCGCACAGCTCGCCGCGACAATCACCTACGGCGTGCCCGGCACCCTCATGGCTGGCTGGAGCCAGCACCTCGACCCGGCAGCCATCGACGGCCTCGTCCAGCTCATCCTGCAGTGGGACCAACTCGAGCCCGGTCTTGTGCCCACCCCACAGCCTGCCCCCGTCGTCGCCGCAGTCGACACCGCCGCGCTCGTCGCCGCCAGCGAGCCCCTCTATGCTCAGAGCTGCGCCACCTGTCACGGCACGGACGGGCAAGGCACGCCCCGTGCCCCCGCCCTCAACGTGCAGAGCTTCTTCGCGCGCGTCACCAACGACGTCGCCCTCGCCCAGATCATCACCCTCGGCGTGCCCGGCACCGCCATGCCCGCCTGGGGCGACCGCCTCGGCAGCACCGAGATCGACGCCATCGCCGCCTACATCCGCGCCTGGGAGCCCACCGCCCCCGCCGTCGCCACCCCCCAACGCGGCCGCGGCCTCGGCCCGCCCTGGCTGCGCAACCCGTAGACGATTGGCGCCGCGCTCCCCCCTCCTGTTACCATACGCCCATGACACCACCTCGCGTCATCATCCTCATGGGCGTCTCCGGCGCCGGCAAGACCACCATCGGCCGCCGCCTTGCCGCTGCCCTCGGCTGGGACTTCCTCGACGGCGACGACTACCATCCGCCCGCCAACGTCGCTAAAATGGGCCGCGGCGAGCCCCTCACCGATGCCGACCGCATCCCCTGGCTCGACCGCCTTCACGACCTCATCGCCCGCCGCCTCGCCGCTGACGAGCCCGCCGTTCTCGCCGCCTCCGCCCTGAAGGAAACCTACCGCCAGCGCCTCCTTGCCGCTAATCCCGGCGCCACCATCGTCTATCTGCGCGGCGATTATGACCTTATCCAGCGCCGCCTCAAGCATCGCACGGGTCACTACATGCCCTCCGCCCTCCTGCACAGCCAGTTCGCCGCCCTCGAGCCCCCTGCCAACGCCCTCACCGTCGACGTCGCTCAGCCCCCCGCCGCCATCATCCGCCACATCCGCACCGCGCTCGGCGTCTAGGCTCTACATCACCCCTAACACCAGCAGCGCCATATCGTCGAACTGCGCCGCTTCCCCCTGGAAATCGCTCAGCGCCTCAAAAACGGTCCGGCACAGCTCCCCCGGCGCCGCCGCCTGCCCCGCTACCTGCGCCGCTACCTGCGCCGCGACCAGCGCCGCCAGCCGCTCCTTCTCGAAAAACTCCCCGGCCGGCGACTGCACATCGCTCAGCCCGTCGCTATAGAGCAGCAGCCGGTCACCCGGCGCCAGCTGCACCGTCTCGTCGGCGAGCGTCAGCTTCCCCGCGCCGACCACACCCAGCGCCATCCCCTCCCCATGCAGCTCGTCAACCACCCCGTTGCGCAGCAAAAACGGCCGGTCATGCCCCGCGCGGCAGTACGTCATCAGCCCGCTGCTGCGTTCCACCACCCCATAAAAGACGGTCACAAACATATCGCGCTCGCCTAGCTCGAGCAGCAGCTGGTTCACCCGCGCTAACGTCTCTCGCGGCGAGCACACCCGTGCCCCTTCCGCCCGCAGCAGACTACGCGTCAGCGCCATATACAGCGCCGCCGGCATCCCCTTGTCCGACACATCACCCACCGCCACCGCAAAATGATCGTCGTCGATCACAAACGCGTCGTAAAAGTCGCCGCCCACGTGCCGCGCCGGCCGGTACGTGCTCGCAAACTCATAACCCGGAACTTGCGGAAACGCCCGCGGCAGCATCCGCTGCTGCACCGCCCGTGCCAGCTCCAGCTCGCGCTCCATCCGCTCCTTCTGCGCCAGCCCCTCATGCGCCGCTTCTAGCGCCGCCATCTTCTGCCGCAGCAGGTCGATCAGCCCCGCCCGGTGTAGCGTCACCACCGCCAGCGCCGCCAGCCCGCGCAGCAGCGACACCTCGCCCGGCTCAAACCGCGCCTTCCGGCCCGACTGCACCACAAGCGCCCCGATCGGCTCCCCT
>JAVVFG010000169.1:0-8357 GCA_032260445.1 Anaerolineae bacterium | reverse complement strand
CAAGGTCGGCCAGCTCGAAAGCGAGAGGCTCGTCCGCGGCGAGCTGCTCAGCGGCATGGCTGAGAGGGAGGAAGACGGCAAGTAAGAAGGCAAGGGCAATCAGAACGGAAAGGACAAGAATGGTCCCGGTTCTTGATCTGGACATGGCGAACCTCCGGATAGGGCATAGCGCGAGGGCGGGCGAGCCAGTGGCACGGTGCGGGTGCGACCGGAAAGGGGCTCGCCTTCTGGAGACGATTCGCCAGAAAAGATTCGGCAAGAGTAAGCGGGTTGGATGAAAAAGAGTGCCTGATGCACAGACGGCGGGCGAACAAAAGCCAGCCTGCCAGGGCATCAGACTGTTGATCCGGCTCCTCTTCGTGCACTGCCGCCCACCCGAGTGCCAATGCCTGGGCTTGGATGAAAGCTATTCAGTTGTGGTTGCCGCCATTGAACATCCTTCCGGTAAGGCCTCAAGCGCCACCGTTTCAAACCTGACAAAGGTCATCAAACGTGTATTAGGCTGTTGAAACAGCTACGGCACTATCCCCAACCGAAAAGATCGGCAACAGAGAAACTGCTGTATTTATGACACAAATTCAGGGACAGGGCGATAGCATTTTGGTACTGGCACGGTCACGCTCCTGTACGGAAGGGCAATTATACAAGATAAAACTTTGACAAATGCGGCGCGGCTCCGGCGGAAGCGGCTGGGCTGACGGTAGGCAATGGCGTGGCAATTGTCGCTTCGATTGAACCTGTTCCGTGAGTCTGCTGCTGGAAGCGTTTCTGCTGGGCAACAGCACGTCCTGACCAACGTCTGCGTCCTGCTGCCGTATCCCGGGCTCGTGCGCCTATCGTGTACTCCACAAAAGTGTAACCTCCTCCGAATAACAGAATAGAGAGGTGTGGTTTCCCCGAGATAACTGCATCGTCGTACTACACGGGAGGTTACGAATGTCCAACAAAACCAAGTCTTTAGCTGTACTGGCCATTTTCCTGACGCTGTTGGCAGCAGGTATTGCAACGGTGCGCGCGGATGATTCTTTCTCAGAACCAGTCACAGGCTCGCCAGGGAATCCTATTAAAGGCGAGGTGGTCGAGAGCAAAATCATTAGCAGCGAGCCAATTATCAGCCCGTCAGGCCAAACTGCTGTGGCGCAAGGCGAGGTGGTCGAGAACAAGACGCTCTCTGCCGCGACTTTAGGAAGCGTTGCGGGGTGGACCTGGAACACAGGGTCGCGGTTAACCTTTTACGATCACGGCCAATCCGAGGAAGTGAGCGGGCGCTCAGAGAGTTCTGTAGACCAGCCTGTGTACCAGCTTCGTGTTGTTGGCGAGCTGCTCCGTAATGGCGGCCAGGTATGGACCCATCCAGTCACGAGCTGCTGCAACGTGACCCAGACAAGTACGGGCGATAGCCCATACTACCTCGGCTTTAACGCCTTCTGGGAATCAAAGGGTGACCACTGGTTGAAAGAGACGTCCAGTTCTAGGGAGGCTCATGACTCGACGGTGGCATCCAAGCAGTTCTGAGATTCACTTTCCAGGGAAACCACACCTCAGTAAACACTGCTGGACTATAGACTGGATTAGGAAGTATATACAGGACGGTCAGAATATGATGAGGCGTTTCCAACGTCTAGGTCTGATAGTTGTGCTGCTCGGCCTTGCCTCTTGCCAAACTGCCAATACGGGTGCGATGCCTGTTACGGCAACGCCAGACACTGCCCTAACGAGACCAATCACTCAGTCGTTTGGCGGGTCAAAATATCCTCTTGCTCGGTCGCTCATACCAGGCGAGCTTAATCGGGCGCCAGAGGATGTTCGCACCGACTTCGAAGAGGGGCAACAGCAAGCGGCCCGCGATATGCCGCGATTGAGCGAGGCCGGCTTTATGGGACCGGTCTTCATTCCCACAAACGCAATCGAATTCCACAAAGATTGGGTTCACTGGATGCAGGTTGCTCCAGGGGAACGGCTGGCAGGTTATCTGGGCATGGCCTCTAACCAACAGGGATCTGAAGCATTGGTCACCTTACTTGTCGACTACCAACAAATTCATTTTTACCTGGGCGGCAAACTGGCCGAGGCCCATTTGCTGCGCCTGCCTGTCGGCGAGTACACTCTTTTTGAGTTTGCCCTGGCAGAGACGCTGTCGCCCGGCGTCCATGACCTGGTCTTTATGGTGAATGTCGATCCGTTCAATAGCTCTATAACTCGAGGTGTAGTTGAGAAGCAGCGGCGCGATGGCAATGCCAGCTTTTCCACAGCCGGGGGCTATCTACGAGACAAGGCGCTGGCGTTGCGACGAATGGTAGTCGTCGGCGATGGCGCAACGCCATCCCCTATTTCAGGTCAGAATATCCTAGCATTCAACCCAGAAAACACCGACCTGTTAAACTCACCACTGTTTTTGTCACTGGTAAGGGATGAGACTGACCCGATCTTCGGAGAGGAACCGGCGCTGGTGGCAGGCGAGGATGATGAATTGCATGCTTTCGTCTACTATGACTCGGCGCCACCTGAACAATTGCTGCCTGAGACGAAGGCGGCTCTCTTTGCTTTCCTGGACGGGAAGCAGGTCCCGCTCAATGGACAACCGGCGATTCTGTGGGAAGTGGAGGCAGGCCAGCGTTACCACATCCCCCTCCAGGTGGAGTTGCCACCCGACAGCAACGATGGCGCGATCCACTCGTTGAATGTAGGCGTGGTCTTTGGAGCCCTTGAAGACTGGCGGATACACGAGCCTCAGGAGCGCTGGATGGGCATCTATAGCTTCGTTGCTATGGAGAGCACAGTTCCTGTAGTGCCGGAGCGAGCGTTAGTCAATTATATTTGGTCGCGACCGGATAACCAGTAAGGTCAACCGAGCTATTCCTGTGAAGCGAATCAGCGATGAAGCACTGGCAGAAGATGCCCGGGCCGGGAACCGGGAAGCGTTGATCGCGCTCTATCGCCGCTACGGGGACGCGATGTACCAGTATGTTTATTACCGTGTTGGCAACCAGCCGCAGGCGGAGGATCTTACGTCCGAGATTTTTGTTCGCATGTTGGAAGGGTTGGACAGGTATGAGGCGCGAACAGGTGCTTTTCAGGGCTGGCTCTATGGGATCGCCCGCCACGTGATGGCTGATTTCTGGCGACGCTCCTACCGGATGGAGCAGGTGCCGCTCGAGGAATCTTATGCGCTGAGCCAGAGCAACCGTCCGCAACCAGCACGAGATCTGAGCCAGTGGCGTCAAGCGTTACTGGCTGCTCTGCCTACTAACTATCGCCGCGTCTTGGAGCTGCGCATCCTACAGGGTTACTCCGTGGCGGAAACGGCACAGGAAATGGGTATTAGTGAAAATTACGTGAAGGTACTGCAGTATCGTGCCCTCAAGAAGGCCGCCAAGTTGGCGGAGGTGCCGGAATGAACAACGATGAGATTGAACGTCTGGACCGCTATTTAAATGACCTAAATGCCAATCAGGTGCCATCTGTTGAGGATGACGAGATTGCCCACTTGCTGGAGGTGGCCCAACAGCTCAAAGGCGTCGAGCAGCAGGAGGCTGCTGTGCCAGATGCTCAATTCTCGCAAGCGTTGGAGCGCCGGCTGGTGGCCCTTCAGACGGAGCGAACAGGGCAGCGTGCTGATGGGCACAGGCCAGGAGGATGGCGGAGCTGGCCGATCCTATCAGGCAAGCAGAGGGTAACAAACCGGCGCGTGCCACAACCAGCAGCCCTGGGCCTGGCAGCGCTGCTGGTCCTGATCCTGGTTCTGGTCATTCCTCTTCTCGTTGCTACGTTCTCTGACCGCCGCTTGCCAGCCCTCAGTTCTGTCGCCCAAGCTTATGCTGGCATCGAGGGAGTTCCGCTGCCGGGAACTGTGTCCGGCGACGCTACCTTCCATCTGCAGGCTGATTGGCCGTCGGCACCGGCCCGGATGACGGTTTACCGGCAGGTAGCTATTCCAGTGACGGCCGCCGAGGCGGAAGCATTTGCCGGCCGCTTTGGCCTGGCCGGGCCAGCCCGCCGCAGCGGCGAGCATTTTATCTTTGAAGACCAGGAGAGTCGCCTAACCATGAGCGCACTGGCCGCAGGTTACTACCATTTCGAAAAATCGGCGCTAGACCCAACCGGTGCACAGGTCGATCAGGCGATTACAGCGTCTGAGGCGCTGGTGCTTGCAGAGGAGTTTCTGCGACAACATGGCTTGCTTCACTTCGACTATACGGTAGATCCTTCTGATGAAGGTGGGCCAGATGTCCACCAAATTCGGTTTGTGCGGGCGCTGGCGGGCCGGCCGGTTGAGAATACCGGCATCATGGTGACGCTCGATGCCCATACAGGGCAAATCATGCGCATCGTCAGCCGCATGGCTCCGCTGGAAGAAGTGGGTGACTATCCGATTCAGAGCCCACAAGAGGCTTTTCAGGCCCTTCAGGACAGCCGGCAAGTACTACTCGAGCTTAAACGTAGAGAGGGCCCTGATGTTGTCGTCGCCAGCCAGACATTTACGTTTCCTGATCGCGAAAGCCAGATCCCTTATCAGCCTGGCGATGAGGTTGTGCTGGAAGGCCGCTTGGACGTGGTTGCCAGCTTCGATCCTGTTCGGTACGCACTACGCGCTGGTCCTCCGGAGGACCGGTGGGCGCTGACCTATCAGCTGGTCGGACCAGAAACGGCTGGTATGGCGCCCTATGATGAGTTCCTGCTGCAGGTGCGCGGGATAATTGTGACCGGAGAGGGCGGCCGCCCGGCTGTCCTCGTGCAGAGCTATCAGCGAATGAGTCCTGACGAACAGATAGTGACGCTACGGGGCACGGCGCG
Organism: Anaerolineae bacterium; assembly: GCA_032260445.1. Lineage (GTDB taxonomy): Bacteria > Chloroflexota > Anaerolineae > Promineifilales > Promineifilaceae > JAAYYY01. Next base: position 3,563 of record JAVVFG010000169.1, on the reverse strand, counting down.
CCTGGCTCCCACCGCTTCAGGCGGAGAACAACTTATTCTTGAGACGGATGACGGGACTATCTATGCCCTGACCCCGATGGGACGCGATCCAGGCGAGGTGACATTCTGGCAGGAGCAGGGTTTGAATGAACTGCAGCGTAGCACATACGTCAAAGGGGTGCTGAGCGAAGAGCGATCCCCAGAAGGGTATCTGGCGATAGAAGTGGGAGATATGGTTATTGGGGGTGAAACTGGAACTCAGGCGACTCTGGGGGCGAAAAACCAAGACAATCGTCTGCTCGCCGGCGACCTGGTCATTGAGCAGGTTGAGCTCCTGTACCACGCTTTCCCTGTTTCGCCCGGCGGAGCGATTACCAGCCAGGCGCCGGATTTGGTATTCGTTCAGCCGGTCTACGCCTTTACTGGCCACATGGCGGATGGGCAAACAAACTTTCGAGCCTATATTCAGGCCATTCCGTGAAGGCGACCTTATCAGAGGCCATCATTTTTTATTAGCGGATGGAGCAGGTCGCCGCGCAGGTGGAGGCGGCTGCGCGCGCGGGTGATGCGCGCGGTATTTGCGGAGGATGGGGCACGGCGGCGGGAGTCTTTGGAGAAGATGCCGGTGGCGACGTGGATGATGGATTGTTTCATTGGCGCGGCGCTGGGCGCGATCAGTGAGCGGCGGGCGGTAACGGTTCGTCGCCATCTGAGAGGTGCTGCTCGGGCGGATAACGGATAGTGACACATTCGACGGTCATGCCGTGCAGGTCCTCGATGCGCAGGGTGACGTCATCGAAGGTCACCGAATCGCCGCGCTGGGGCGGCAGGTCGACGTTGGCGAGCATGAGGCCAGCGATGCTGGTGGCGAGCTGCGCCTCTTCGCCGAGCGGCACGAATGCTTCAACCTCGTCTACACGCGCCGAGCCTTTGGCGAGGAGATGGCCGGGGGCAACGACGGTGACGGGCTCCTGGAGATCGACGTCGAACTCGTCCCAGACCTCGCCGACCACTTCTTCGAGCAGATCTTCGAGCGTGACGATGCCGGCGGTGCCGCCGTACTCGCCGACGACGATGGCGAACTGCCCGTGGTGCTGCTCCAGCGCCGAGAGCAGCTCGTAGGCCGTGGCGGAAACAGGGAGATAGATGGGGGGGCGCATCATCGTGCGCAGGTCGAAGGGCGTTCCATCGAGCTGCTGGGTGACAAAATCCTTCAGGTGCAGCACGCCGACGATGTGGTCAATCGTGCCTTCGTACACGGGGAAACGGGAGTAGGGTGAGGCGCCTAGCTTCTCGACGAGCTCTTCTTCGGTGATAGTGACCGGGATGGCATCGACCTTCACGCGCGGCGTCATCATCTGGTGTAGGTGCAGCTCGTCAAGGTCAAAGATGTTCTCGATCAGGCCGAACTCTTCTGCGTCGACCAGCCCGCCAACGACGCCTTCGGAGATAATCATCTCCAGCTCGTCGGGCGTGTGCAGGCGGCTCTTCTCTTTTGGCGGCGGCACGCCGAGGAGCCGCAAGAAGCGGACGCCGATGCCATTGAGAATGGTAATGGGAATGCTGAAGAGCTTCTGCATCAGGGCCATCGGGCGGGCGAGGGCGAGCACGACGCGCTCGGCAAACTGGAGGGCGAGCGACTTCGGCACCATCTCGCCGATGACGACGTGGAGATAGGTCACCAGGCTCAGGCCGATAATGAAGCTGATCGTGTGGACGATGCCGCCTTCGAGGCCGAACCAGTCATGGAGGGGCCCTTCAAGCAAGTGGGCGATGGCCGGCTCGCCATACATGCCCAGGCCGAGGCTGGCGAGGGTGATGCCCAGCTGGGCCGAGGCGATGTAGCGATCTACTTTGGCGCGATCCTCGAGCGTCTCTAGCAGGCGCTTGGCGACGCCATTGCCGGCTGCTGCCAGCTGGGCGATGCGCGTGCGGCGCACGCCGATAATGGCAAACTCGGCGGCGACGAACAGGCCGTTGAGGAGGACGAGGAGCAGGATAATGAGGAACGGGATGGCGATATCCATCAGCCGGCTCCTCCGGGCGCGGCGACTGCCGCGGGGAGGCGCATGCGGATCGACGCTGGCGCTCTGTCACGCACGGCTTCGACCTGCAGCTCAACGCCCTCTACGGTAACCGTATCGCCCACTGCGGGCATGCGGTTGAGGAGGCGGATGACCAGCCCGCCGGCCGAGTGCACTTGCTGGGTGGGAAGGGCGAGATCAAAGCGGCTATTGAGATAGGTGATCGGGGTTTCGCCGCGGATGACGTATTCGTGTGCGCCGGCGGGGACGATGAGCGGCTCTTCCGCTTCGTCAAACTCGTCGCGCAACTCACCGAAGAGTTCCTCGAGCAGGTCCTCCCAGGTGAGCATGCCCATGGTGCCACCAAACTCGTCGAGCACAATGGCCAGGTAGTTCTGTTCCTCGCGGAGGCGGTTCCACACTTCTTTCAGCGGGGCGGTCTCGGGGACAAAGGTAACCTTACGCACAATCTGCCGGATATCGCCCTGCCCGGCCGTGGCCTTGTAGAGCTGGAACAGGTCTTTGACGTGGACGAAGCCGAGGATATGGTCGACGTCCTCGTCAAATATCGGGATGCGGGTGTGGCCGGAATCGACGGCAAAGCGCAGGGCAGCGTGCACGGGGGTTTCCACGGAGAGGGCGGCGATCTGGGTGCGGGGCACGGCGACGGCGCCGGCGTCGAGGTCGCCGATGCGGAAAGCGTTGTTGAGCAGCTCCTGGCCGCGCTCGTCAAGCAGCCCGCCCTTGTAACTTTGCTGGATGAGCAGTTGGATTTCTTCGGGCGAGTGGACGTGCTGGTGGCCGCCGCCAGGGCCGAGGCCCATGAGTTTGAGCAAGAAGGCGCCGCTGCCGTTGAGGATGATGATCAGGGGCCGCAGGATCCAGTCGGCCGACCAGCGCATGGGCCACACGGTCGCCATGGCCACGCGCTCCGGGTATTGGATGGCCAGCGATTTGGGCACGAGCTCGCCGAGGATAACCTGGAGGGTGGTAAATAGAATGAGGATGAGGATCGCGGCGACGCCAGCAGCGGCAACCTGCTCGTCGAGGAAGGGGAGGCGGTGCAAGAGCGGCTCGATGAGGGGCGCCACCTGGCGCTGGCCATAGATGCCGAGGACGATACTGGAGAGGGTGATGCCCACCTGGCTGGCGGCGATGTAGTTATCGAGGCGCTGCGGGTCTTCGAGAACCGGCAGGAGAGCCTGGGCCATGCGGTTTCCGGACCTGGCGGCCTGGGCGACACGCGTTCTACGCGCACTGACGGCGGCAAACTCGCCGGCAACATAGAGGGCGTTGAAGCCGACCAGCAGGGCGACGAGGAGCACTATCAGCAGAATCGTCACGAGCATTCCTGTACCTCACGTTCGTCGGATAAGCGATGTGCGCTTGTAATCGTACCAAATGCGGACGCTGGTGACACGACAGAGCTGCGGATTGGCGGGGGGGAACGATTTGGAAAAATCGTTGTACGGGGGAGGAGGACGGCGGGAGTGGCGGCAACGGTAGGTCAGGTTTTGAACCTGACGGTTCTGGTCGTAGTGTGTAAGGTGTCGGGTTGCA
>JAVVFG010000168.1:0-8380 GCA_032260445.1 Anaerolineae bacterium | reverse complement strand
CTCGCGATCGACGATCAGCACCTTGTGATGCAGCAGCCGGGGGTTCCCATCCTTGCGTACCTGGAGATGCGGCAGCCGCTCGCCCAGCATGCGTTCGTAGTAACTGAAGGCAGTATCGCTCCCCGTCGCCTCGAATACCCCGCGCACCGTGACTCCCTGCCGTGCCTTCCCCAGCATCGCCTCGCCGATGAGCTCCTCCGTAAAGCTGAACATCATGAAGAGGATCTCTTCTTCTGCGCTCTCCACCGCGGCGGCGATTGCCGGGGCGATTCGTTCTTCGGGCCCGAAATAGGTCTCGATGAGAACGTCATTGACCCGGATCTGGCGGTGTGGCATCCACGCCGGCGACGTCGGCCCAAACGCGCGAGCGATATACATCTCATCCATCTCCGCCGTATAATTCGCCGCCAGCTCTGGCACGTCGAAGCGCACCGCATTGTTGTTATTGCAGTAAGCGCCGTTGCTCGTGTAGTTCAGCGACCCGGTCCACACAATCTGCTCGTCGATGACGATGAACTTGTTGTGCATCAACGCGGAACGACCGTCCTCGACCACGCTGAGCCCATTGCGCCGCAGGCGATTGGTTGTGCCCGCTTCGGTATAGCCATCATCGGTGACGACGCGCACGGCGACGTCGCGACTTCGCAGCGCGATCAACGCTTCCACAATCGGCACAGCGTCTAAATCAAACGCGGCGATATCTACCCGTGACTCCGCCTGCAGCAGATCCGTCGCGATGATCGCGTCCAGACCACCAATGCGCTGCTCAAACGGCGGGCAGCTCGGGTCGGTGAAGAAGATCTCGTACCACGAACCTTCGCGGCGCACGTCGGGTACCGTGGGCGTCCGCAGGGCCCCCCGCCCTTCTTCGATGACGACGACGTCGCCCAAGTCGACGTCACATGCCGCCAGCCCGGTTATGAATAGTCCCAGAAGGATCGCCAGGTACAGCGCTCGGGCACGGTGCCTCACTCCTCTTCCTCTCCCGAGAGCGCTGCGAACAGCGCGCTAAATACCCGCTGCGGCGCTTGCGCATCTAAATTCTCCGGCAGCGCCTCCAGCCTGAGCACATCGCCGGTTGTCAACCGTTCCGGTCGCACGCGGCACAGCCATTCAATCAGCGCGGAGATCTCCTCGCGGCGCTGCTCCTTACTCCATTGTGCGTATCGTTCCACCAGCCGGTTGATGCGTGCCAGCACCTCGCGCACGCCGACCATGCGCTCTTCTACCTGGGCTTCCGCCTCCTCCTTGGATCGGGCGCCGGCCTCTCGTATGGCGCGCTCAATCTCGCGGGTTCCCCATGAAAGCAGCCGGGCCGCTTGCTCGTCGTCTAGCGCATCGCGCAGGCGCGTGTCTTCGTAGAGCTGTTCCGCCGCCAGCCGCAGGCGCGACCGCGTCCCCTCATCACCGGACTGATCCATCTTTTTCCCTCGTCAACCGTCTATGCTCAGGCGATTATGTGAAGAATGCGTCCCGCCGTCAACCGCTGCCGCCCGCGCTCACATATCCCGGCGCGAGAAGCTCCACAGCGCCAGCACGAGCAGCACCAGCGCGTAGGCGACGGCGTACCCCGTCATCAACGGGCTGGGCTGGGAGGCAACAAAGAACGGCCCCAGCATCTCCATGTCTGTGCTCGTTGGCTTCCAGCCGAGTACGGCCCGTTTCCAAAGCGCATCGGCCGGCATGATCAGGCTGGAGATGATACCCACATCGACCGCCGTGTTATTGCGCAACATCGCGCCAAACTGCTCCACCCAGCCGCCGATAAAGGCGAGGCTGTAGAGCGCGAATGCCATGGCGCCATTGGCCAGCGTCGAGAGACGCGTGCCGCCGAGAAAGCTTATCCCCAGCATCACCAGGGCCGACAGGTAGATGAGAGCCAGGCCCGGCACCAGGTTATCCAGCCTGTCACCCGACAGGAAGCGCGCGATCAGCACAATCCCCGCCGCCATCACGCCCATGTAGACGAAAAGAATAATCGCAAAGCCCAGCCATTTCCCGAGCACGACCTGCCAGCGGCGCAGCGGCTTGGTCAGCAGCGTTTCGATCGTATGCGACTCGACCTCGCCCGAGAGCGTCCCGGCCGAAAGCAGCGCTGCCATGGCGATGCCCAGAAAATGGACCACATAGAGACCTGCGACCATCAGAAAGATGGCGATCGTTTGCGCAGGATTGAAGCCCGGCCCTGGCCCTTGGCCCATCTCGGCCCTCACCTCGATCAGGATGAAGCGATACCCAACGCCGTAAATCGTGAGGAAGGCGATCGCCGCGAACAGCGCCACCCATAGGATACGGCGCCGCTGCGCCTCGCGAATCGTCAGCCGCGTAATTGTCCAGATCGTCTGCAGCGCGCTCATTGCTCGACGATATCCTCGCCCACAATCTGGATAAATCGCTCTTCAAGCGACAGCCGTTGTGGGCTCAACTCATACACTTCCTGTCCGGCAGCCACCAGCCAGCGCACCAGCTCCGGCACTGTCCGTTCGTCGCTCAGGTGTAGGGTGATCACCCCGCTGCGTACATCCTGCTCCGGCTCGCCGCCAAAGCGCGCCAGCTCCGCCAGCAGCGCTGGGCTTGGCTGCCCTACACGCAGCCGCACCCGCAGGCTCTCCTGCTCTAGTTCGGCTAATGGCGCCACCCGCAGCACCCTGCCCTCGCGAATGAAGGCGACCCGGTCGCACGTCAGCTCGATCTCGCTCAGCAGATGCGAATTGAGGAAAACCGCGGTGCCCTCGGCCCGCAAACCGGCGATGATGTTGCGCACCAGGCGCCGCCCCAGCGGATCCAGTCCAGAGGTCGGCTCGTCGAGGAAGACCAGGTCGGGGCTGTTGAGCAGCGCCTGCGCCAGCCCAATACGCTGCAGCATGCCCTTCGAGAACGCTGCCAGTCGTGTCTGCGCCCTATCCGCCAGGCCCACGAGCGCCAGCAGGTCCGGGATAGACTCTGCGCGCTCGGCGCTGCTCATCCCATAGAGCCGTCCGTGCACGTCCAGAAACTCGGCTGCCGTCAGCCATTCGTGAAAACGGAAATGCTCCGGCAGAAAGCCGACGCGACGCCGGACCCCCGGCTCGCCCAGCGGCTGCCCCAGCAACTGCCCCTCACCTGCCGTTGGGTTGGTGAGGCCGAGCAGCATCTTCATTGAGGTCGTCTTCCCCGCGCCGTTCGGGCCTAGAAAGCCAAAGATCTCGCCGGGCTCCACACGCAGCGTCAGATCGGCGACGGCGACTTTGCTGCCGAACTCCTTACGCAGGTGTTGTGTCTCAATCGCGGGCACGGTCACTGCGGCGCACCGTTCAGAATTAGCCAGTAACGGTAAGTTTCCCAGAACCAGCTATGGCCGACAAAAAGGCGGTAAATCCATAGAAAGCCCCACACGCTGATCGCCAGCGACAGCAGCAGCAGTGGCCAGCGTAGCCGCTCCAGCCAGCCGTCCAGCCGGCTGCGCCCCGCCGCCGGCGGGTAGCTCAAAGCCAGCAGCAGCAGCCAGAATGGCGCCGCATCCATCCAGTAGCGATAGCCAAACTGCGCCGAGCCTGTGTTATGGTACGACCACAGCGGCACCATCACCGCCAGCATGCCGGCCCAGCCGGCGATGATCGCCGGCCTGCGCCCGCGCGCCCCCAGCAGCAAGAGGAAAGCTGGCGTGGCCAGCAGGAGGCTCATGCCCAGCGGGTTTGGCGCCACCCCCGTCACCCCCTCACCCAGCACCACGCCGTCGAGAAGATAGGAGCAGGCGCGGTACAGGAACGGCGGCACGTAGCCGGCAACGATCGGCGGGTTGAGAAACGCTATCGACAGATTGCAGCTCAGAAATCGCGGGTTGAAACCACCGTAGCGGTTATACGTCGCCACGACGTTCGGCGCGCCCGCTGTGTAGCCATAGCCAAAATCGAGCGGGCTGCCAAAGCGCGCCGCGTTGTATGCCAGATGGATGGCCACGCCCGCCGCCACCGGCAGGGAAAACGCCAGCAGCGGCCGCCACGGGAAACGCTCGCCTCTACCGCGCTGGCGATGCTGCAGCCAGATATACGCGCCAAAGAAGGCGCTGCCGAACCACAGCGACGGCCGGGCCAGCCCGGCCAGCCCCAACAGCAGCCCCGCTAGAAACCAGCGCTCGCGCCGCCAGCCGAAATAGAGGGCCGGCAGCGCGAAGAGCAGCGCCACCAGATGCGCCGTGAGCCATACAGAGCCCAGCGCCGCCATATACAGATGCGGCGTCGCCAGTGCAAAGAGGATCGTCAGCCACGGCCGCCGGAAAATCGCCTGCACCAAACCCACGTTGATGGCCCCGATGATGATGCTGAACAGGATGTCGCTGAACCGGTTGCTCAACAGGGCCACCAGCGGCATCAGCAACACAGCCGGCAGCGGCGAGCCCGCCACATACGCCCGCTCCCCGGCGAGCAGCAAATCATACAGATTCTCGGTATACAGCAGATGGAGCTGCCCGTGGTTCAGCGCGTCCGCCAAGTGGATGTAATGCGGCGCCAGTGACTGCTGCAGCCACATCCCCGACGCCGCCACAGCATAGACGGCAAACGCCGCGGCAGCCCACGCCATGGGTTGTTCGGGGAAGCGGAGCGTGCGGGCTGGCGGCGAATCTGTCATGGAATAAGCTCAAAGGAAGCGGGCCGCTGCTTGCAGCCCGCTCCCCACCATCCCGAAGCTTATTCCATCCTATCGGCCAGAGCAAGCAGCTCCTCGGTGCTTGCCGAGCCAGTCAACATGTAGAGGGTATCCCCACCCTGCCACACAATCGCGTTGCCGTGGCCTTCCACGCTGGTCAGCGCCAGGCCGCTATTCCCGCCTACGGTCACTTCCGTAAACGAGGCGATGTTGGTCGGGATCGGCAGCACCAGCGTATTCGTCCAGTCGATCGCGCGCGACAGACGTTGCGCCTCGGCCGGCGACATGCCCAGCGCCTGCAGCACCGCCTCGCCGATTGCCGCCGCGTCCACCTCGTCCGGGTAATCAACCTCCGGGCTCGGCATCTGGACAAACGTCGTCCCGTCCGCCCACCCCTGTTGCACCGCCGGATAGAGCACCACGCTAATCTCCGCCCCCGCCAGGCTCATCGGCAGCACGCTCGGGTCGACCCCCGCCATCCCCATCATCGCCCGCAGCTGCTCCAGATCGACGACCAGCGTCCCGCTGCCGCCCGGCTCCACCGACATACTCTGCGGTGCCCCCAGGCTGGGGATCGTACGCACCGTGAAGCCCGCCGCCTCTTCCGCCTCGGCCGCCGAGCCGACTACCTGCGCCTCGCCAGGCTGCCCGGTCCGCACGAGTTCCCCCGGGTGCAGGCCTTGCGCCGCGATCTCCTGCAGCAGCGCCATCTGCTCGGGGCTTACCGAGATCGGCGCGAACTTCTGCACGCGAAACAGCCCTAAGAAGTCACTGGCGGCAGCCCGCACCGGCGGGAAGCTAAACGCAGCCACCAGCATCAGGACAGCGATTGCCACAGATGCAATTTTACGGTTGAACATAGCTGTAAACCTCCACAAACTGAGCGAGCCCTGCTTTTCCGCGCGCCGCGCCTGGAACGCCGCCCAGGCAGCCGCTGCCTGCGGCCCGTTATCTTCCTCCGGGGCAAGCAGCGCCAGCTCTTCAGGAATACCGTTACGGTCGTGCCTGCTCATCTTCCTCTCTCCTCGCGCTCATACGCCTCGCGAAACGCCTCGCGAAACGCCTCGCCCGCGCGGCGCAACATCGTACCCACCGAGCCGGGCGCAACGTCACACGTGCTCGCCAGCTCCTCATAACTCACGCCCATCTGCCGCAACAGCAGCATCTCGACATCGCGCCGCGGCAGTTGCGCCAGCGCCGCCCGCACCGCCGCCCGCGTCTCCGCTTGCGCCGCCGCTTCTGCCGGCGTCATCGCCGCATCCGTCGCGTCCGGCAGCAGCGCCGTATCCCGCCGCCACCGCCGCTGCCGGCTGCGCAGCGCGTTATAACCCGCGTTCGTTGCCACACGGTACAGCCACGCCGACACGTTATGCTCGCGCCCCGCCGCAAAGCGCTGCCGGTACAACTTCAGAAACACGTCCTGCGCCAGATCCTCGGCTTCTGCCCGCGTACCAACCAGCCGGTACAGAAGCCCATACACCCGATCGTAATGACGGTGAAAAAGAAGTGAAAATGAATACTCGTCACCCTCCTGCACGCGCGCCAGCAGGAGGCTGTCAGACATCGTGAGCACACGCTGCTCCTGGATCTCCTGATCCCGTTTCACCCTTCTAAACACCGCCACCACTGCATTTGTGACACCAAATCCTATTATACGCCCTCGTCCTGCCACGAAGATTCCCCCTTGTCACAGATGGCACGAGCCGGGCATAATACGCCAGAGACGAAAGGGAAAGGAACACGACATGGCTCGAATCCCTGTTGCCATCCTGGCAGCAACCGGAGCGGTGGGGCAACGGTTTGTACAGCTGCTGGCGGACCATCCCTGGTTTGAGATCGCCGCCGTCACCGGCTCGGCGCGCACCGCTGGCGAGCGCTACGGCGACAACGTCCGCTGGATCCTCACCGATCCCATGCCCGCCTCGGTCGCCGATCTCGTCGTCCAGCCAACGGCCCCCAACCTCGACGTCCCCGTCGTCTTCTCCGCGCTGCCCACCGCCGAGGCCCGCGAGTTCGAGCCGCAATTCGCCGCCGCCGGTTACGCCGTCGTCACCAACGCCTCGGCCTACCGCATGGCCGAGGACGTCCCGCTCCTCATCCCCGAGATCAACCCGGACCACACGGCCCTGATTCCTGCCCAGCAACGAAACTGCGGCTGGCCCGGCTTCATCGTCGCCAGCCCCAACTGCTCCACCAGCAGCATCGTCCTCCCCCTGCACATCTTCCACCAGGCGTTCGGCCTGGAAGCTGCCCTGATCACCACCATGCAGGCCATTTCCGGCGCCGGCTACCCCGGCGTATCGGGTATGGACATTCTCGATAACATCGTGCCTCACATTCCCGGCGAGGATGAGAAGCTGGAACAAGAACCCAAGAAGCTCCTCGGCCAGCTCGAGGGGGGCACGCTCGCCCTCGCCGACCTGCGGCTGAGCGCCGAAGCCACCCGTGTCCCGGTCCGCGACGGTCACCTGGCCCTCGTCTCTGTGCTGCTGCGTGAGCAGGCCACGCCACAGGAGGCCATCGACGCCCTTTGCGCCTGGCAGCCACCGGCGATCGCCGCCAACCTGCCGAGCAGCCCGGAGCGCACCCTCGTCTACCACCCCGAACCAGACCGCCCCCAGCCGCGGCTCGACCGCGCCAACGAACAGGGACTGGCCTGGACCGTGGGCAACGTGCGCGCCTGTGACGTGCTCGACCTGCGCTACATGGCGCTGACCCACAACACGCTGCGCGGCGCGGCAAGTGGCTCGATCCTGAACGCCGAGCTGCTCGTCGCGCAGGGTTACATCGACCGCGTCTAGCCCGGTCTACGGCTCGATGGTCACCGGATCGTCATAGTGCATCGGCACGACCTGGAACCAGCTGTTGCCGATCTGCAGCGGAAACGGGTTTCCCTCTTCGTCGACGAAGGTGAGCATATCGTGCCGGTCCGCACGTACCCAGCGCACGTCAAACTGCTGCCCATCACGTAAGATCGTCGCCGGTCCCGCACCCCAGATCTGGATCTCCACAGAGAAGGCCAGGCAGGCATCCTCCACCTGCCGCTCACAGATCGTGTAATCGATCACGTGCGGCGCGAAGATGATCACTACGTTAGCCGCGCTCAGCTGCTCGTCCGTATTCCTGTCCATATGCGGCTCGCCGTCCGTCCAGCGCAGGTAGCGCCCGCTCTCTTCGTCGTACTCCCAATCTACGACGACCACCTGGCGGTAGGCGATGTTCGCGTGGCTTGCCGGTTCGCCTCCCTCCGGCGTCGCTTCGCCAAAAGCCATATAGCTGTTGAATCGCGGCGGCACGTTTAGCCCGCGATCTTCCAGCACCTCGTACCACAGGGCTGGCTCACCGTAAAAGGTGTGCTCGAAAGGGATATCCTCGCCGGTGCGATAGTAGCCGCGCGCGCCGCTGCGCAGGATGCGGTTAACAAACTCGCTTTCCCCCAGCTTGTAGGCAACGCCGATGCTCGAACCGGAATAGGCGAACGCCGTATCGTACATTAGCGGGATCTCTAGGTCGATGAGCCGGCCGCTGCGAATCGGCCCCATGTTCGGCGGCATATCCCCATAAATCACGGCTGTAAAGCGCGTGATGTCCGCTTCCGTGACGTGCTCGTAGACAATGTCGGCCTGGCTCAACCCGGCCTGGGGCCGTGTATACCCGCCGGGATGGTTGGAGATTTTCACGGCGATCGGGCGGCGCTGCAGCTGCTCCGGATCGTCCACCAGCTCGCCGGTCAGCGGGTTGCGCTCCTCGCCAA
>JAVVFG010000167.1:0-8392 GCA_032260445.1 Anaerolineae bacterium | reverse complement strand
CCCCGCCATTCGCCGTCTGTTGCCGCGCTGCTGGTGGCAGCAGGAGATCGGCAGCGACGGTTGGCTCCTGCTCGACGAGGTGCCCGCGCACCGGTTGCCGGCACGCTGGGCGGCGGACGATGTGGAGAAGGTCATCGCCCTGCTCGCCAGCCTACACGGCGCCTTCTGGAACCAGGAAGAGAAGCTGCAGGATTTTGCCTGGCTGCCGCAGCCATGGCAGGCAGCGCAGAAGACACCGCCGCCAGGCTATCTCCAGGCGTGGCAGTTCTGGGACCGGATGACCGGGGGCGGGCGTGCCCTCTCGCACCAGGCCGTGCGCACGGCTGGCGGGCTAGCACCTATGCTCATCCGCGCCGCCGCTGGCCTGGAGATCCTGCGCCGCCTGCGCGGCTGGCCCGGCGTCGTCGAGCCTCTCCATCTCGAGGCGCTGACGGCTCTGCTCGACGATCCCTTGCCCATGCTCTACCCGCTGCGCGAGTTGCCGCTGACCCTGCTCCACGGCAATCCGAGTCCCCATCACTGGCGGATCACCCTTTTCGGCGACCACCGCTTGACGGACTGGCGCGGCGTCGCAGCGGGACCTGGTATCTGGGATCTGGTGCGCTTCCTGGAAGCCGCCGCTGCCGCTGACCAGTGGCCCGTAGCCGAGCAGACGATGATCGACAGCTACTTGCTGCGGCTGCATGTCGGTCTGCCCGGTTTTGACAGCCGCGCGGCGCGGCAGGCGCTACCGGCAGCCCTCTCCCTGTATGTCGTCGGCACCTGGCTACCGCGTCTCGCCGAGTGGTTCCAGCCGTTCGTCAGGAGCCCGCTCACCTGGGCGAGCCTGCTCGAAGCCTCGCCAGAGGAGCTCGTCGCCCGCGGCTGCGGGCAGATGGTCGCGCACCGCCGCTATCTCGCGGACCTCTTTGTGCGCTTCTGGCATGCCAGCAATACCCTATAGTCATCAGCGGCGTGACAGTCACCACGCCGCATGCCATCGGGGCGAGCCATGAACCTCCTGCTGCAAACCATTAGTTTCGCCCTGGCGATCGTGTTCATTCTAGTGGGCATGGTTGGCATTGTCCTGCCGATCCTTCCGGGCACACTCCTCATCTGGCTCACCGTCCTGTTCTTCTACATCGCTGAACGGGCCCTGGGCTACGCGGCGATCGACCCTTTTAGTCTTGGGGCGATTACGGCCATTGCCCTCGTCGCCGGTACGTCCGAATTGTGGCTGCCGCTGCTCGGCGCAAGGCGCAGTGGCTCTTCACGCCGCGCCATGGTGGCGGGACTCATCGGCGCGGTTGTCGGCACCTTCCTGCTTCCCATCCCACTCGTGGGGACGATCGTCGGCTACGCCCTTGGCGTCCTGATGGGCGAATACCAGAAGCACGGCCAGTGGGACCGGGCTGTACGCGCCAGCGCCGGTGGGCTTGCCGGCTGGGGGGTCGCCACGGCGCTGCAGCTTGGCGCCGGGCTCCTTATCCTCATCCTCTTCGTATGGCAGGTCGTCGCTTTTCACCAGGGCGGCTGACTCCCAGCATGGTAGGAGACGAATCCCGTGGACTTTGACACCTTGCGCCCGTTTATCACCATCGCCCTGATCTGGATGGGCGTCAGCCTAGTGCTCGCCATCCTGCTCTTCATCCTCGTCATCCGCAAGCTGGGACGCCTCAACATTCCCGCAAACGCCGGCTTCGCGGAGACGTTGCTCTACACGCCATTTCTGGTAGTTTTGTTTATCGACTTGCTTGACTGGGGGTTGGATATCCTCGCCGCGCCCTTTAGCTGGCTTGTGCTGGATCGCCTCGGTTTGAAAGCGCTGCGCAACGCGGCGGCGCTGGAGGCGCTGATCCCCTTCACCCAACCCATCCCGACGCTGACCCTCGCCTGGTTCTGGGTACGGCTCTTTGGTCCCGACCGGCTGCCACCGCTGCCGCTGGATGCGAACCCGCCGCCAGACAGTCACCCGCGCCGCCGCTAGCTGCGCGGCGGAAAGAGCACGATATCTTGCGCTACCGTCTGCTCCAGCGAGAGCAGCGTCTCGCCAACCCAGACGATGAACACCGGCTTGCGCTGCTGCAGCCGGATCAGGCTCCCGGGCACCACCCCCAGGGCAGCCAGCTTCATCAGCCGCCCGCCGTCTTCACTGTTTATCTCCGCGATCTGCGCGCTCTGTCCCGGCTGCAACTCGGCTAAGGTCACCATCTTCAACCCCCTACCTCCTGCCGCTTGCTGACGGCTGACTTCAGCTTGAGGAGCAGGTTGACCGTGCCCGAACGGCTCTCGTCCACAGTCTGGTAGCCGCAGTTGGGGCAGCAGATAATGTGACAGCCGGACGCCAACGGGCACTTCCCGTAACAGGCCAAGGTTGCGTTGTCAAACTCGTAGCCGCAGAGAGCACACGTCATCGTCTGGTTCTCCTAGAAATTGATGCCCAACACGCGCAGGGCCAGGTTGAGCAAGGCGCCGATGCCAAAGGCCAGCGGGAAGACCGTAGCTGTCACCCACGCGGCGGTGCGCCGCCCGTGCTCGCGTACGACCATCAGCAGATTGGCGATACAGGGGATAAACAGGGTGATCACCACGAGACTGATCACCACCTGGTTCGTCGTCAGCAATCCGGCGCGGGCCATATTAAACAGCCCGGCAGCGCCAAAATCACGGCGCAGGAAGCCGATGAGGAAGACACCCGCCGTTTCTGCCGGCAGCCCCAGCAGGCCCGTCACCAGCGGCGCCATCCCCCGCTCCAGGGAGAGGAGCAGGCCCGTCTTGTCAAGCACAAACAGGATCGTCGTGCCGAGGATAAAGAGCGGCAGAACCTCTTTCAGATACCATTCGAGCCGGGCGACGGTCTTCACCAGAATGTTACCCAGTTGCGGGCGCCGCACCGGCGGCAGCTCGAGGATAAAATCCGATTTCTGTCCTGGGAGCAGTCTCGCCGCCAGCCAGCCGGTAGCAAACATCGTGCCGAAGACGACCGCAAGCCACAGGGCAATCGCCGAGCCCGTGAGAATGGCCGCCATGCCCATCAGCACCCCGAGCTGCGCCGAACAAGGAACACCTAGCACGAGCAGAAGGGTAACCTGCACCCGCTCCTTGCGCGTCTCGAGAATGCGCGTCGTCAGCGTGGCCATCGTGTCGCAGCCAAGGCCCAGGATCATCGGCAGCACCGCCTTGCCATTCAACCCCATCGTCTGGAACGCCCGGTTGCTCATCACCGCCAGGCGCGGCAGATAGCCGGAGTCTTCGAGGATGCTGAACGCCAGGAAGAAGGTAAAGACGATCGGCAGCACGATGGCGATGCCGTAGCTGAGGGCCATCGTCACTAGACCGTACTCGCCGGCGAGAAAATCTTGCAGCAAGGGCCAGGGAAGATAGGCGACTAGGCCACTGACCGCCGGGTTGATCAGCTCGCCAAACAATACGCTCTCCATCCAGTCGACCATGGTGCCCGCCCCGAAAACGCCCACCACGTAGTACAGGGCGAGTAGCACGGCGATGAGGAAAGGCCAGCCCCACACCGGGTGGACCATTAGGTGGCCCAGGCGCTCTTTCAGGTTGGTGTGCCGCTCGGCCGGCGCGCGGTAGACGTCAGCGAGGATGCAGTCAGCACATTTCACACGCTGCTGCGCGATGATGTAGCCCAGCGCCTGCTCGTAGCCGGCCGCCGTCGTCGCGACAATGGTGTCAATTTGCGCCCGCGCGTCCGACCCTACCTCGCGCTCCCCGAATGCTTCGCCATCACCAGAAAGCAGCGCCAGCGCCAAGGCACGCCTCCCCTGCCAGTCGCCGGGCAGCAGGGCGACGATCTCCTCTACCGCTTTCTCGATAGCGCCGTCATAGCGCAGGCGGTAACTGACCGGGCGCGGCTGCAGCAGCCGCTGCTGTAGCTCGGGAAGCCCGTCGCCGCGAATGGCCGTGGTCGGCACCACGTCACTGCCGAGAATCTGGGCAAGGCGCGATGCGTCGACGTTGATGCCTGCCTCTTCTGCCTCGTCGGCCATATTCAGTGCCAGGACAAAGGGCACCTCGTGTTCTGCGAGCTGGAAGGTGAGCTGTAGCGCCCGGCGCAGGTTCTTCGTGTCGGCGACCTGCAGCACCGCCCACGGCGTCTCCTGCAGCAACACTGCCCGCGCCACCCGCTCGTCTTCCGAACGCGGCAGCAGGCTCTGGATTCCCGGCGTATCGATGAGGTCCAGCTCATGACCGTCGAGCTGCAGCCGGCCGCGTGTCACCTCAACGGTCGTTCCCGGGTAGTTCGAGACGTCCACCCGCCGGCCGGTAAACGCGGAAAAGACGGCCGACTTGCCGACGTTGGGATTGCCGATGAGCACGACCGGCCGGCCCCCCGGCACACATTCGAGCGCTGCTTGATGACAATGCATATGCTGTCCTGAACAAGTGATTTAAGGCTAACCTTATAACACTATTTTAGGCACTCCTTGAGCCACTGGGGAGAGCGGAGCGTCACCTTCCGCCCATGACGAATGTCACCCCTTCGCGCCGCTGCCGGGAATGTGGTACGGTTTTGCCATGACGCAGGACAGGAAACTAAGCCGGCCAACCCGCGCAGAACTGCAGGCGGCTGCCGGCGAGACAGTTGACGACGTGATCGCCCCCGGTTTGAAAGGGCTCTTTTGTGGCATCAACCCCGGCCTCTACACAGCCTGGTCCGGCCACCACTTTGCCTACCCTGGCAACCGCTTTTGGCCCGCGCTGCACGTTGGCGGCATTACCCCGCGCGTGCTCCACGCTTCTGAAGAACAGGAGTTACTGCGTTACGGCTATGGGATTACCAACGTCGTGCCGCGCGCCACAGCGCGCGCCTCACAGTTGGACAAAGAGGAATATGTGCGCGGCGGCGAGCGGTTGGTCGCGAAGGTCAGACGCTATCGCCCGGGCGTGCTTGCCGTGCTCGGCCTGGGCGCCTACCGTACCGCTTTTGGCCGGCCGAACGCCAGTGTCGGCTTGCAGAAGAAGACAATCGATGGCGTTCCCATCTGGCTCCTCCCCAATCCCAGCGGCCTCAACGCCCACTACCAGCTTGACGATCTCGGTCGTCTGCTGCAGGAGTTGGACGCCTTCGCCAGCGAACGCGCAGACTGAGCGCTGGCACGGCCTAGCTAGAGGTCGATCGGGTTCGCCAGGATTTCCAGCAACAGCTTGACTGAGTTCTGGGCGTCGTTGGCGTCCACGATCTCGCTCTGGGAGTGGACGTAGCGGCAGGGGATGCTGATTGTGCCCGCCGCGCTACCTGCTCCAGCGATCTGGATCGAGCGCGCGTCCGTGCTACCGCCTTCCAGCACCTCCATCTGGTGGGGAATACCGGCCTCCTCCGCGCGCTGGCGCATGAGCTGCACGAGACCGCTGTGGGCGATCATGCCCACATCTTTCACTTTGATCGCCGGCCCTTTGCCTAGCTCGACTGCCATCGCGCGCGCACCGGGCGTGTCACCGGTGGTCGTCACGTCGAGGGCGATGCCGATTTCCGGCTCGATCGCGTTGGCCGCTGCCTGCGCGCCGCGCGTGCCCACCTCTTCTTGTACACTGAACACGAAATAGACGTCGTGCGGCGTCGCCTCTTGCTGCTGCAGGGCGGCAATGGCGACGGCGCAGCCGATGCGATCGTCCATGCTCTTGGCGATGTAGCGTTCCCCTTGCTGGCGGAAAGGGCCGTAAAAAGCGGCCGCGTCGCCGACGCGAACCGGGCTCTCTTCGCGGCTGCCGGCGCCCACGTCGATGAAATGTTTATCGAGCGCGTGGACCTTGCCGCGCTCCTCCAGCCGCTCGCTGTGGATGACACCCACCGCGCCGCCCGCGAACTGCACCCGGCCACCCATCAAGGTATGCGGGTAAACACCGCCGATATTGGTGAAGCGCAGAAACCCCTCTTTGGTGACGTGGGTGACCATCACCCCAATCTCGTCCATGTGAGCCGCCACCATCACCTTCCGCCCCTTCCCGTCGCCGCGCTTGTGGACGATGAGGCTGCCCAGCGCATCGACGCTGACCTCCCCGTAAGGCTCGACCTCCTGCCGGATTACCTCGCGCACGTCATCTTCGAAGCCCGAGGGGCCGTATGCGTTCACCAACTTTTCGATCAGCTCTTTCATCGTGTTACTCCGTGTTCTCGGGCATTACCGTTGTAGGATGCTCGCGTCTAGCTTGCGCAGCGTCGCTTCCGCCAGCCGCCGCACGTGACCAAAGTCGTCGAGGTTGATCATGGCCGTCGGGGCATGGAGGTAGCGGGCAGGCGTAGCGAGCGTCGCCGCCGGGACCGCGCCGCCGGCGCGCTGGATTGCCGCAGTGTTTGTGCCCCCGCCGCCAGGCTGCCGGATCTGGTAGGGGATCGACTGTTCCTCGGCGGTCCGCATGATGTGGCTCACCAGCCGCGGATCCTGAATCGTTCCTGCGTCCATCACGTAGAGCGAGGGGCCGCGCCCCAGCGCGACATTGCTGCCAACGTCACGCTCGTTTGGTAGGTCGTATGCCGGCGTACATTCCAACACCAGCGCCGCGTCAGGGCGGATGCCGAACGCCGCTGTCTGGGCGCCGCGCAGCCCCACCTCTTCCTGCACGGAAAAAACAGCGTAAAGGTCGAATGGGAATGGCTCGCCCTGCAGCAGCTCCACGAGCACTGCGCAGCCGGCGCGGTTGTCAAATGCCTTGCCCAGCGCCACCCGCCCGCTTTCTTCGTAGCTGGTGAGGAAGGTAGCGCGGTCGCCGATCGACACCTTACGTTCGGCCTCCTCCTTTTTCTGCGCCCCGATGTCGATGCGCATATCGCTCAGCTTCACCACCTTGTTCCGCTGGGCAGCATCCAGCAGGTGGATGGGGCGGGCGCCGATCACCCCAGGCAGCCGCTTGGCCCCAACCTGCACGACCTTGCCCAGCAGTGCGGGCGGGTGGAGGCCGCCGACAGCTTCAAAACGCAGTGTGCCGTCGCTGTCAACGGCAGTCACCATCATGCCAACCTCGTCCATGTGGGCATCAACCAGGATGCGCAGGACGCCGTCGCCACTGCCCGCTTTTCGCGCAATCAGGTTTCCCATCGGATCCACGCGCCATTCATCGACGTGATCCGCAATCAGGTCTCGAAGCAGCAGGCGTACCTCTTTTTCTTCGCCGGCGACCCCGGTCGCTTCCGTCAACTTTTGTAATAGCTCGTTCATCTCAATCCGCTTCCATCATCGCGCGCGCCAGACTGTCCAGGAATCCATCATCCAGCCGGGCGGCAAACTCGCCGAGCAGCCGGCCGGAGCGCTTCACGTCCTTCAGGGCGATGGTCTCCACCATCGTGTGCATGTAGCGCAGGGGGATACTCACCAGGCCGGTGGGGATTCCGGCGCGGGCAATCTGCAGCCCGAAGGCGTCGGTGCCGCTGGCGCGGGTATGGGGGTCAATGTGCACCTTCATCTCCAGCGCCCGCGCCGCCTCGCGCAAGGCCTTGTAAACGCCAGGATGGACGTTGGGACCGAGCCCGAGGGTCGGCCCGTCGCTGAGCTCAAACACAGTGCCGTCCTTGGCGCCCGGCCCTTTGCCAAAGGTCACGTCGATGGCCACGGCGACATTGGGCTGCTCGGCGTAGGCCGAGGTGAAGGCGCCCAACAGGCGCGTTTCCTCCTGGATCGTCGCCACTACCATCACGTCCCACAGGTGCTGCCGTCCCTGCAGGTAGTCGAGACAGACCGTCAGCGCCGCGACGGAAGCGCGGTTGTCGAGCGCCTTGCCACTGACCCGCTCGTTCAGCAGGCGGCGCAACGGCTGCCGGAAGCTGACAAAATCGCCGACGCTGACCTGCTCCCGCAGCTCCGCCAGGGAAAGGCCAGTGTCGACGACGAGCTCGTCATAGTTGTAGGGTCGTTCAGGGCGGTCGCTGGGCAAGAGATGCTTCGGCAGCGCGCCGAGAATGCCCGGCAACTCGCGCCGCCCGTGTACGACAACTTGCTGTCCATAAAGGTGGCGCACATCGACGCCGCCGACGCCCGTCACGCGTAAAAAGCCCGCGAGTTCAGCAGCGTCAGTGGACGCCTCCTCCTCGGGGTAGGAGACGAGCTGTTTGACCATCAGGGCAATTTCGTCCATGTGCGCGGCAAGCAGAAGCCGCGGACGATCGCCCTCTCCGTGGCCGCGCTTAAGCGCGACCACATTCCCCATACGGTCCTGCCGCACCTCGTCAGCGAGCGGCTCCCACAGCTCGACGATCTTCTGGGCGACCCCCGCTTCCGAGCCCGAGGGCCCGGCCGTTTCCGTTAGCGTCTGCAGCGTTTTAAAAAGGTCCATCTGGCTTTCTCGCTTATCTCTGGGCTGTCGCGGTGGCCCCGCTCCGCTAGGGAGAGCCTTCCTCTGGCGTCGCCGTCTCGTTTGGCGATTCTGGGGTAGCCGTTGCCGTCTCTGTTGCTGCCGG
>JAVVFG010000166.1:0-8486 GCA_032260445.1 Anaerolineae bacterium | reverse complement strand
TCAGCTGCTAGCGTGCTGCCATCGCTCAGGGCCAGCCGGTAACCGCCGGCTGCGGTTGCTTCGAGCCGCTCCACAGCAGTTTCCAGGCGCAGATCGCCGTGCAGCCCGGCGAGCAGGGTCTGGGGCAGCGTTTCCATGCCTGCGGCGAAGCTGACGAAGACGGACGGTGGCTTTGCGGCGGGCGCTTGCCCGTTCGGTGACGGCGCGCTACGTGCCCGCCGCGCGGCGAGCATGCCGCGGATGAGGCTACCGTGTTTCTCTTCGATGGCGCGAAAGCGCGGGAAGGTCGCCAGCAGGCTCTGTTTATCTGCTTCGGCGTTGTAGATGCCGGACATGAGGGGCTCGGCGATCTTGTCTAGCGCTTCAGCGCCGAGGCGGCGGGTGATGAACTGCGCCAGCGTCTCGTCCGCGCCGTCGCGCTTCGCCGGCAGCACCAGGTCCAGCCCCATGCGCAACTTGCCCAGCGGAGAAATGAGCGGGCTGAGGGCGAAGGGCATGAATTTTGTGGGAACAATCATCAACACCCCGTCGGGCAGCGGCGTGGGGCGCCTTTTGTTGAGGACATATATCTGGCGATCGGCATCGTTGGTCGGCAGCAGGTCATCTTCCAGCCCGAGCTGCCGTGCGAGCTGCCAGGCCCAGGGCTTCTGCGTGATGAATGAATCCGGGCCGGCCTCAACGATAAACGGCGCGCCGCCGTGCTCGACTATTTCCGTGCGGATTTTGCCGCCCCAGCGGCCCGAGCGCTCCAGCAGGCTGTAGCTGACGTCGTGCGTGCCGTCGCGCGCCGCCTGCTCTAGGTAGTGGGCGGCTGCCAGCCCGGTGATACCGCCGCCGATGATGGCGACGTGGCGCGAGCTCACAGGCCGGCTCCCTCCTGCGCCAGGCGCGGCTCGTAGGTGCAGAACGGCTCTTCGCCAAGATAGTTGCCGCTCATGCCGTAAGCGCGGGCGCGGCAGCCGCTGCAGACGCGTCTAAACTCGCAGATGCCGCACTTGCCTTCCAGCAGGTCCGGGTCGCGCAGCTCGGCAAAGAGCGGCGATTCCTGCCATATTGTCTGGAAAGGGTCGCGGCGGATGTTGCCCGCTTCGACGGGGAAGTAGCCGCAGGGGAAGACCTCGCCGCGGTGGCTGATGAAGGCGACGCCTGTGCCCGCGAGGCAGCCCTTGGTCATCGTGTTCATCGCCCCATCGCTGCCGGGATGGCCGCCGGGATGCCGGCCACCTGCGTGGCTATGAGGGTGACCGCCCGCCTCGCGCTGCCGGCGCAGGCTCTGCGGGCCGGGGCGGACGAGGCCCTGGCGCCGCTCCTCGGCCTGCCGCTGGCGCACGATGCGGTGGTAATGGGGCGCGCAGGTCGCCTTTAGCTCCAGGTCGCTCTCCATCTCGGCGTCGTACATCCAGTTGAGCACACCTTCATACTCGGCCGGCGAGATCTGCTGGTCGTCGGCAATCTCCAAGCCACAGCCGACGGGGACGAGCAGGAAGAGGTGGAGCGCCACGGCGCCGATCTGCTCGGCGAAGGCCAGCGTCTCCGGCATCTGGTGCACGTTGTGCCGCGCCACGGTGGTGTTGATCTGGAAGGGAAGGCCCACTTCGCGCAGATGGCCGATGCCCTCGAGCGCGCGGTCGAAGGCGCCCTGGCCGCGGAAAATATCGTGGGTGGGGGCGTCGGCGCCGTCGAAGCTCACGCTGACCCGGCGCACGCCGGCATCCTTGATACGCTGCGCGACCTCGCGGTCGATGAGCGTGGCGTTGCTCGCCAAGGCGACGATCAGGCCAGCGTCGCTGGCGTACCGCGCAATCTGATATATGTCGGGGCGGAAGAGGGGCTCGCCGCCGGAGAGGACGAGGATTGGCCGGCCAACCGCGGCGATCTCGTCGACCATGCGCAGCGATTCCTCGGTGGTCAAGTCTTGCGGCAGGAGCTGGTCGGCGACCGTCATGCGGCGGCAATGGATGCAGTTGAGGTTACAGCCGGCGGTCGTTTCCCAGAAGATGAGGCGCGGGGCAGGATAAAGGTCCATGCGTACGATTCCCTGGAATTGAGCAAAGTCAGCGCGCAGGTCAGCGCCACAATTCAGCGGCACAACTCTGCGGCGACGAGGATAAAATCTACCTAAAGTTAAGTAAATCTCACCAAAGCTAGGCGAACGCTTCCAGTTTACCGGATTGGCGCCGGTGGTCAAGGTGACAAATGCCATATGATCGTGCGCGACATGTCATAACTTGCCACGCGTGGAGCAGATGATGGGAGATAAGGGCTGCTTATCGCTGCCGCTGCAGGCTAGCGGCGGGCGAGCAGCCAGGCGGCAAGGACCCCACCGGCAAAGCCAAAGAGGTGGGCTTCCCAGGAGATGCCGGCGCCTTGCGGCAGCACGCCCCAGAACATACCGCCGTAGAAGAGCAGCACCAGGGCGGCGATGAGGATAGAGGAAGCGCTGCGCTCGAAGTAGCCGCGCAGCAGGAGGTAGCCGAAATAGCCGAAAACCAGCCCGCTGGCGCCGATGCTGACGGTGCTGCCGGCGCCGAAGAGCCACACACCGGTGCCGGAGACGATCATGACCACGGCGGTGACGACGAGGAAGTCGCTCAGCCGGCGCATGATTACCAGCCAGCCGAGGACGAGAAAGGGCAGCGTATTCGCGGCGACGTGCGCCAGGCTGCCGTGCAGCAGGGGCATGAAGAGGATGCCCCACAAGCCGGTGCCGGTGCGCGGGCGCACACCGAGCGCGTTCAGCCGCTGCTGGAGCAGCAAGACGTCGACGATCTCCAGGAACCACATGGTGGCGACGATCGCGCCGAGCACGATCATGCGCCGGCGCACGCGCGCGCTGGCGGGCACCAACTCTGCCCGCTCATTTGGTTCCGTTCGTTGTCTTCGCTCTTCGACGTAGCTATTCTCGCGTTCCATAGACCATTCCCGCGGCGTTGCCCGGCGATTTGAAGGGCGATTGATGAATAGTTGGCATCTCCGCCAAAGCCAGTCCGCCAGCGCAGCAGCGCTTGCCTCGCCGCCAGTTTCTGCCAGTGTACGCTGCCGCCCTGATTTTGCCAATCGCGCGCGGTCAGTTTACCCATCCCCGATCCACGAAAAATGCGGTATGATAAGGGCTGCGACACCTACCGTACGGTCGTGCCAACAAGTCGCCAATCAGGAGGGAAACAGATGTCTTTTCTCGCCTTACCCACCGGCGTCCTGCTCGGCTTCGTAGCCTGGTTCGCCTTTCGCTACGTGCTGGCAGGCATCTACACCGTCGACCAGAATGAACGTGCCGTCAAGACCCGCTTCGGCCGGGCCGTACGGCTTGACGGCGCCACCACCCTGGACGACCCCATCGCCGCCCATCTCAACGAAAAGGATAAAGAGCGCTACATCTACCCGCAGGTGCGCGTCATCCAGCCGGGCGGGCCCTACTTCCGCTGGCCCTGGGAGCGCGTCTTCAAGGCGTCGATCGCCACGGAGACGATTAACATGGCGATGGACCTAGAGACGCCGAGCGCCAACCAGAACGGGACCGTCCTCGACGCCGTGACCAAGGACCAGCTCAACATCGGCCTTACCGGGCAGATCCGCTACCGTGTATGCGAGCGCAACCTCTACGCCTATTTCTTCGGCGTGAAAAACCCTATCGTGCACGTCATGGGTTACTTCGTCGCCATCTTGCGCCAGCGTATTGCCAGCTTCGAGGCTGCCGACAGCAGCCTGCTCGGCGAGGATGCGGAAATCGACATCGACCTCATGGGCGGCATCTCAATCAATGATCTGCGCAAGAATCTGAACGAGATCAATGACTTCATGGAGCAAGAGTGCGCCTCGGCAGCCGCGCGCTACGGGGTGGAGTTCGATGCCTCGCTGATTACGGGCATCGACCCGCCGCCGGAGGTGGAGTCGGCCCTGGCGGCGATCAACACCGCGCACAACGAAGTATCCTCGGACATCAGTCTGGCGAAAGCGCGCGCCGACCAGACCATCGTGCAGTCGAAGCGCGCCGTGGAGATTGAGACGCTGCGTGCCGAAGCGGAGGTGGAGCCGCTGCAGATGCTGGCGGCGCAGCTGCGGGCCCTGAAAGAGAGTGGCCCCGACGTGCTGGCGGCGTACCTGCGCAACGTGCGCCTCGACCTGTACAAGAAAGCGAACCAGGTATTTGTGGAGACGCCAAAATGAGCGACGTCCTGCTATCTCTCGGCATTGCCGTTGCCAGCTTCTTCGTGTTCCTGCTCGGCGAGCCGGTCTTTCGCTGGCTTCTGCGCGTGTTCGGCATTTACGCTGTCGTTGAGGAAGGCACCTGCCACGTCTACTTGCTGTTCGGCAAGGTTGTCGCCGTGCTGAGAGAACCCGGCCTGCAGCTCCTGTGGCTGAAAATGGGACCGCGCGCGCTGATCATCAACCTGCTCGGCGAGCGCCATATCCTTGACATGCGCCTCGACCAACAATATCTGCGCAGCCTGCCGGTCAACTCGGAGGAAGGGGCGCCGATGGGCATCGGCGTGTGGTACGAGATGCAGATCAGCGACCCGGTTGACTATCTCTTCAAGAACGTCGATCCGCGCGGCTCGCTCTCGGCCAACGTTAGCAGCGCCACGGTGCGCATGCTGAGCAACATGCCCCTTGAGGACATGCTCGTCACGCGGCACGTCATGAGCCGCGCCGTACGCCAGGAAGTGTCGCCTAAGTCGGAGGAGTGGGGCTACCGGTTGGGCTCGGTCTATGTGCGCAAGGTTCATTTCCGCGACCGTAACATGATCCGGCAGATTGAGGAGAAGGTGGTCAACCGGCTGCGGCAGGTGACCTCGGCGATCCTGCAGGACGGCGCCAACCGCGTGAGCATCATCACCAGCTCGGCCGAGCGGCGGGCTGCCGTCGAGTTCGCCCGCGCCCAGGCGATGCGCCCGCAGATAGTGGGCGCTGCCCTGCAGAAGATTGGCGAAGACCCGGACGTGGCGCGCGCCCTCTTTGACATCCTGGAGACACAAAACTTGCTCGCCAGCAACGCGCAGGTTACCTTCGTGCCGGACGGCGATGGGATGCTCACGCAACTACTGGCGGCGGCCCCAGCGCCGGCGACGCGCGCGCCGGCCGGACAGAGAGTGTGACGGGGAACGGATGGTCGAGAATCGACAGAGCGAGGTTGAGCAGCTAGAGGAAGCGCTGGCGGCGCTTGAAGGGCAGCGGCCTCTATTGGGTGACGATGTCGTAGACACGGCGCTCCTGCCGCTGCAGGAGAAGCTCGCAAGCCTGCGCCCCAGAGGCGAGGAGGAGCGCAAACAGCTCACCGTGCTCTTTGCGCGCGTCGGCGGCCTCGGCGCGCTGCAGGATGAAGTCGCCGTGGAAGAGACGAACCAGTTCTTCCGCCAGCTCTGGCCGCGGCTGGACGCGATCGTCAGGGCGAACGGGGGCACGGTCGATAAGCACAGCGGCACCTTGCTGATGGCCCTGTTCGGCACGCCCGTGGCTCACGAAGATGACCCGCGCCGCGCCGTCCGCACCGCGCTACAGATGCAGCAGGTGGTGGCCAATTTCGATACTGGGCCGTTCACCGGGCTGCCCCTGGAGGAAGGCGGGCTGCACTTGCAGGCCGGGCTGAACACTGGCCCAGCGGTCGTCGGCTCCCTGGGCCGAACGAGGGAGGTCACCGCCGTCGGCGATGCTGTCAACCTCGCTAGCCGGCTCGCCGATACGGCGGCGCCGGGCACGGTGATCGTCAGCCATGCCACCTATCGCCACGTGCGCGGCTTCTTCAACGCCAACGATATGCCGCCGTTGTGGGTCAAGGGCAAGCGGGAGCCGGTCGTGACCTACCTGGTGAAAAACGAGAAGCCGCGCGCCTTCCCGCTGGAGCCGCAGCCGGTGGCCGGGTTGGAGAGCGAGACGGTCGGGCGCGAGGCGGAGATGGCGCTCCTGCGCGACACGCTGCAGGAGGTGATGGCAACGGGCACGCCGCGGGTGATCACCGTTGTGGGCGAGGCCGGCGTGGGCAAATCGCGCCTGCTCTACGAGCTGCAGAACTGGATGGAGCTGGTCGACGAGGTCTTCAGGCTTTTCCGCGGGCAGGCAGAGCTGCAGAGCGCGGCGATGCCCTACGCGCTGGTGCGCAACATGCTCGCCTTTCGGTTCCAAATCAAGGAGAGCGACAGCCCGGCCGTGGCGCGGCACAAGCTGGAGAACGGGGTTACCGGCGTTCTGGGCGAGGCCGGGATGGAGACTGCGCACTTTATCGGCCATCTGACCGGCTTCGATTTCAGCGACAGCCACTACCTGCGCGGCATCCTCGACGACCCGCGGCAGATCCAGGGGCGCGCCTTTCACTATTTCGCCGAGTACCTGCGGGTGATGGCGGCGGAAACGCCGGTGGTCCTCATGCTGGAGAATATGCAGTGGGTTGACGCCGGCAGCGTGGCGCTCGCCGAATATCTGTGGCAGAACTGCCAGGATTGCCCGATTCTCATCGTCGTCGCCGCGCGCACGGCGTTCGTCGAGCATGGCCCGCCGTGGCTGCCGCACGCCCGGCAGGACCCGCACCATAGGCTGCTCGACTTGGCGCCGCTCGGCGAGGAGGAGAGCCGCCAGTTGGTGCGCAACATCTTGCGCAAGTTGCCGAATATTCCCGCCGCACTCGAAGGGCTCATCGTCGAGAAGGCTGCCGGGAATCCCTTCTACATCGAAGAGATGGTGCGCATGTTGATCGACGACGGCGTGCTCGTCCCGGGCGAAGAGAGCTGGCATCTGCGCTTGGAACGGCTCGTGCCCGACCGTGTCCCACCGACGCTGACGGGCGTGCTGCAGGCGCGCCTCGACGCGCTCACCGCCGCCGAGCGAGATGTCTTGCAGCGCGCGGCCGTCGTCGGCGAGCAATTTTGGGATGGAGCCGTTGCCGCCTTGCGCGCGCTGGCGAGCAGCGCGGCCGGTGGGCTGCCCGCCGTTTCCGCCCTGCTGGCGCTGCTCGAGGAAAAGGAGATGGTGGTGCGCCACGGGCAGAGCGCTTTTCCCGGCAGCAGCGAATATCGTTTCAAGCATGCCATCCTGCACAGTGTGACCTACGAGAATGTGCTGCTGCGCCGCCGCCGCAGCTACCACGGCGCCATTGCCGCCTGGCTCATCGACAATGCCGGCGAACGGGCCGAGGAGTACGCCGGCCTGATCGGCAGCCACTGGGAGCAGGCGGGCGAGCAGGCAGAGGCGGCGCAGTGGTACGCGCGCGCGGCACATGCGGCGGAGCGGGCCTTCTTGCCAGGGCAGGCCATTGGCTATTATGAGAAGGCGCTGGAGTTTCTGCCGCCGGGTAACGACTACGCAGCGCTGCGCGCGGAGCTGTACCAGGGATTGGGCGACATGTTGTGGCGCCAGGCGCGCCGCAGCGAGGCGGTCGCCATGTACCAGGCGATGCGCGAGACGGCAGCCGCGGCCAATGACTTGAGGCTGGAGGCACGGGCCTGTAACCACCTGGCGCGCGTCCACCGTTACCTGGGGGAGATGCACCAGGGAATGGGCTTTGCGCGCCAGGCGGAGGTACTCGCCGGGCGGTCCGGCCCTGAGGCCACTGTTGAGCTGGCACGGGCGGTGGCGACGCAGGGGTGGAATCACCACGGTCTCGGCCAGTTTGAAGAGGCGATTGCCTGTGGCGAGCGTGCCCTAGCTCTCAGCCGCAGCACCGGGAAGGTGCAGGAGATCGCCCTAGCTTTGAACTTGTTGGGCGTGTGCCATACGGCGCTCGGCGAGCACGAGCGCGGCGCCCACTACGGGCAGGAGGCGCTTGAGCTTTATCGCCGCGTGGGGCACCGCTGGGGTGTGGGCATCATCTCTAACAACCTGGGCGAGAATGCGCGGGCGCGGGGCGACTTCGAGACGGCGCTGCGCTACTACGAGGATGCGCTGGCGATTGCCCGCGAGACAGGCAACCGGGAGAGCGCGATTTCCTGCTTCAATAACATGGGCGGTGTGCGGTTGGCGCTGGGCGCGCCGGAAGCGGCGGAGGAAGCGCTGCGCGAAGTCCTGGCCCGTGTCGGCGACCGCGGCTGGTTCGGTCTCGCGGAAAGCTACCGGTACCTGGCGGCTGCCTGCCTGGCACAGGGGCGGGCCGGCGAAGGGCTGGAGGCGGCGCAGCGCTCGCTGCAACTGGCGCGCGAAGGGGGGCACCAGGAGTTTGTCGGGGCTGCCTGGCGCATGCTGGGCCGTGTCGCCGCTGCCACCGGCAGGAGTGTCGCGCCGGCGCCCGATGAGCCGCCGGCAAGCGCTGCCGACTGTTACCAGCACAGCGCCGCCATCTTTGAGGAAGCGGGGATGGCTGTGGAACATGCGCACACGCTCTATGCCTGGGGCGCCTGCCTGCAGCGCACCGACCCGGAAGCCGGTGCGCGCCTGCAGCAGGAAGCGGAGGAGCGGTTCGCCGCCTTGGGACTGCCGTTGGATGTTGTTAAAATGGAGGCCTGATCGCCCGCCCGGCGGCTGCTGCCAGGCCGCGGGCCCATGAAGGAGAAAGCATGGAC
>JAVVFG010000165.1:0-8540 GCA_032260445.1 Anaerolineae bacterium | reverse complement strand
CGGCGCACGCCGTGGAGCATTGTTTGGGGCGGGATTTCGGGGGGCATGCCGGCACTTGCCGGGCGGGCGCTGGGCATGGGGCAGATCGAGTGGGTTGGTCTGGCGCTGGCGCTAGCTGTCCTGTTCTGGATACCCACGCATATTCTGACGTTCAACCTGCGCTACGCGGCTGACTATCGCCATGCAGGGGTGCCAACCGTGCCGGCGGTGTATGGGGAGGTGGCGACACGGGCGCTGATTGCCGCGTCGAGTATGGTGGCGGCACTGATGATGGGCATCGCGGCCTATGGAATCGGGCTGACGTTTGGCTACTTGCGGCTGATGGTCGTGCTGTCGGCGGGGCTGCTGCTGCTTGCCGCCGGCAGCTTATTCAAGCCGTCGGAGCGGGTCAACTTTGGTCTGTTTAAGTATGCATCACTGTACATGTTGAGTGCTATGCTGCTCATGATGATGGTGCCACTATGATCGAGACAATTGGAACCGAGCGCTCGGGGATGAAGCAGATGACGATGGTGGATCGGAGCCTGCTGCTGGCGACAGGGTTGCTCGCCGCGTACCAGATTGTTTTCGGGGTTGAAGGGTCGTCTGCCGTGGCGTTGTGGGCGTATACGGTGGCGTTTGGGGTGCTGCTGCTAGCCGGGCTGCTGCTGATCATTCTGGGCTTCGAGGCGCTCGCCAGCCCACTTGTGGTGATCGCGGCGACGATGATCCCGCTCGCGCTGTCGCTGGGGCTAGTGTGGGAACATTTCCCAGGATGGCGGATGCCTTACCTTGTGTTCGCCATTGCCGGCTTTGCCGGGGTAACGGCGACGCGGCTCGTCTGGCCGGGGCGAGGCGCCACGATCACCCTTGCCGTCGTGCATGGGGTGGCGGGGCTGTTGATCTTTGGCCTTCCGCTTTACCTGAGTCTGCGCGGAACGACACCGGCTGGTTTCGCCCTCGTAGGGGTTGGCGGCGCCCTGATCGGTGTCGCAGGGCTGCTGCTCTCATTTCTAAAGATGGGCAGACCGCTTTTGCCGGAAAACACGATCCTGGCGTTGCTACCGGGGCTGCTCCTTTTGGTAACCGCGACGTTTGTCGCCGGCTTTGCATTGATTTGATCTGGAGGGAGAGATGACTGGAAGATTCTTGCGTATCGTGGGTATTGTGCTGCTAGGGTTGACGGCGGTGATCACCCTGTTAAGCGGTATCGGGACCACCTGTGTGGCGCTGGACGCCACGCGCTACGAGGGGATGGAGAGCATCGCCGATTACCGGTGGCTGTACCTCCTGTACGTTGCCGCAGGCGTCATCATCGGCGCGCTGGGTATCCGGGCGACGGCCCTGCTGGTCAGGGGCCGGCGCGGCAGTTACCGGGCGGCGTTGGTGGCGCTCGTTCTCGGGGCGGCAACCGGACTGCTGCACATGGCGACGTCGCGCGCCTTGCGCGGCAGCTCGATGCCGACGGACTTCGTCGTCTACGCGACCGCCGTGACGCTGGCGGTGTTCCTTGTCTTCCGGGTGCCAGGCATCTGGAAGCGGGTTGACCTTGCCGGCCGGGAGGAAGAGACAGGGGGCCTCGGCGCGGGCATCGCGATGATCGTCGCGGCGCTCACGACACTGACAGGGCAGTACTGGGCAGGGCCGTCACACAGCATCGGCGGGATGAACTATGCTGGCGCCTGGCCTGCGCTAATGGCATTTGCCGGCTGGGCGATGCTTCTGGGTGGCGCTGGGCTGCTGGCGAGGTGGGCGGCAGGAAGGAACAGCGCCGCAATGGTGCAGCTGGAGGGTCGGTTGAGCTAGCACGCGGAGCGGCCGGCGGGGGCCGGCTTGTGGCCGAGAAACGCCCGCTGCGGGAGTTGCCGCGCGGGCCGTTTCCATCTTGACACGTACTCCGGTCCTATAGTATAGTATTGCCATTGGAACCGGTTCCATCTGCCGAGTCCGGTGCAGGTGGCGGGTGAGCGTTTACCAGCGGACAAACTTTGTAGCCCGGGTTGCGGTCTGCGGAGTCAGGTGGTACACGTGTTAGGAGAGAAGAAGCGAATGCCCGCCACGATCCGTGATGTTGCCCGCCATGCAGGCGTGGGAGTGGGCACGGTCTCACGGGTTCTGAATGACAGCCCTGCGGTTAGCACGCAGACGCGGAACAAAGTCCTCAAGGCTATCGCCGCCCTCGATTACAGCCCGAACGTCATCGCGCGCCGACTCTCGTTGGGTAAAACGCTGACGATCGCGGTGATCGCTCCCTTCCTGACGCGCCCCTCAGTCGTCGAACGCCTGCGCGGCGTTGAATCGGTCCTGTCGCAGACCGAATATGACCTCGTCCTGCACAACGTCGAGAGCGGCAATCGCTATGAAGCCTACTTCCGCGACGTCCCGCGCCGCGAACGGATCGACGGTCTGCTGGTGATCTCTTTGCGCCCGCCAGAGGCGCACGTACGGCGTTTGCGCGAGTATGGGGGGCCGACGATTCTGGTGGACATCGCCCACCCCGATTTCAGCCGTGTCGTCATCGACGACGTGGACGGCGGCTACAAGGCGACGAAGCATTTGCTGGACCTCGGACACCGGCGCATTGGCTTTCTGAGCGATTTTACCGACAGCTCGTTTCATTTTACGGCCAACCGTGACCGCTTCAGAGGCTACGAGATGGCGCTGGCCGCGTTTGGGATTGAGGCGCGGGCCGACTACAGTGTCCATGGTGAGCACAGCCGCGAATCGGCGCACGAGCAGGCAACGAGGCTGCTGACGCTTTCCGAGCGGCCCACGGCGATTTTCGCGACCTGCGATACGCTGGCGACGGGGGTGCTGGAGGCGGCGCAGGAGCTGGAGCTGAGCTTGCCAGAAGATTTGTCGATCATCGGTTACGACGACATCGAGATTGCTGAATATCTGAACCTGACGACGGTGCGGCAGCAGCTGTTCGAGTCGGGCGTACGCGGTGGCGAGCTCCTGCTGGAGGCGATCGAATCGTCCCCTGACAGCCCGCGAGAAATTGTCTTACCCACAGAACTTGTGGTGCGTGCCACAACGGCGGCGCCACCCGAGTGCTGATCTGAATGGCCAATCGAACCAGAGACAGCGCCCTAAGGAGGTGATGCCTTTACAAAGAGATAATAGAGCCAGCTTGTTGTCACCATATCGCATTAACTACGTTGCGTTTCACTGGAGGAGAACATGACCAACCGTAAACTGTATATCTTGCTGGGGTTGCTTACCATCCTGGCGATGCTGGTCGTCGCCTGCGGCGGTAATGCGGAAAATGAAGCGACCAACGTCGCCGAAGAAGTCGAAGACGTCGCGGAGGACGTCGAAGAAGAGGCCGAAGAGGTCGTCGAAGAGGAACCGGCGGAGCAGGCTGCTGAGCCGACGGGCGACGAGGTAGAGCTCCGCGTGCTGGCCGGTAACGTGGGCCAGGAGCTGGCGCTAACGCAGGCCGCAGCCGAGCGTTACATGGAGCAGAATCCTAACGTGACGGTCGAGGTGGTCGATACGCCGGACTTCGTCCAGGACCGTCTTGGTGTCTACCTACAGCTCTTTGAGGCGCAGTCGGCGGAAGGCGACGTCTTCCAGATCGACGTGATCTGGCCGGGCGACCTGGCCGAGCACTTTGTCGACCTGTACGAGTATGGCGCCGCCGATGTTGTCGACGAGCACTTCCCGGCGATCATCGAGAACAACACGGTAGACGGCAAGCTCGTGGGCATTCCGTGGTTCACCGACGCGGGCCTGCTGTACTACCGGAACGATCTGCTCGAGAAGTACGGCTATGACGCGCCGCCCACCACCTGGGATGAGCTTGAAGAAATGGCTCTCGCCATCCAAGAAGGCGAGCGCGAAGAGGGCAACGAGGACTTCTGGGGCTATGTCTGGCAAGGCAACGCCTATGAAGGGCTCACCTGCGACGCGCTGGAGTGGATCGATTCGAATGGCGGCGGGACAATTATCAGCGCTGATGGCGTGATCACGATCAACAACGAACAGGCGAGCGAGGTCGTCGACCAAGCGGCTGGCTGGGTTGGCGCCATCTCGCCTCCTGGCGTGACGGGCTACGGCGAGGAAGATGCCCGGGCGGTGTGGCAGGCCGGTAACGCGGCGTTTATGCGCAACTGGCCGTATGCCTACTCACTGGGCCAGGCTGACGACAGCGTGATCAAGGATCTGTTCGGCGTGGCCGTCTTGCCTGCCGGCGATTCCGGGGCTGGCTCGGCGACGCTGGGTGGCTGGCAGCTAGCGGTCTCGCGCTACAGCGCACACCCAGAAGAAGCGGCGAAGCTGGCGCTCTACATGGCCTCGGCCGAAGAGCAGAAGATCCGGGCAATCGAGGGTAGCTTTAACCCGACCATCATGAGCCTCTACGAGGATCCGGAAGTCCTGGAAGCGAGCCCGTTCTTCGGCGACCTATACGATGTCTTCGTGAACGCAGTGGCGCGGCCGTCGACAGTGACCGCACCGCAGTATGCTGAAACATCGACGTTGTTCTACAATGCCGTTCACTCGGTATTGACGGGCAATGCCGACGCTGAGGACGCGTTCGCCGAACTTGAGCTCGACCTGCAAGACCTGCTAGGATTCCCGAGCGGTGCGCCCCAGTAGGCAATCGTAACAAAGGCAGGCAGCGCCAGCGGCGCGCCAGACTGACGCTGCCTTTTCTGGGCGACCGGGGTGGTTGCCCGGGTTTGGGTGACAGTTCGTGGACTCGATCCACGGACTGTCGCCCGCACGACCGTCGAGAGACAACGAGGGAGGTCGTATTATGAGTGAAGACGCGGTGCCGCCAGTTCCTACGTCGCGGGCGCGGAAATCAGGGATTAGCGATCTGGCTAAGGCCGAGGAGCGGCTAGCGTACATGCTGCTCCTGCCCACGCTGATTGTCATCTTCGTGATCGCCTTCTACCCGCTCGGCTCTGTCTTTTACAACAGCATGACCGACCGGCGCTTTGCGAGTGCGCAGGAGCCGCAGTTTATCGGGCTGCAGAACTACGCCAACCTCCTGGGGATCACGGTGCGTCAAGTGCCGGCGGAAATCGACGAGGAGACGGGCGAGATAGTACGCGACCCGGACACCGGTGAGATCGATTACGAGTCGCCGGTAACCGTGCTACCGCGCGAGCCGCGGCGCTATCGCGAGCTGAGGACCTTCAACCTGGGCGATACGCGCTACGTGGTTGGGGCGGCCGATCCGGACTTTATCCGCGCAATCTGGGATACGGTGGCTTTTACTGTGGTTACCGTCGCGCTGGAGACGATTCTCGGCCTGGGCATTGCCCTGGTGGTGAATTCGGAGTTCAAAGGGCGGGGTATGATGCGCGTGGTGATGCTCGTCCCCTGGGCGATTCCAACGGCGGTGAGCTCGCGTATGTGGGAGTGGATGTTTAAGGATACGCGCGCGGGGTTCTTCAATATCCTCTTCCAGGACCTGGGCCTGGGAACGGGGCAAATCCCGTTCCTGGTCGATCAGAGCTGGCAGTTGCCGGCCATGATCGCGATTGACGTCTGGAAGACGACGCCGTTTATGGCCCTGCTCCTTCTCGCTGGTCTGCAGCTCATTCCTGGCGATCTTTACGAAGCAGCGGACGTGGACGGTGCCGGCCGGTTGCGCCAGTTCTGGTCGGTGACGCTGCCGCTGCTGCGCCCGACAATCTCCGTCGCGCTCGTCTTCCGCACGCTGGATGCGATTCGTGTTTTCGACGTCTTCCAGATCGTGCTGCAAAAGAAGCGCTATTCGATGGCCACCTATGCCTATTACGAGTTGATTGACGGGCAATTAATGGGATATTCGTCCGCGGCAAGCGTGGTGATCTTCTTCATCATCCTGCTCTTCGCCGTCGTCTACATTCGTATGCTGGGGGTAAGCAATGACTAAAGATACCCAGATACTGATCACACGTATTCTCTTTTGGCTGGTCATCATCGTCATCGCCGTTTACCTTCTGTTCCCGTTCTACTGGGCGATTAACAGCTCGCTCAAGTCGGAAGCGCAGTTGCAGATGACGCCTGGTACTTATTTGCCGCGCAGCCCGAGCGACGGCTCGCTCGACGTCTACCTGCGGAACTACAGCGCAGTGTTCCAGAACCAGCGATTCATTACGGGTCTGAAGAACAGCGTGATCGTCGCCGTGTCGACGACGGTTCTCTCGCTGGTGATCGGCAGCTTCGCCGCCTTCGCGCTGGGCAAGCTCCGTTTCCGCGGGAAGGAGCCTTCGCTGTACCTAATCCTGTCGATGACTATGTTCCCGCAAGTGGCCGTCCTTGCGGGACTCTATGCGGTGATCAGGCGGCTTGGTCTGGATCCGATCCCGAGCATGATTCTCTCGTACATGCTTTTCACGTTGCCGTTCACGACGTGGGTCATGACTTCGTTCTTCGAGGGGTTGCCGACCGAGCTGATGCAGTCGGCACAGGTGGACGGGGCGACGCCGTTCCAGACGTTCTACATGATCTTGCTGCCGCTGACACTACCGGCGTTGGTGACAACGGGCCTGCTAGCGTTCATCAACGCGTGGAACGAGTATCTGTTTGCCCTGACGTTCACGACGATTGCGCCGCAGGCGCGAACGGTGCCCGTAGCCATTGCGCTGTTTACCGGGCAGGTCTCGTTCCAGGAGCCGTTTGGCGAAATCATGGCGGCGGCGATCGTTGTGACTGTCCCGCTCCTGGTGCTGGTCCTCATCTTCCAGCAGAAGATTGTTGCCGGCCTGACGGCGGGCGCCGTTAAGGGGTAGGCACCGGTTCGAAGCTCAGGAATGGGCCGGGCACCCACCCTTCAGATTCGGTTCCGGCCCCTTTGATCTTCACAAGGTAGTAGTCGGTAACCGGATTTTGCTGGTAGAGGAGTACTTCGACTTCGCTGCCGTGTGTGGCCCGAGCGGTGACGTCGAGACGGAGGTGGCTGTCGTAGAGGAAGACTACTGGTTGCACCATTTCTCCCTCGTAGCGTCCATCAAGCCAGGCCTGATTGTCGTTGCCCCAAGGGGTAGGGATGCCGCATAGCGCGGGATCGGGATTATCGGCAAAGGGCAACGCCGGGACCTCGGCACTGCGCCGTTCTGCGATGAGCGCGGCGTAGGTCGGCTCGAGCGGCGGGTGGGCCGGCTGCGGGAGTGCAGTTGGATCTGGTTCTAGTGAAGTAACCGCCGCGAACCCTGCCCAGGCGACGAGGCCTGCCCCGGCAAGGAGGATTGCGACAGCAAGTAGCAGCCATTGCCATCGAATTTTCATGAACTCTCTCCCGATTTTGTCCTTTACCCTCAATATTACGCAGGATTCGGCGCGTGGGAAGTAAGCTACCACACACTCGGGCGGCTACGCTGCTGCTATGCTCGGCCGGGCGTGCCCTGTACCGTTTGACTCCTGCCAGTTCGCACTCGCTTGCGGAGGATAGATGAATAAGGATACGCGCTGGTACCAGCAGGCCGTCTTCTACGAAATGTATATCCGCGCCTTTCAGGATAGCAGCGGCGATGGAAACGGTGACTTCCGCGGGGCAGTTGAGCGCCTGGATTACATTCGCTCGCTCGGCGTGGACTGTGTCTGGATTTTGCCCATGTATCCCTCGCCGCTGCGCGACGATGGGTACGATGTCGCCGACTACTACGGGATCCACGCTGACTACGGCTCCCTCGAAGACTTTAAAGCGTTTCTCGACGCGGCTCATGAGCGTGGGCTGCGCGTCGTGATTGACATGGTGATGAATCACACGAGCGACCAGCATCACTGGTTTCAGGAAGCCAGGCGCGATCCGGAAAGCCCCTACCATAGCTACTATGTGTGGAGCGACACCGGCACTGAGTATAGCGATGCGCGGATCATCTTTCTTGACTACGAGGAAAGTAACTGGACATATGATGAGCTGGCCGGCAAGTATTTCTGGCATCGCTTTTATAGCACCCAGCCGGATCTGAACTACGACAATCCGGCGGTGCACGAGGAGATGCTGAATATCGTACGCTTCTGGCTGGAGATGGGCATAGACGGTTTCCGCGCTGACGCCGTGCCATACCTGTACGAGCGAGAGAGCACGAACTGCGAGAACCTGCCGGAGACACACGCGTTCCTCAAGAAGGTGCGGGCGATGATGGACGCGGAGTACCCAGACCGGGTGCTTATCGCCGAGGCTAACCAGTGGCCGGAAGATGTGCGCCCTTACTTCGGGGACGGGGACGAGTTCCACATGTGTTTCCACTTTCCGATTATGCCGCGTCTGTACATGGCGATTCGCCAGCATGACCGGCGCCCGATTGTCGATATCCTGAAGCGCACGCCGCCGATACCGGAGAACGCGCAGTGGCTGACGTTCTTACGCAACCATGACGAGCTGACGCTGGAAATGGTCACGCCGGAGGAGCGGCGCTGGATGTGGGAGCAGTACGCACCGGAGCCGCGGATGCGGCTGAATCTGGGCATACGCCGCCGGCTCGCGCCGCTGCTGGACAACGACAAGCGCCGCTGGCTGCTGATTAACGCGATGCTGCTCTCCCTACCCGGCGCGCCGATCATTTATTATGGGGACGAGATCGGCATGGGCGACAACATCTGGCTGCCAGATCGCTATG
>JAVVFG010000164.1:0-8569 GCA_032260445.1 Anaerolineae bacterium | reverse complement strand
GGGCGACGAGATCTATGTGGGAGGTGAAGCATGACAACCGGGGCCGATTCCCCGCCGGAGCGCGCGTCGCTGGCAGCATGGGGTGGTCGCTTGCGCGATCTGCGCCGGCCGCTGCGCGATTTTGCCGTCCACGCGCTGGCTCAGGTGCGCCTGTACGACGACGCCTACGCCGGGGTCATGCACGCGCTCATCTTCTGGGGCGTCACCATCCAGATTCTGGGCACGGCCATGAATCTGATGCAGATGCAGCTGTTCATCCCCTTCGTCGAGCTGCCCTTCCCCCGCGGAACTGCTTATCTCGCCTATGAGCTGGTGATGGACCTGGCCGGCATAGCTATCTTGCTCGGCGTCGGCCTCGCCGCCTTCCGCCGTGGCGTGTTGCGGCCCAACGGCCTGGAGACGGGCGCGGGCGATGCCTACGCCCTGATCCTGCTGGCGCTGCTCCCTCTGGTTGGTTTTCTGACCGAAGGGCTGCGCATCCTGGCTGCCGCGCCCGCCTGGGCGGCGTGGTCGCCGGTTGGCAGCGCCGTCGCCCGCGGCCTTCGTTTCCTCGCTGTGACGCCTGCCCAGGCCAGTACCGTGCACTTCCCGTTCGTCTTGCTGCATGTGCTGCTTGGCCTATTCTTCATCGCCAGCATTCCCTTCAGCAAGCTGCGCCACCTGGTGCTGGGGCCGCTGCACATCCTGTTACGCGAGCGGCGCAAGGAAGGCACGCTCTCCTTCGTCGATGACATCGAGACAGCCGAGCTGCTCGGCGTCGGGCGGGTCGAGGAGTTTACGCGGGCCCAGTTGCTGGCCTTTGACGCCTGTGTCCACTGCGGCCGTTGCGAGCGCAACTGCCCGGCCGCGCTCAGCGGGATGGCCTTCTCCCCCTGCCACTTTATTCACGACCTGCGCCAGCAAACGCAGACGAGCCTTCTGGGGGAGAACGGGCTGAAGCAGGCTCTGCTGCCCGAAAGTCTGGGCGAGACGGCGCTGTGGGCCTGCACCACCTGCGGCGCGTGCCTGATGGGGTGTCCCATCTTCGTGAACCCGGTGGACGAGGTCGTCGATCTGCGCCGCTACCAGGTGCTGACCACCGGACGCGTGCCCGCTCCGGTCAGCGCGGCGCTGCGCAACCTGGAACGGCAGGGCAACCCATGGGGTATGCCTGCCGCTGCGCGCGCCCCCTGGACGGAAGAGATGGGTGTGCGGGTGCTCGAGCCCGGCGAGGAGACAGACGTCCTGCTCTGGCTCGGCTGCGCTGCCTCATTTGACGAGCGTAACCAGCAGGTCGCGCAGGCGTTCGTGCGCCTGCTGCAGGAGGCCGGCACCGACTTTGCTATCCTCGGTCCGGCAGAGGCCTGCTGCGGCGAGGCGGCGCGTCGCCTCGGCCACGAATATCTCTTCCAGGTTTTCGCCGGGCAGAACATCGAGCTGCTGCACGAAGTGCAGTTCAACCGCATTGTGACCCAGTGCCCGCACTGCTTTAACACGCTCAAGAACGAGTACCCCCAGCTAGGCGGCAACTGGGTTGTGCAGCATTACGCCGACTATCTCTACGAGCAGCGGGTGCAGCTCCCCCTGCCGGCGGATGGAGCGGCCCGGCCGCGCGTAACCTACCACGATCCCTGTTACCTCGGGCGTTACAACGGCAGCTACAGCGCCCCACGCGCACTCGTAGACCAGGCGACAGAGCGGGTGGAAATGGAACGGCACGGGCGCAACAGCTTCTGCTGTGGCGGCGGTGGTGGGCAGATGTGGCTCGAAAGCGCTGCCGACGAGCGCATCAACCAGAACCGCCTCGACCAGGCGCTGGCAGTCAGCGCCGAGTCAGTGGTCACCGCCTGCCCTTACTGCCTGCTGATGTTTGACGATGCCATTCGCTCGCGCGGTGTGGGCGAGCAGATAGAAGTGATCGATATCGCTGAGATGATGGTGCGGCAGCTAGACGCCGCGCCCGTCTAGGCGAGACCGCAAGGAAGGTGAGACGATGAGCGGCTACTGGATATTAGAAACTCACGGTGATCCCTTAGGGCGTTTGCAGCAATTCGTCGCGGCCATCTGGAACGAGGCGGCGCTCGACGCCATGCTCGTCCCCTTGGGCAACGGCAATGGCGCCGAGACAGCGCCCGCGCTGATCAAAGATCGGGCCCAACTGCAACACGTCAACCCATTCCGGCCGCTGATGACGGCCAACGCGGCTCGAGACGTGCCGGCGCTGCTCGCCACAGACCCGTCGCGGCGGCTCGGCGCCCTGCTGCGGCCCTGTGAAGCGCGCGCCCTGCTGGAGATGGGCAAGCACAATGGCTTCCGGCCGGAGAAGTTGCTGACCGTCGGCGTCGACTGCCTGGCGACCTTCTCCCCCGAAGACTATGCCTGGCGCATGCAGCGCAAGCGTGAGGCCGGCAGCCGGCTGACCGCCGAAGCGCTGCAATTCGCGCGCCAGGGCGGCATCGTGCCCTATCGTTACCGCAGCGCCTGCCAGATCTGCGACTCGCCGGCCGCCACCGGTGCAGACGTGAATATCCACGTGCTCGGTCTCGCCGCCCGGCAGCACCTGCTGGTCTCGGCGCACGACGAAGCTACGGTCCGCCGGCTACACCTCGACGCCCACACGGACGGACGCGCTCCTTCAGCCCTCGTGCAGCAGCACCAGCGCGTGGTCGACAAGATGGTTGCCCGCCATGACCATGCCCGCGAGCGGCTCTGCGCCAGCCTGGAAGGCTTGCTCCCTCATAGTGCGACAGAGCTCGTCGCACGGTTCGACGCCTGCGCCGGCTGCGAGCGCTGCATGGAGGTATGCCCCATCTGCGCGGTTGACCATCCCATGCGCGATGAATCGGGCCAGTTCCGCGAAGACGATCTGTGCCGCTGGCTGATCTCCTGTGCAGGCTGCGGCATGTGCGAGCAAGCCTGCCCGCAGGGACAGCCGCTCTGCGCCATCTTCGGCTACATCCGCGAACAGCTACTGGCCGAAGCAGGTCACGCGCGCGAGCCCGCGCTAGACGCCGAATTACACGTCTTCTGAAGATACGAGGCCGGTCGGAGCGGAGCGCCGCTCTGACCGGCTGGGGCGGGGAAAGTATCCTGCCTGCGCGCTCGCGGCGATGCGCTGTGCGACGCGTCCCACTCAGCTGGCGCTCATGACAACACGATCGCCGTGTCGCTCTTGGGCTGGCGCCGGACTGTACGCCAATAGCCAATGATTGCCAGCGCTGCTACTAGAATCGCGGCAACCACAGCCGTCGTCGTAATAATCGCCTCGTCCGGGTAGGCGGCACGGATGCCGAACAGCGCCCAGACGAGCACCGCGGCATACGCCAGGTTGCGCCGGTTCCACAGCAGCAGTCCCGCGACGACCACGGCGACGGCCATCATGATTGCCGACCAGACCGGCCCGGCGATGCCAAACCCGTCCCAACCGAGGTGCGCGACGACGCTGGCGATATTGGCGATCGTCGCCACCGTGATCCAGCCCAAATACAGGCTAAACGGCAAGTGCACCAACAGCCGTTCGGCCACCGTGAGGCGCGGATCCGGGCGGCCAATCTTCAGCCGTACATAAATGGCGATCAGCGTTAGCAATAGCGTCACCATAAAGACCACGGACAGCAGGTAATAGCCGTAGTGCCAGGCCAGCAGCCAGGCGATGTTCGCCGCGCTGCTCAGGACGAACAGCCAGCCAACGCGCGGTACCACCCGTCGCTCGCGCTGCCGCGGCAGCGCCTGGTAGACGATGAAGCCCAGGAGCCCTAGATAGATAACGCCCCAGATGGAGAAGGTATACCCCGCCGGGGTGAAGTAGGACGGCAGCGCGTCGGAGATCTCGCCAGCCGTCCGCCCGTTGAGCGGAAGCCAATTAGAGAGGAAATTCATGACGACGACAACCACAAAGGCGACGACGTTCATGATTTGGAGTACGGTGAGAGTGCGTTGTTTCTGTTCCATAACTACAGTATAGACCAACTCTCTCTAGTTGTCAATATATTGCACAGGTTTTGTTAGAGGCACTTAGTTTGCTCGGCGCTCCCTGTCACTCACCCTCTTGCGGCGCCTCCATCCCTCACTCCACCGGCGCCAGCTCGATCTGGATGAAGTCCGGCGCCGTCACCTGCAGGCTGCGCATCGGTTCCAGGTAGCGCTCCGTGGTCGTGATGGAAGCGTGGCCCAGCATCTGCTGGATCTGCCGCAGATCGGCCCCGCCCCGCAGCGCCAGCGCCGCCGCCGTGCGCCGCAGGTCGTGCGCGGCGAGCGCCGGGTTCCCCGCGCTATCCACAAACCCCGCGGCCAACGTATGCTCGTTGACGACGTTGTAGATGGCCTGCGGCGTCAGATTGCCGTCGGTGCGGTAGCCCCCTTTCGTCCGCACCCGTCCGGCCAGGCTGCCATCCTTATTCAGGGCCAGGAAAACGCGGCCCTCTCGCGTTTCCGCAGCCCGTGCCCACCGGTCCAGGGCCACCTTCACCCACGGCGGCAACCCTACGCTGCGCACCCGGCCGCGCTTGCCGCTAAGGTCGATGATCGCCCAGCGCCCTTCCCGCTGCTGGATCTGCTCCCAGCGCAAGCCGGCCACCTCGCTGCGGCGCAAGCCGGCACCAATCATCACCGCGAGTATCGCCTGGTCGCGCATCGCCTTCGTGCGCGGGATCTCGCCGGCTTGCCAGCGCTCCACTGGGGTATTGACCAGCCGCTCCGCTTCTTCGCGCGTCAGCCAGTTGCCCGCACGCACCCCTTCCTGCTTGACCCCGCGCACGCGCTCTACGCCAGCCGCTAGAGCCAGCGGTAGCAGCCCGTTATCCGCCGCTTCGCTCGCTAGCTTGCGGATCGCGCTCAACGCCTGGTTGATGCTCGACCGGCTCTTCCCCTCTTCCAGGAGAAACGTGCGGTAGGCATTCACCGTCGCCTTGCTGAATCCCGCCCGGCCGCTCTGCTCGTACCACTCCAGAAAGTCGAGCAGCGCGCGGCTATAGGCCCGCTTGCTGTGCGGGCTCGTCACGCTGTCCGTGACCAGATCGATCAGCGCGTACCAATCTTCAGTCGGTCGTTGTCTGGGGACAAGATGGCTGTTCGCAGCAGTCATAGCACCGCCTGGCTTCGCTTACACATCGTGCCTTGTCGCAACGCCGCCTTGTAGGGCTAGGCGCGACAATCTCTCTTCAGCATACTCGACTCGAGGGTCGTTCGCCAGCCGCGTGCTGACCTACGCGAACCAGACCTTGAACGTCCTGATTTCGAATGGCCTGATGGGGAAAGTCAGCTTGTCCCCCTCCACCGCCGCCGGCTCTTCCGCTTCTTCCACCAGGTTACAGGCGACGGCGCGCTGCAGCGGCCGCCCGGTGCGGATGGTCACCGCCGGGCTGCGTCGCTGCTGGGTCTCGTAACAGCGCACGATCCACCCGTCGCCGTCTTCTGCCTGTTTCACCGTCTCCAGGATCACGTGATCGGCATCTACCGCGGCCAGGCTGAAGTGGAGCGGCAGGTCGCCTCCGGCCGGCTGTACCACCGGCGCGGCAATCAGCTCGTGGTTCAGCTCGTACCCCTGGCGCACCACCACATCGCGCCAATCGCCGGCATGTGGCAAGAGACTATAGGTGAACTGGTGACGCCCTTTGTCCGCCAGCGCATCAGGCCGCACAGCCGACTTGATCAGTGTCAAACGCAGCACGTTGTCCTTCACGTCGTAGCCATACTTGCTGTCGTTAAGCAGGGCGACGCCGTAATCCCCTTCCGACAGATCGGCCCACTTGTGGCCGGCTACTTCAAAGCGCGCGTAATCCCAGCTCGTGTTCCAGTGGGTCGGCCGCTCGATCGCCCCAAACTGGATGTCATAGGTAGCGCGCGCAGCGCGCACCTCCACGGGGAAGGCAACTTTGAGCAGGATTTGTGCTTGCTGCCAGTCCACCTCGGTGCGGAAGTCGATGCGCGGCGCGTGCGCGTACAACGTCAGCCGTTGCGTGACCGTCGAGCCATGAAAACGCCAGCGCAAGCGCAGCACGCCGCGCAGCGGTCCGGTTTCTTCCACCGTCGCCTCGACCAGCTCGTCTATCTCCTGCATCTTCTCCTGGTAGAAGATGTCGATATCCCAGGCGTCGAACTTGAGCGGTTTGTCCATGAAGGTCTGCAACACATTGCCGCGTGCGCCCGGCGCCAGCACCTCGCGCTGGCGCACTTTGTCCCAGATCGACGTCAGCTGCCCGCGCTCGTTCAGCTCCAGGCGGACAAAACGGTTCTCCATGAGCGCTGGCGTCACCGTCAGGGTCTCCGTGTCCTCTGCCGCCGTTTGCCCCTCGCCGAGGCGGTAGACTGCATAGCCCAGCGACGGCACCTGCGGGATATAGCACAGCGTCCGCCGTTCCCCTGCCCCGCCTACCTCCTGCGCCGGCACTGCCTTGCCATCCGGGCCGAGCAGGCGCTTCCCCGCTAGCTCGCCCGACGCCGGCAGGGAAACCAGTCCGCCGCGCGCCCAGGAAAGCCCGTTGTAGACGACGACCGCCGGCTCCTCAAGGGCCAGTCCCGCCTGCAGCTCCGCCTGTGCCGCCGCTACAACATCATCTCCACAGGCGAAGATGCGCTCGTAATCTTCGCGGCTGTCCTCGTAGACTTGGCGAATCGACGAGCCGGGCAGGATATCGTGGAACTGGTTGAGCAGCAGCAGCTTCCAGCCATCGCGCAGCTGCCCGGCCGGATACGGGTAGTCGCTCGCGAGCAGCGCCGCCACCGCGCTGAACAGCTCGGCGTTGTGGTACAGGATCTCCGCTTTGCGGTTGGCCCACTTGTTGTAAGCCTGTGACGTGTACGTTCCCCGATGGTATTCAAGATAGAGCTCGCCATCCCACACCGGCAGCGATTTGTCCGCCAGCCGCTGCGCCAGCCGTTCGAAAAAGGGCTCGGCCGTCCCCTGCCGTACGCACGGGAAGCCGGGTAGATCCGCCAGAACGCGTCCGGACTCCAGCATCTCTTTCGTCGGCCCGCCCCCGCCATCGCCAAAGCCGTACAGGGTCAGCAGCTCCTCGTTAATCTCCTTCTGCCGGTATTGTTCCCAGGTGCCTTTGATATCGTGCGGGCTCAGCAGGCCGTTATACGTGTATTGGGTCCCTTCGCCCGGCGTCGTCACAAAATAGCCGAGCAGCTCCGTCCCGTCGATACCGCGCCATAGGAATGTGTCGTATGGGAAGCGGTTGAACTGATTCCAGCTAATCTTTGACGTCAGGAAATATTTGATGCCGCTCTTGCGCGCGATTTGCGGCAGCGACCAGCTATAGCCAAAGACGTCCGGCAGCCACAGCAGGTTGCTCTCTACGCCGAATGTGTCCCGCATATACTGCTGGCCAAGCAGAAATTGGCGTACCAGCGACTCGCCGCTGGGGATGTTAATGTCCGATTCGATCCACATCCCGCCGGTGATTTCCCACTGCCCGGCGGCGATCCGCTCTTTCACCCGGGCGAAGATCTCCGGGTAGTCGCTTTCCAGGAACTCGTACAGCTGCGGCGAGGAATGCATGAAGCGGTACTCGGGATATTGGCGCATTAAGTGCAGCGCCGTGGCAAAGGTGCGCCCCGCCTTCTCTCGCGAATGCTGCAGGCG
Organism: Anaerolineae bacterium; assembly: GCA_032260445.1. Classification (GTDB taxonomy): domain Bacteria; phylum Chloroflexota; class Anaerolineae; order Promineifilales; family Promineifilaceae; genus JAAYYY01. The sequence continues at coordinate 1,002 of JAVVFG010000164.1, read as the reverse complement.
CCACAGCCAGGCCATGTCTATGTGCGCGTGGCCCACGGCGGAGATGGCCGATCTGAGACTCGTATCCCGTCCCTGCAGCATCTCCAGCTGCCCCTGCAGATAGGCTGTCGCCGCGGCAGCAGAATCGTAGAATGCTTCCGAGCGCGGCTCGCTGAAGTCCAGCCGGTAATAGGCGTCGTTGAGCGCCTGCAGCAGGCGCACGCGGCGCAGATCCCCTTCCTCTAGCTCGCGGATGGCTTCGAGCAGCACCCGCGACAGATGGAACAACTTCTCCGTGGTCTCGTCGATCCAGAGCAGCTGCGCTAGCTTGAACTGCCGGCTCTCCGGTACCGCGAGCACACCGCTCCATGCGCGTAGGGCGACGACGATCTCGTCTCCCTGCAGGTGCTCCGGCGGCAGCCACGCCTCTTCATGCCACACGTCAATGCCCTGCAGTGCCTCCCCGTTCACGTAGAGCATCGTCTCCGCCGTCGAGCCGCCGCCCTCGCGCGGGCCAACCAGGAAGCGCAGGTAGAGGCGCCGCTCGTTCCAGCCGGCCGGGATGGGCACGCGCGCGCGGAACCAGGCGATCACGTCGTAGCCGCCCCACCGCTGGCCTACCTCGAATCGTTCCCAGTCGCCCTCGTCGTAGTCCGGCGCCTCCGCCCCAGGGACATCCTCTTCGCGGAAGGCAAACTGGCGTATCGGTACGACTTCGCGGTAGACTGCTTCGCGGATTTCGACAAGCTGCTTTTCGATCTTCTCCACGGTGAAGAATAACATCAATCTTCCCTCTTAATCGTCCCGGCCCAGGTTAATCGCGCGGATCAGCGCCGGATCGACCTTCGGCTCGCGTTCGGCGGTGAGTAGACCGTTGATTTCTTGCTGCACGTCCGTTAGCTGCGTGTAACAAAACCCGGCCAGCAAGGGCGCGTCGCGCAACGGCGCCACCACCTCACGGTAGCGGCGCACGAACTCACCTTCATCTTCGTGACCGCAGGGATCGAGCGTGCGATCTCCCAG
>JAVVFG010000163.1:0-8575 GCA_032260445.1 Anaerolineae bacterium | reverse complement strand
TCATCGCGCACGAAGACGTCACCCCAGGCGCCCACAAACTGGACGTGTGGGAACTTCTTGCGCAGATCGCGCAGGAATTCGCGCACTTCACCGCGGAAAAGGCTGGCTACGACAATCTTGCGCGGTTCAAGCTGGCGCGCTAGCTCACGGACGATTTGCGAGCCGACCAGGCCGGCCCCGCCCAGAACAAGGAACGTTTCATTGCGTAACATAGGGCGCTACTGCTCACAATAACCGGGCGCCCGGCAGAACCGGGCGCCTGGCTTCGTCACGACTCTAGCTCAACAGCCAAAGCGACGGCTTCGCCGCCGCCGAGACAGAGCGCGGCTACGCCGCGGCGTAACTCGCGCTGCTGCAGCGCATGGATCAGTGTAACTAGGAGGCGCGCGCCGCTGGCGCCGATCGGGTGCCCGAGCGCCACGGCGCCGCCGTTGACGTTCACCTTTTCCCAATCAAGCGGCGTCCCCTTCTGCTCCAGCTCGGCAAAATTGGCCAGCACCTGAGCGGCAAACGCCTCATTGATTTCGAACAGATCGACGTCGTCCATCTGCCATCCCACGCGCTCCAGAAGACGAGGAATGGCGCGCGCCGGCGCGGCAAATAGCCACTTGGGCGGTACCGCTGCGTGCGTGTAGCCGACGATGCGCGCCAGCGGCGTTTTGCCCTGCCGCTCCGCCACAGCGCGGCTCGTGACCACGAGGGCGGCAGCGCCATCGTTTAGCCCCGGCGCATTCCCGGCGGTTACCATGCCCCCGGGTTCAAAAGCAGGCGGCAGCTTCGCCAGAATATCCATGCTCGTCTCCAGGGTATAGCCGCCATTATTAAAGGAAGCGCGGATTGACTCGTCCTGATCGACAACTGTCACCGCGCCCTTACGTCCCTTGATCTCGACGGGTACGATCTCTTGCTTGAAACGGCCCTCGGCGGTTGCCGCAGCGGCGCGTTCGTGGCTGCGCACCGCCATCTCGTCCATCTCCTCGCGGCTGACCTCAAACTGCTTGGCGATGAACTCGGCGGCGCTGCCCATTGCCCAGTCCTCGAAACCACACCAGAGACCGTCGTGCAACAGCGCGTCGGTAAACTCGCCATGACCAAACTTGTAACCGGACCGCGCGTTCATGACCAGGAAGGGCGCATTCGACATGCTTTCCATCCCGCCGGCAACGTAGACATCTGCTTCCCCGGCGGCAATGCCATTGGCAGCCAGCATCACCGCTTTTAGGCCGGAACCGCACACTTTGTTGATCGCCGCCGCCCCAACGGTGTCCGGCAAGCCCGCACCCAACGCAGCGCGCCGCGCCGGCGCTTGCCTGGCGCCCGCCTGCACCACCAACCCCATGAATACTTCATACACACTGTCCGGGTCGATCTCCGCCCGCTCAACCGCCGCCTTGACGGCGACTGCTCCCAATTCCGTGACGCTGAGGCTGCTCAGGCCACCCAGCAACCGGCCGGTGGGAGTACGCGCCCCGCTGAGAATAATAGCTTCGCGCTCTCGGTTCTGTTCGCTCATATCACGCTCCTCTTCTGGTGGGAAATTCGTTCGTCGTACACGCCCTACGCGACTACTCCTTTCTATTGTAAAGTGAGAAGTTACAGAATAACAACAGCTACCGGTCCGGGCGGTTAGCCGTGCCCCAGCAATCGTTCCAGATAGCCGGCGATGCCGCGGGCGATGCCAGCCTTGCCGACGAGCTGGAGTGGTTCTCCCGTTGCGCTCACGAGGTAGGCGACCTGCTCGCCGGCCGGCCCCCGCTCTTCGCCGCGGTTGGCCACAACAGCCTGGTAGCCCTGAGCCAGCCGCTCGCGGGCCACAGCCACCAGCTCGTCGTGGCTGACATCTTCCTGGTACTTGAAGGTGACCATATGTAGGCCGGGATACTGCTCGCGAACGCCGGCGATGACTTTCGGCGTGGGCACCAGATGCAACGTCTCCAGGGCGCCTCCGCTCGGCGTTTTGCCCGGTAGCACCGCTTCAGGCCGGTAGTCGGCAACTGCCGCGGAAAAGACAGCCGCGCGCACTCGTCCGCTGGAAAGCTCTTCCTCGATGAGTTTAACATAATCGTCAAACGTCTCTGCCGCACGCCACGGCAGATAGACCGGCGGCGCCGTCGCGCCCCCGGCAAGAACTAGCATCGTCTCTGCGCCACGCAGGAACAGCTCATCGGCAATGGCCACCCCGAGCCGGCCGGTGAACTTATTCGTCAGCCGGCGCACGTTGTCTACCGGCACGGGCGTCGGGCCACCGGTCACCAACAGGTGCAGGCCACGCAGAGGCGATTCACTGACCGCCCGGCAGACTTCCGCTACCAGCCGTTCGTCTTCGGGGATGTTGTGCTTGCCGTAATCTTCGCGCGGTGGCACGATGCGCACCCCCATTGCCGACAGCGCCTGCAGCGACTCCGTAAGAATACTCGTGTGCATGCTGCCATGCATCGTCGGCGCCACCAGGACCTTCGACCTGCCCTGCTCCATCCGCCCGAGGGCACTGACAAGCGTCGCCGTGACGACCCCGTCGGCGATGCCATAGCGCATCTTGTTGATCGTGTTGTAGGTTGCCGGCGCCAGGAGGTACGCGTCAAACGGGGCGTCGGCGCTGAGATGTTCGGATGCCGGCGTCAGGCGCGTCACGACACGGTGCGTTGTGCTCCACTCGAGCGTCTCTTCGGTCACGTAGCGCAACGCTTCCTGGCTGGCGAAGACCACCACGTTCGCCCCCTGGCGCCGCAGCGCACGCGCCAGCAGCGGCGCCTTCATCGCGGCAATACTGCCCGTCAGCAGCAACGCCACCCGGCGCCCCTGGAGATGCACCCCGTCCAGCGGGACGTCGTGGTCGCCCAGATCAGAAGGTGGCGGGGGGCTGAAATCCCAGTCGCTCATTGGAGCCCTCACTATCGGTTACTGACTCACGCCTGCGTACCGTGATTGTAGCCCGCCTCTTCTCCCGGGTCGATCGATACGGTTAGTAGGTGGCGTGTTGCGAATGCGCGCCAATGTCACACTATGCGCTAACAATTCCTTAAACTTCAAGACGGCAGCGGCGAATGATGGTACAAATGAGCGAGTTTCTGTCAGTCTTCCGGGGAAGACAATGGCCAGTGTGATCCAACGCAGACTTGGGGATCCCGACGAGAGGTGAGCCCATGCGCAGGTTAGTCGTACTTCCACTTCTTCTGCTTCTGGCGGCGTGCGGGACATCCCTGCCGTTCCTGCAAGATGCCTATGATCCGCGCACGCCGACGCCGCTGCCGACGTCTACCTTGGCGCCGACGGCAACGCCGATCGCCGAAGCGGCCGAGGGCGTCGCGCGCGCGTACTACCGCGCCTGGGAGGATCTCGATTATGCCGGCATGTATAGTCTCCTCTCACCGCAGAGCCAGGCGCTGGTCGACGAAGCCTCCTTTGTCGCCCTCTATGAAGACGTGGCGCGAACTGCAACGTTGCGCAGCGTGCAGGCATCGCCGATGGCTATCTTGCAGGAAGGCAGCCGGGCGCAGATGAATGTTGAAGCGGTGTGGGACACCCTGCTGGTCGGCACGGTCGCGCGGCAGCACAGCGTCGAGCTTGCCCACAACGGCGGTCGCTGGGGCATCGTCTGGGACGAGAGCCTGATCCTCCCAGAGATGGAGGGCGGGCAACAACTGTACATGGATTATCGCATCCCTGCTCGGGCCAATATCTACGATGCGGAAGGGCGGGCGCTCGCCTACCAGGGTACGGCCGTGACGTTGGGTGTGGTACCAGGCGACATCACAGACGAGGCTGGGTTGCTCGACGTGCTTGCGTCTGTTTTCGACCGTGATCCGGCAACAATTCGTGGCCGGTATGCGACCGCCCTTCCTAATTGGCGTGTGCCGCTCGGCGACGTGTCCGCCGAAGTGCTCCAGGAACATGCTGCCATCCTGCAACCTTACCTGGATGACGGGGGCCTCTATACCGAGCAGCGCACAGCGCGAATCTACCCGGAAAACGGTGTGGCTCCGCACGTCGTCGGGTACGTTGGTCCCCTCCCCGCGGAAGAAATCGACCGCTACCGTGAGGAGGGATACCGTGGCGACGAACACGTCGGACGTTCTGGCGTAGAGGGATGGGGCGAATCCTACCTCAGCGGGCAGCGCGGCGGCACCCTAACGATCATCGGCCCCACTGGCGAGTACATCAGCACCGTCGCCACGAGCGAGCCGCGACAGGCGCGCAGCATCTACCTGACCATTGATATGGACTTACAGCAGGCGGTTGAAGCGGCGCTGGCCGAAGCTGTGGTCACGTCCCCGTCGAGCGGTGCCGGGTCCGCCGTCGTCCTCGACGTCAAGACGGGGAATGTCTTAGCAGTGGCCAGCTACCCGACCTACAATCCGGGCGTTTTCGACGTCACGCGCCCCAGCGCCGAGTCGGACCTCGCCGCCTTGCTCAATGCGCCCGGCAATCCCCTGCTCAACCGGGCGGTGCAAGGGGCCTACCCCACCGGCTCACTCTTTAAGGTCATTACCTTCTCGGCTGGGATGAACAGTGGCCTCTACACCCCAGACACGACGTACCTCAGCGTTGGTTCGTGGCGGCGTCTAGGCGACAATTTCATCAAGCGCGACTGGCTCTCCGGCGGTCACGGCAACGTCACGATGCGGCGCGCGATCGCCGTTAGCTGCAACACCTGCTTTTATGATATGGGCTTCAATCTCAACGAGTATGATCCCTACTTCTTCCCAGAGACCGCGCGCCAGTACGGGTTAGGAGCGCCGACCGGAATAGAGGGCATCCACGAGTCGGCCGGTCTCATCCCCGATCCAGATTGGAAGATGGCCTCCGGCGCCGGCGGATGGGTGCCGGGTGATGCTGTCAACATGGCCATCGGCCAGGGCGACGTGCAGGTGACGCCCCTGCAGATGGCCCGTGTCTTCGCTGCCTTTGCCAATGGCGGCACGCTTCTCGTACCACGCTTGATCGACCGTGTCGGCGCAGGCGGCGGCGCGCCGGAAGAAACCTGGCCGGTCGAAGAAAGCGGGCAGATCCCACTCAGCAGTGAGCATCTGGAGGCGTTGCGCGGCGCGCTGCGCGAAGTGGCTACCCAGAGTTACGGCACGGCCAGCCACCGCTTCATCGGGCTCCCAGTTCCCGTTGCCGGCAAGACCGGCACTGCCGAGGCGCCGCCGAACCAGCCGCACTCGTGGTTCGCTGGTTATGCCCCGGCCGAACCGTACACCCTGCCCGACGGGACGGTCCTGACTGAGCCGGAGATCGCCGTCGTCGTGATGATCGAGCACGCCGGAGAAGGCTCCACTTACGCCGCGCCCCTGTTCCGCCGCATCGTCGAGCTCTACTACAACATCACCCCGGTCACGCCGTTCCACTGGGTTCAGTGATCAAGGTGCCGCAATCCTCGTCCTGCAGTTCGTGACAAAAAAAGAAGCCGGGCGGCGGCCCGGCTTCTGCTTCAAACGAGCGATTTGCCTAACGGTTATCGTGCGTGGTTCAGGAGCCCGGCGTTGTTAGCCAGGGCATCACCATACTCCTGCAAGAAATAGTCGGGGGCAGATGAATGGACCCAGACCCACAGATCGTTTGGCGCCTGTTCCGACCAGTACCACACCCACTCCGCGTCGCGGGGGGGCATGTTAACGCAGCCGTGGCTACGCTGGGTGCCAAAATCATTGTGCCAGTAGGCGCCGTGCAGGGCGATGTCGTCGTCAAAGAACATCGTATGGGGCACATCTTGTAGGTAGTAGTAGTCGTCGCCGACTTCACCACCGTACATGAGCCACTCGCGATTACGCGCATAGACCTGGAAGATGCCTTCGTTCGTTGGGAAGCGGTCGAGGCCGCTGGAAACCAGGCCAGCATAGACCATCCGATCACCTTCATAGGCAGCGAAGGTCTGCTCGTACAGGTCTACTTCCACCCAGAATTCGTGCTTGGCGACTTCCTCTGGCCGGGGGCTGACATCGATCAGCGCGACGTAGGTCTGCTGGATCCAGCGCCCGCCGCCGATGTCGTACCAGACCCAGTCATCGCCACCGTCGGCGACGCCGTAAATCTCGACGAACGTGTATCGTGGTAGTCGCTCCGTCTCTTCTGCTGGCTCTATCCCTGGCGCGGCGGTGGGACGCACGTTATGAAGCAGCCAGCCAAACGGGCGCTCCGGCTGGTCGTTGACGACGACACCACTAAACCGGGGCGTGTCTACCACGTGCATCGTCTCCGCCGGCACCCACCAGTTTCTACCCACCCGGTACCACAAGCCACCCGCATCGACGGTCTCTTCAATCGTATAGTAGAGAATACCCTCGGTGCCAGCCACAACTTCTTCACCGCCAGGCTGGTTGTAAACCGGGGCGCCATCGTCAAGCCAGGCGTAGGTGCGGCTGAAGAAGAGGCTGCCGTACGGGTAGCGCGGTGCCGAGAAAACGGTCTGCCGCTGGCGACCATCGCAGACGTAAGCGCCTGCGTAGTTAAGCGAGCAGTTAGCGGCTTCGGCCGGACTGGCGAACGCCAGCAGGCCAACCAGCATCAGGGCAAAGAGAATTACGGAGAGGAGACCTTTCATAATACCTATCATAGCCACTTCGACGCCGTCATGCCAGGGTAGACATCTCGCGTCGACTTCTGCCGACTGGTCACGGGTAGTCGAATTAAGCATACATCGCCTGCACAGCGTAGGCAATTTCCGTTAGAATTTTAGTAGAAAGTCCCAGTTCGTTCTAAGAGAGGGTCGCTGGTTGCCAGCGACGATCCACCCTACAATACCCGCTGCTTACACGGCCGAGCCGGTAGGCGGAGGAAAAAGCGCTGTGCAAAAGAAAGAATCGCCCCGACCGTGGCTCGAAGCCGCCCGGAAGGTGATGTACAAAGCAACACTGAAAGAAGCCAAACACCGTTTTGGAACGCGAACACCGCTCTTCAACTATCGCTGGGAGCACGTCACCGCCGTTCATACGCTTGCCATGCGGCTGGCGCGCCTGGTCGGCGCCGACCTTGAGGTTGTCGAAGCAGCCGCATGGCTGCACGATGTGGCCAAAGAAGCCGGACGGGAGCACCCTGCGTTAGGGGCCGCCTACGCGCGCGACTTCCTACCCACCACAGACTTTCCGTCAGAGAAGATTGAGGCTGTGGCCCAGGTGATCGAGGAGCATATGGGCCTGTGGCGCGACGAGCCGTTGGAACGGCTCGAGTCCCAGGTGCTGTGGGATGCCGACAAGCTGTCCAAACTGGGACTCACGGCTGCTTTCCACTGGCTGGGCATGGATTTTGCCGCGGGCGAGCCGGTCACCACGGGCGACCTCGTCGCCGGTGGTCGCCAGCCGGGTTGGCAGGACAAGACTGTTGCCAGTATGCACACGCAGGCCGCACGGCGCGCGGCTGAATCTCGGCTCGCCGCCTTCCGCGCGCTGTGGGATGACCTAGAAGCCGAATTGGCTGGCGATGACCTGCACGAAGGGAACGGGGCGTAGCATCCCTGGCGCCCAAGGCGCCGCTGCTCGCTGTAATTATCTGGCTCGCCGGTAGAAGAAATCGGTGACAACCGGATGCACATAGCCGGCACGGAACAGCGTCTGCCACTCCCAGTTCGAATCGAAGCTACCACCCTCCTGGTTGGCCAGCAGCCAATAGCTAAAGGCAAAGAGGTAGGGCTCGGCCTCGGCCATGTAGCCGTATTGCTGCGCCAGGTGGAATTTCACCTCTTCGGGGTTCTCGCTGTAACTGCCGCCTTCCGTGCCGATCACCGGCATCGAGCGCAACAGGTGCGCGCGCACGATCTCATCATACTTGCGGAACATGAGGAAGCCGTCAGGATCGTCGAAGCGGCGCGTTCCGTGGTAGTTGTGCACGGAGAGCCAGGCGCGGTTTAGCAGATCGTCGTCGCCGTTGTACTTGAGCGTCCGTAGCGTGCGGTCGAGAAAAGTGTAATGATCGTACGCGCCGCCCGGGCTGAGCGCGCCAATGCCGGGTAGCCCGCCGTTCTCAATGACAATCCGTGCCGCCTCCGCCCACATCTGGGCATAGTGAATCGGGTTGGCAAATCCCTGCATATTCTCGATATTGACATTCGGCTCGTTGTAAAGTTGGAAGTAGGTGACGCCCTTCGCCCGGTAGTGGCGCACCAGGGCGGCTAGGTCGCCGTCGTGTACCGTAATCGTGCTGCGGTACACGCGCATCACGGGCATCATGCCGTTGGCGACGAGCCGTTCCACCAGGTAGTCGTTGTCCCCGATCTGCGTGCCGTCGTTCAGAAAAACAACCCACTTAATGTGCATCTGCCGCAGCTCGGCGACAAAGCGATCGACCACCGCCCGCTCCTGCTTCACCGTCGGAATCCAGTGAATGCCCCACCCGTTATCGCCCGGCGGGCGCGGGAAAGATACCAGCGGCACGACCTCGTCGAGCGCATAAGCCGCGAGGGGCAGACGCTCCGGCGTCACCGTCATCGTAGGCGTTTCCGATGGCCGTGGGATATATGTCGGCGGCGGCGTGTAGGGCGTGACTGTGGGCACCGGTAGCGGCGTGCGCGTGGCAGCGCGTGCCGACAGCGCTTTGTAGACTGGCGGTGCCGCCGCGCCCACGCCAGACTGCGGCGTCCAGG
>JAVVFG010000162.1:0-8599 GCA_032260445.1 Anaerolineae bacterium | reverse complement strand
TGATCGTGCCCTGGACATGGCGCGCGCCAGCGCGGACTGCCGCGAGGGTGTTGGCGACGCCGCAGCCGCCGTCGTCGTGAGTGTGGATGCCGACGATGGCGTCGCTCGACTTGGCCAACGCCGCGGATACCTCGCCCACCACCTCCTCAATCCACCAGGGCAGGGAGCCGCCGTTGGTGTCGCAGAGGACGACGGCAGCGGCGCCGCTCTCGGCCGCGGCCCGTACCGTGCGCAGGGCGTATGCCGGATCGGCGCGGTAGCCGTCAAAGAAATGCTCGGCGTCGTAAATGACCTCTTTGCCCTGCGCTTTGAGATAGGCGACGCTGTCGGCGATCATCGCCACGTTCTCGTCGAGCGTCGCTTCGAGGACGTCATACACGTGCAGCGTCCAGCTTTTGCCGACGAGGGTGACGACCGGCGTGCCGGCGTCGAGGAGGGCCTGCAGGTTGGCGTCGTCCGCGACGCGGCTATCCTTGTGGCGCGTGGCGCCGAAGGCGGCGATTTTGGCGTGCTGCCAGCTCATCTCCTGCGCTGCACGGAAAAAGTCGGCGTCCTTGGGGTTGGAACCGGGCCAGCCACCCTCGATGTAATGCACGCCAAAGGTGTCGAGCCGCCGGGCGATCTTCAGCTTGTCGTTGAGCGAGAGGGAAATGCCTTCACGCTGCGTGCCGTCGCGTAAGGTCGTATCGTAAACGAAAACCTGTGGAGCCTTCTCAGCCATCGTTTCCTCCCTATACGGCGCGCTCGCGCTCATAGGCGGCGATCGCGTCCTCGTGCCAGAGCAGGTAGCCAAGCTGGTCTAGCCCTTCGAGCAGGCAGCGCTTGTTGAAGCTGTCGATGGGGAACGATATCGAATCGCCGTCCGGTAGGGTGACGGTCTGCGCCGCTAGGTCAATGGTGATCGCCGTCTCTGGCGCTTCCTGCGCCAGCCGCGCCAGCGCGGCAGCTACTTCAGGCTCCACCACCACTGGCAGGAGGCCATTCTTCAGCGCATTGTTGCGGAAGATGTCGGCAAAGGAGCTACCAATCAGAGCGCGGAAGCCGTAGTCGAGCAGGGCCCAGGGAGCATGCTCGCGCGACGAGCCGCAGCCGAAGTTGTCGCCGGCGATGAGGATCTGCGCGCCGGCATAGACGGGCTGGTTGAGCACGAAGCTTGGGTCGGGTGCGCCGTCCGCTGTGTAGCGCCAGCCGGCGAAAAGCCCTGCGCCGAGTCCGTGGCGGGAGGTGCCGCGCAGGTAGCGGGCGGGGATGATCTGGTCGGTGTCGACGTCGTGGCGCGGCAGCGGCGCCATCGTCGCTGTCAGGGTGGTGAACGGTTGCATCAGGCTGTCTCTCCATTGCCGGCGAGGAGGGGGCGCGGGTCGGCGACGTGACCCATCACCGCCGACGCTGCTGCCGTGAGCGGGCTGGCGAGGAAGGTGCGCCCGCCGGGCCCCTGGCGGCCTTCAAAGTTGCGGTTGGTCGTGCTCACAGCGTACTGGCCTGGGGCGAGCTGGTCGCCGTTCATCGCCAGACACATCGAGCAACCGGCATAGCGCCATTCGGCGCCGGCCGCGACGAAGATGCGATCGAGCCCCTCGGCTTCTGCCTGGCGCCGCACCGTTGCCGAGCCGGGGACGACGAGCATGCGCACGCCCGCGGCGACTTTGCGACCGGAAAGGATGCTTGCGGCCGCGCGCAAATCGGAGAGCCGACCGTTGGTGCAGCTGCCGACAAAGACGACGTCGACGGCGTGCCCCACGAGCGGCGCGCCTGGCTGTAGGGCCATGTAATTCAGCGCTTTCTCCAAAGAGGCCCGCGCAGCGCTGCCGGCGACCGCTGCCGGGTCGGGTACCCGCTCCGTGACCGGCAGCCCCATGCCCGGGTTGGTGCCGTAGGTGATCATCGGCGCCAGTTTGCTGACGTCGATGGTCATGGTACGGGCGTAGCGCGCGCCGGGATCGGTGGGGAGCGCACGCCAGGTCGCGAGCGCCTCGTCCCAGGCAGCGTCCTGCGGCGCAAAGGGGCGCCCGTGGAGATAGGTGAAGGTCGTCTCGTCGGGGGCGACCATACCGGCGCGGGCACCGGCCTCGATGGACATATTACAGAGCGTCATGCGCTCTTCCATGGAGAGGGCACGCACGGCCGAGCCGGCATATTCGAAGACGTGCCCTGTGCCGCCGCCGACGCCAATACGAGCAATGAGCGCCAGGATCATGTCTTTGGCGGTGACGCCGGGCTGCAGCTCCCCCTCGAAATTGACGAGGAAGGTTTTCGGTCTGGCCTGCAGCAGACACTGGCTGGCGAGCACGTGTGCCACTTCGCTGGTGCCGATGCCGAAGGCCAGCGCGCCGAAGGCGCCATGGGTCGCGGTGTGGCTGTCGCCGCAGACGATGGTCATGCCTGGCTGGGTCAGTCCCTGCTCGGGGCCGAGCACGTGCACGATGCCGCGCTCGGCGCTGTCCATGTCGTAGAGGCGGATACCGAACTCGGCGCAGTTCAGAGCGAGCTGGTTTAGCTGGCGCACGGCAATGGCGTCGGCGAAGGAGAGGTCCGGCCGGTTGGTCGGCGTGGCGTGGTCCATGGTGGCGACGGTGCGCTCGGGCCGGCGCACGGCCAACCCGCGCTCGCTCAGCATGGTAAAGGCCTGGGGCGAGGTCACCTCGTGGATCAGGTGCAGGTCGACGTAGAGGACTGCCGGCCCGCCTTCTTCCTGGGCGACGACGTGGGCGTCCCAGATCTTATCGAAGAGAGTTCGTGGCTGGGTCATCATCAGTTACTGGTGGTCAGTGGTCAGTGACGGCCAGCTGTTCACTAACCACTGGCCATTGATCACTGTCATAGCGCCCGCTGGCGACGAGCATCTTGTTCAGGGCGGCGAGATAAGCGTGGGCGCTGGCGACGATGATGTCGGTATCGGCGCCGTAGCCGCCGAAGGTGCGCGCCTGCTCGCGTCCGCTCTGCGGCGATGTGCGCGTCTGCAGGTTGCCGTTGTCCGCCTCGAGGCGCACGGAGACCTCGCCGATGGCGTCGATGCCTTTGGTCACGGCACGCACGGCAAACTCCAGCAGGGTCGCCGGCATCTGTACGACGGCGTCGATGGCCTTGTAGGTGGCGTCGACCGGGCCGGTGCCGACGGCGGCAGTCACGTGCTCGCTGCCGCCGGGGCCGATGAGGCGCACCGTCGCCGTGGGCATACCCATCGTGCCGCAAGCGACCTGCAGCCCGTCGAGGCGGTAGATCTCGCGCGGCTGGTAACGCTCGTCGACCATCAGCGCCTGCAGGTCGGCGTCAGTAATCGTCTTCTTCTTGTCGGCGACTTCCTTGAAGCGGGCGAAAATGCGGTCGAGCTCGGCGCCAGCGATCTCGTAACCCAGCTCGGCGAGGCGCACGCGCAGCGCGTGGCGCCCGGAGTGTTTGCCGAGGACGAGCGCCGACTGCTGCCAGCCGACGGTCTCCGGGCGCATGATCTCGTAGGTGGACTCGTGTTTGAGCATACCGTCCTGGTGGATGCCGGCCTCATGGGCGAAGGCGTTGGCGCCGACGATCGCCTTGTTCGGCTGTACCGCCATGCCGGTGTAGTGCGAGACCATGCGGCTGACGCGCACGATCTCCGTCGTGTCGATGCCCGTCTCGAGAGCAAAGAAGGGGTGGCGTGTATGCAGACCCATGACAACCTCTTCGAGCGAGGTGTTGCCCGCGCGCTCGCCGATGCCGTTGATCGTCACTTCGACCTGGCGCGCGCCTGCCTGGACGCCAGCGAGGGTGTTTGCCGTCGCCAGGCCGAGGTCGTCGTGGCAGTGGACGGAGAGCACGACGTTCTCGATGCCCGGCGTGTTGGCCATAATTCCGGCGATGAGTGCCCTGAACTCGTCGGTCATCGTGTAGCCGACCGTGTCGGGGATGTTGAGGGTTGTGGCGCCTGCCTTAATCGCCTCGCCGAGGACGAGGTAGAGGTACTCGGGATGGCTGCGACCGGCGTCCTCCGGGGAGAACTCGACGTCGTCGCAATAGCTGCGGGCATAGGCGACCATGTCGCGCACCTGTTCGACAACGGCCTCCGGGTCCATGCGCAGCTTGTGCTTCATGTGGATCGGCGAGGTCGCCAGGAAGGTGTGGATGCGCGGGTGGGCAGCATATTGCACCGCCTGCCACGCTTTGTCGATGTCGCCGCGCGTGGCGCGCGCCAGGCCACAGATGACGGGAGGCTCGCGGCCGGGAAGGGGGCTGCGGTTGCCGACCTCGATGGCGATCTGCCGCACCGCTTCCAGGTCGTCGGGCGAGGCGGCGGGAAAGCCGGCCTCCATCACGTCGACGCCGAGCCGGGCGAGCGCGTGCGCGATTTCCAGTTTCTCGCCCGAGGTCAGCGTTGCCCCCGGCGACTGCTCGCCATCGCGCAATGTTGTGTCAAAAATCTGTACGTAATTAGCCTGTGCCATACCTACCTCCAAACCGATCCCCGATCCCTGTTTCACTCTCCGGGCTTCACCTGCACCGGATCCACAAACGGCATCATCTCGCGCAGCGAGGCGCCAACCTCCTCGATGAGGTGGTTCTGCTGGCGCCGCCGTTCATCCTCAAACCAGGGCCGGCCGTTTTCGTTCTCGGCGATCCAGTTGCGCGCGTAGGTGCCATCCTGGACCTCCTTCAAAATCTGGGACATCTCGTAGCGGGTTTCTTCGGTGACGATGCGTTGCCCGGAGACATAGTCGCCGTGCTCGGCCGTGTCGGAGACGGAATAGCGCATGTAGTTGAGCCCGCCGCGATACATGAGGTCGACGATCAGCTTCAGCTCGTGCAGACATTCAAAATAGGCGATCTCCGGCTGGTAGCCGGCTTCGACCAGCGTCTCGAAGGCAGCCTTGACGAGCGAACTGACGCCGCCGCAGAGGACGGTCTGCTCGCCAAAAAGGTCGGTTTCCGTCTCCTCGGAGAAGGTCGTCTCGAGCACGCCGGCGCGCGTGCCGCCGATGGCGTAGGCGTAGGAAAGGGCGTTGGCGCGGGCGCTGCCGCTGGCATCCTGGTGCACGGCGAGCAGGCAGGGGGTGCCGCCGCCTTCAACAAAGACCTCGCGCACACGGTGGCCCGGCGCCTTGGGGGCGACCATGCTCACGTCAACGCCGGGCGGCGGGGCGATCGTGCCGTAGCGAATGTTGAAGCCATGGGCAAACATCAGCGTCTTGCCCGGGCTGAGATGAGGGGCAATCTCCTGCTCGTAGATGCGGGGCTGGGCGGTGTCGGGGGCCAGGATCATAATCGTATCAGCCCAGGCAGCGGAATCAGCAACGCTCATCACGCGCAGCCCGTCGGCCTCGGCGCGGGGCCAGGAGCGGCTGCCGGGGCGCAGGCCGACGGCGACATCTACGCCGTTATCGCGCAGGTTGAGCGCGTGCGCGTGGCCCTGCGAGCCGTAGCCGATGATGGCGACTTTCTTGTCTCGAATGAGGGAGCGGTCGGCGTCCCGGTCATAATAGATGGTAGCCATAGGGTTATCCTTGTTTCTTCATTGGATGTCAGTCGCGGCGGCAAGTGCCTCGCCGGCGAGGCGGTGGTGACCGTTGCGGCCTGCGCCAGGGGTGTGGCGTACGCCGTCGGTCCGGCCACGGGTCATGGCGACGTGGCCTGTGCGCAGCAGCTCCAGGATGCCGCACGGGCGCAACAGCTCGACGAGGCTATCCACGCGCTCCTCGTCGGCCACGACCTGCAAGATGAGCGAGTCGGGACCGACGTCGACGATCTTGGCCTTAAAGATGTCAGCCAGGCTGAGCACTTCGGCGCGGCGCTCGGGCGGTGCCTCGACCTTGATCAGCGCCAGCTCACGCACGACGGCCGGCTGCCGGGTCACATCCTGCACGTCGATGACGTTGACCAGCTTGTAGAGGTTGGCCTCGACAAGGCGCGCCTCGGTGTCCTGGCTGTCGACGACGATGGTCATGCGCGAGAAACGCGGATCCTCGGTACGCCCAACGTTGAGCGAGTCGATATTGAAATTGCGCCGCCGGAACAGCGACGCGACCCGGTTCAAGACGCCCGGTTTGTTTTCCACAATGGCGATTAATGTCTGTCGCATCTTTCCTCCTCTGCCAGATGGCTGGCAAATCAGTCGCCGGCAACCGCGGACGGCTGGCGGCGGATGGGGCGGCGGAGCATGTTGTCGAGGTCGGCGCCGGCGGGGACCATGGGGAAGACGGCATCCTCCTGCTCGACCACGAATTCCAGGAGTACAGGGCCGGTAATGCTCTCGGCAAAGCTGACTGCATTCGCTACTTCTTCACGTTGGGTAATGCGGCGTGCGGGGATGCCGTAGGCCTCGGCGAGCTTGATGAAGTCGGGACCGGTCATGTGCACGCCGGAGTAGCGCTTCTCGAAGAAGAACTCTTGCCACTGGCGCACCATGCCGAGGAAGCCGTTGTTGATCAGGGCGATTTTGACGTTGGCGCCTTCCTGAACCGCTGTTGCCAGCTCGGCCTGCGTCATCTGGAAGCCGCCGTCGCCAACGATGGCCCAGATGGGGCGGTCGCGGTAGGCGAACCAGGCGCCGATGGCCGAGGGTAGACCGAAACCCATCGTGCCGGCGCCGCCGGAGGTGATCCAGCGGTAGGGCTGCTCGAGGTGGTAGTACTGGGCGGCCCACATCTGGTGCTGGCCGACGTCGGTGGTGACGATGGCGTCGCCGCCAGTGCGCTGCCAGATATCGCGGATGACATGCGAGGCGTAGAGCAGCCCATCGTCGGCCCAGGCGAGGATGTCGCGCGCCTCGGTCTCGGCTTTCCAGGCGGCGACCTGCTCCAGCCATTCTTCGTGGTCGCAGGGGGCGACGAGGGGGGTCAGGTCCTGCAACACGGTCCGGAGATCGCCGACCAAAGGCAGATCGACGCGCACGTTTTTGTGCACCTCGGAGGGGTCGATCTCCACGTGGATCTTGCGCGCGCGCGGCGCGTAGGTGCGCAGGTTACCGGTGACGCGGTCGTCGAAGCGCATGCCGAAGGCGAGCAGGAGGTCGGCTTGCTGGATGGCGTTGTTGCAGTAGGCCTCGCCGTGCATACCCATCATGCCCAGGCTGAGGGGGTGGGAGGCGGGCAGGCTGCCGAGGCCGAGCAGGGTCATGGCCACCGGCGTCTGGGTCTTGATGGCGAACTCTTTCAGCTCAACCATGGCGCCGGACTTGAGGACGCCGTGCCCGGCGAGGATGACCGGGCGCTCGGCCTCGGCGATCATCGCGGCGGCGCGCTGGAGGTCGGGCATGGGCGCGTGTCGCGGTGGCTGGTAACCGGGCAGCTGGGGGTCGGCCGGGTAGTCGAATTCGACTTCTTCGATCTGGGCGTTCTTGCAGATGTCGATGAGCACCGGGCCGGGGCGGCCGCTACGGGCGATGTAGAAGGCCTCGCGCACCGTCGCGGCGACTTCGTCCGCGCTGGTGATGAGGAAGTTGTGCTTGGTAATGGGCAGGGTGATGCCGGTGACGTCGGTCTCCTGGAAAGCGTCGCCGCCGATGAGGTGGGCGGCGACCTGGCCGGTGATGCAGACGATGGGGGACGAGTCCATCATCGCGGTGGCGATGCCGGTGACGAGGTTGGTGGCGCCGGGACCAGAGGTAGCCATGGCGACGCCGACCTTGCCGGTGGCGCGGGCGTAGCCGTCGGCGGCGTGGGCGGCGCTTTGTTCGTGGCGGACGAGGACGTGGTGGATGGGGTAGTTGAGCATGGCGTCGTAGGCGGGCATGATGGCGCCGCCGGGGTAGCCGAAGACGAGCTCTACTCCTTCGCGCACCAGACATTCCCATAAGATTTCGGCCCCTGTTTTCTTCATCCTGACCTCCTTTTCGCGTTCATCTTCACTCTTTTTTCTCGCCGGACGCTAGCCGGCGACGGCGCCTGCGGCGGCGGAACCGACGAGGCGGGCGTATTTGGCCATGACACCGCGCTGGTAGCGGGGGGCGGGGACGCGCCAGTCGCTGAGGCGGGCTTGCAGCTCGGTGGGGGAGAGGGCGACGTCGAGGCGGCGGGCAGGGACGTCGAAGGTGATGGTGTCGCCGTCGCGGAGGGCGGCGATGGGGCCGCCGCAAGCTGCTTCGGGGGCGACGTGACCGGCCATGAGGCCATGGGTGGCGCCGGAGAAACGGCCGTCGGTGAGCAGGGCGACGGAATCGTCGAGGCCGGCGCCGGCGATGGCGGCGGTGACGCCGAGCATCTCGCGCATGCCGGGGCCGCCGCGCGGGCCTTCGTAGCGGATGACGACGACGTCACCCGGCTGGATCTGGCCTTCTTGCACGGCGGCGAAGGCGGCTTCTTCGGTATCGTAGACGCGGGCGGGGCCGCTGAAGTGGCGCAATTGGTGGCCGGCGATTTTGACGACGCAGCCTTCAGGGGCGAGGTTGCCTTTGAGGATGACGAGGCCACCGTTGGGCTGGAGGGGGTCTTCGAGGGGGCGGACGACTTCCTGGCCGGGGGTTTCCGCGGCGGCGGCGGCTTCGGCGGCGATGGTACGGCCGGTGACGGTGATCGCTTCGGGGTGGAGGTAGCCGCCCGCGGCGAGGCGTTGGGCGAGGAGGCGCATGCCGCCGGCGTGGTAGAGGTCGTTGGCGACGAAGCGGCCGCCGGGCTTGAGGTCGGCGAGCCAG